>NZ_QZDT01000061.1 GCF_009917485.1 Parablautia muri
CTTATTTTTATGTCTGATTTTAAGGAGGAGAACAGAATGAAGAATTTTATCGAGGCGGCGCAGTATGCGTTTGCGGCGCTCGGCGGTGCGCTAGGTGCGGTCATGGGAGGCTTTGACGGCTTCCTTTATGCACTGGTGGTGTTTGTCATCGTGGACTATGCCACCGGGCTGATGGCGGCTGCGGTGGAGAAGAAGCTCTCCAGCGAAGTGGGATTCAAGGGCATCTTCAAGAAGGTCATTATTTTCAGCCTTGTGGCAGTGGGGCATATCGTAGATACGCACATCATCGGGGAGGGTAGCGTCCTGCGGACGGCGGTCATCTTCTTTTACCTTTCCAATGAGGGCATTTCCATCTTAGAGAATGCCGCGAGGACGGGGCTGCCCATTCCGGGGAAGCTGAAAGCCGTGCTGGAGCAGTTACGGGAGGAAAAAGAGAATTAATGGATTTTTAATCTGAGGCATCGGTGTAAAAACTGGTGCCTTTTTCGTGCAGAAAGAGAGGGAAATGGGATGAATTTAAAACAGAATTACCTTACGGAGTCCGGCTGTTATAAGGCGGGAAAGCATATCACCGTGAAAGGTCTTATGATCCATTCGGTGGGATGCCCGCAGCCAGAGGCGGATGTGTTTATGAAGAACTGGAACAGGGCGGATGCCAATGCTTGCGTCCATGCCATCGTAGAGCCGGACGGGGACGTGTACCAACTGCTCCCGTGGGATTTCCGTGGGTGGCACTGCGGAGGCGGTGCAAACAATACCCATATCGGTGTGGAGATGACGGAGCCTGCCACCATTAAATATGCAGGCGGCGCATCATGGACGGAGACCGGGAACGGTGAGAATACGAAGAACCATGTGCTTGCCGCCTACAGATATGCAGTGGAATTATTCGCATATCTCTGTGGGCAGTTCGGCTTAGACCCTATGGCGGATGGCGTTATCATCAGCCACAGCGAGGGATGTAAAAGGGGCATTGCCAGCAACCACGGAGACGTGGAGCATCTGTGGTCTAAGTTTGGATTGTCGATGGGGCAGTTCCGAAAAGATATCAAGGCGGCGATGGAGGGAAGCACAGCGGAGGATTCCCTTACCGCCATTATGGGGAAAGCGGCGGCAACTGCGGAACAGATGAAATCATACCTCAAAAAGAAGAATCCGTCCGTGCCGCAGTCCGTTCTGGATATGATCCCGCTGTATATTTCCGAAGGGGAGGCGGAGGGCGTGAGGGGCGATATCGCCTTTGCACAGTCCTGTCTGGAAACGGGGAACTTCACTTTCTCCGGCTCTGCGGTCACACTTTCGCAGAACAATTTCTGCGGGCTTGGGGTGACGCAGAGGGGCAAAAAGGGGCTTTCTTTTGATACACCGCAGCTTGGCATCCGGGCGCAGATTCAGCACCTCAAAGCCTACGCTTCCACGGATAAACTGCGGAACGCACTTATAGACCCGCGTTTCCGCTATGTGAAAAGGGGATGCGCTCCCTATGCGGAATGGCTCGGCCAGAAGGAGAACCCGCAGGGAAAAGGCTGGGCGGCAGGGGAGAAGTACGGGGAGAAGATTCTCTCCATCCTGAAAGCCATTATGGAAGAAGGGAAAGTGCAGTTCATGGAGAGCCTCACCCTTTCCGCTCCCTACATGGTGCGCGTGACAATCCCCGATCTGAATATCCGCCGTGGCCCCGGAACAGATTTCCCTAAGACGGGCAAATTTACCGGCGCAGGCATTTTCACCGTGGTCGAGGAACAGGACGGATGGGGGCTGCTCAAAGCCTATGCGGAAAAGCGGGACGGGTGGATTTCGCTTGCATTCACCACCCGGATTTAAGGGAATGTAAGGCGGCATCTATATAGGAAGAAAGCGGCCAGACTGCTTGACTTTACGGGCTTTCAGAGTGATTAATAGACTACCCAAAAAGAAAGGAGCGCAGACGGTCATGGCAGAAAATGAAGGAAAAAAACTGAGGGTTTCGATGTACTGCAGGGTGGGAAACCCAAAGGATGCGGGGCCTTATTTTAAAGAAAAATGCGGGAGCCCTGCGGGGCAGGGACGGAAAGGAGCGGATGCAGATGCGGATAAGGAAAGTTGCGATATATGCAAGGGTTTCAACAGAGCATGAGGCACAGCTTTCAGCATTGGAGAACCAGGTGCAGTATTACGATGACCTGATAGACAGGCACCCGGACTGGGTGCTTTACCGCCGGTATATCGATGAAGGTATCACCGGCACTTCCATAGCCAAGCGGAAAAACTTCGTGCGGATGATGGAGGACGCAAAGGACGGACATTTCGACCTGATCGTCACGAGGGAGGTATCGAGGTTTGCAAGGAACACGGTGGACACCCTCCAGCAGACGCGGCTCTTGAAGCGGATGGGGATTGAGGTGTATTTCACCGAGGACGGCATATGGACCATGAACGATGAGGACGGGGAGCTGCGGCTGACCATCATGGCGACCCTCGCGCAGAACGAATCGAAAAAGACCTCCATGCGGGTAAAGGCGGGGCAGATGGTCTCCTTCCAGAACGGGGTGATCTACGGCACCGGGAACGTGCTTGGATATGACAAGGTGGGACCGGAATACGTCATCAATGAGGTGCAGGCGAAAACGGTCAGGAAGATTTTCGATATGTACCTTGCGGGCAACGGCAGCCAGAAGATCAAGAAGCAGCTTGAAAAAGACGGCGACCTCACGGCGATGGGGAAGAGCCTGTGGCATTACGCCACCATCAGCCATATCCTAAAGAACCGCCTCTACTGCGGCGAGCTGGAATACCGGAAGGAATACGTGCCGGACTACCTCGAACAGAAAAGGGCGAAGAACAACGGGGAGCTTGACCGCATCATCGTGGAGGGGAAACACCAGCCCATCGTCACCAAAGAGGAATTCGAGCGGGTGCAGAGGATGCTGGAGGAAAAAAACGCACAGACGGCGCAGTGGCGGAAAAATAAAGGCGTTTATTCGGATGACCTCTGGCGCAGGAAGCTGCGGTGCCAGTGCGGACACGCTTTCGCAAAGACCAGGTGGCACTCCAAGTCAAGGGACTTCACCACCTACACCTACAAGTGCTATGACCAGACCCGGACGGGTACCATTTCGGCAAGGCTTAAGAACGGCCTGAGCATTGAGGGCGTCTGCCGGGCGCCGCTGGTGCAGGACTGGAAGATACACACGATGGCGCAGAAAGTTCTCCACGCCGTTTTCGATGACCCGGAGGGAACGCTGAAAAATGCGGCGGCGGTCCTCGGCCTCGGCGCGGCAGGGGTAGAGCAGGCGGAAGTGCTGCGGGATAAATCCATCATAGAGGAAAAGCTGAAAAAAGAGCAGGGGCGCTACGAGACGCTCCTTGATATGCGGATGAACAACGAGATACCGAGGGAGGTATTCAGCCGCAAGCAGCAGGAGGTGGAGAAAAAGATCGCAGAGCTGGAACAGCAGATGATGCAGTACGGCGATGTGAAGCCCGCCACGGAGGAGGATGTGAGCGGCAAGCTGGAAAACCTGCAAAGGCTCATGGAGCAGCCGCCCGTGCCGGAGGATGGGGAGTTTTCGGAGGAAGATATCGATAAATATGTTTTCGGGGTAAGGGTTTACGAAGACCGCTTTGAGTGGCTCTTAAACTTAAGCCCCGAAGCCCGCGGGGAACTGGATGATGCCGGTTCCCCCGTTTATTTTACGAAGCTGACGGTCACGCCGGATGACGAGCGGGCATGGTTCAGGATGCACCCGCAGTGGTCAAAGTCCAACAAATATGCGGAGCTGGAGGCATGGATTTATATTTAGACGAAAGAGACAGGGCGGAAGGGCTGTGGCGGCCTTTCCGTCCTGTCCGGCGTTTTGCGGTCTTACTCTGTAATCATTTCTTTTACTTCTGTTGGCAGGCATTTCCCTAAAAACATAGCCTTGCAGTCGGAAAATCCAAGCAGATATGCAAGCATCCCAAACCGGGAGCCCAGCGCGTTCTGCTCGCTGACGTAGCGGTCAATCAGCAGCCGGATTTCTTTTGACAAGTTCATCCTGTCCAGTTCGCCGGAGTATATGTCCGACTTGCGGAGAATCGCCTGGTATTCCCCGTCACTGTTTACGATGCCGTTCATGACGCTGTGCATACGGACATCCATCAATTGGTACAATGCAGAATCTTTTTCCAATCCAATCCCTCCTTCCGTGGTGTCGTAGCTTACCTCTGTTTTGGCGGGATTGCAAGTGGAAAAAGAAAAAAGCCGGAAAACCATCTTGTAGCGTCCGACATTTTCTGATAAAATATTCATACGGGTACTGCCATAACGGTAGGCGGCTAGTTCTTCTGCGGAGGGACTGTGACCCTCCGATTACATAGAAACCTGCTTGCAGGAATCTGGGAAAGGAGGGCTGAGTGGATGTTGACGATTGAAGGATTGATTTCAGTGCTTGGCTTATGCCTGACCTGCTTCGGTCTCGGATACGCCATCGGAAGCAAGGATAATAATAAACCACAAAAATAGCCGCCCCACAGTCTGCAAAACTAAGGCGACTATTTTTGTTGACCTAAATTCGGACTAGCCGTCTATCGGCAGTACCTTT
The DNA here is from genome assembly GCF_009917485.1 of Parablautia muri. Lineage (GTDB taxonomy): Bacteria > Bacillota > Clostridia > Lachnospirales > Lachnospiraceae > Suilimivivens > Suilimivivens muri. The sequence goes on from NZ_QZDT01000061.1 coordinate 4,563, forward strand.
ATGTAAATATATCTTAGCAGATTTATATGGAATTGTCAAACGCTGCGGAGCTTTCCACTGAAATCATTTTATAGCGGATTCCGCATAAAAGCAAGGAAATCTTGTCGAATCCCGTTTGTCGAATGTTGAATTGGGTGGGGTAAATGGGGTAAAGAGGGGTAAAAGTCATCATAATCTAACAGCGGCACAGGCGGCTATTCAGAAATAATGCCATAGGAATTTGGGTACTCGCAGGCAAAAGTATTGAAGAATGGCTTAAAATAAGCTGAAAGCAAGGCTTTCAACTAGGTTTTTTAGGCTTGGTGGGGTTCATCACGGTGGGTGGTGGACCCCAATTTTTTTGTTTTTGGATGCCGCTGATAGGATGGCGATAGGGGAAAAAATCGTACTATCAGGCAAAAGTATACTTTCACGCAAAAGTCGGGGGTTTCCGTGATAGTATAAAGCGGAAAGGTAAAAGGGTGTAGGGTATTATCGGTTTTTGCTGAAAGGTGTATTAGCTTGACGGAAAATGCTGTTGAAAAACGGGGGATATGATACAAACACGGAAACTGCATGGAGTTTTCGTGTTTGTATATGAGTTTCCGTGATAGTTTGGAGTTTTGCGTGATAATATAGAGAAAAATTGAAAAATGATGGTGGGAGGAAAAGGGCTGTCCAATGGCTCTTTTTTGCTTTCCATTCCCGAAAAATAGTCGTTTCATGCCATCGGGTGAAAAACAGAAAATTTTTATGGTATAATTCAGTGGATGTTATTACTTTAGCAGGAACGGTATCCTGCCGAAGTAATAGGAAACAGCGGAAAGGGTGATATACGGATGTATGATGTGATAGTGGTCGGGGCGGGACCTGCGGGATGCACGGCGGCTAAGGCTTTAGTGAAAAAAGGCTATAAGGTTCTACTGGTGGAAAAATTCAAAATGCCCAGGTACAAGTCCTGTTCGGGCGTGCTGATAAAGAAATCAATGGAGCTTGTAAAGAAGTATTTCGGGGAGGCCGTGCCGGAGTCTGCCATGTGTACCCCGACAGATAACAGGGGCATGGTATTCACAAATGACACGGGGAAGGAATACCGCTTCGAGCAGGAGGGGCTTAATGTATGGCGTAGCCATTTTGACGGGTGGCTCGCGGGGAAAGCAGAGGAGAGCGGTGCGGAGGTCATGGACGGCGTGGTGGCCCTTTCCTGCACGGAAAAGGACGGATTTGTGGAAGTCGGCCTGCACGGGCAGAAGAATTTTACAGAGGGCGCAAGGTATGTCATTGACTGCGAGGGCGTTGTCGGAACATTAAAACGGCAAATTGCAAGGCAATATGCCGGGAAGAATACCGGGGAAGTTCCCAGATACATGACCACATACCAGACCTTTAACGAGGGCAGCATAGATTTAGACCCGCATTACTTCTATGCATACCTGCAGCCGGAGCTTTCGGAATATGACGCATGGTTCAACGTGAAGGATGATCTGCTGGTGCTTGGGGTGTCCGTAAAGGATATGGAAAAATCGGACATTATTATGGAAGCTTCATTGCCTATATGGAAGAGAAGCACCACCTGCGGATCAGCAGGCAGACGAAAGAGGAAAAGTGGCTGATGCCGTATATCCGTCCGGAATGCCGTGTAGATTACACTGTGGGGCGTATCCTTTTTGCCGGGGAGGTTGCCGGATTTTTAAACCCGATGGGCGAGGGCATATCTGCCGGGATGGAGAGCGGGTACTGTGCCGCCAGTGCAGTCATGGAACATTTCGACAACCCGGAAACAGTCCAGGAGGCATATAGGCAAGGTACGGGAAATCTGAAATCCTATATGCAGCGCCAGTGGAGCCTTGTCGGGGGAATGGCCGGCACATTCAGGGAGATGGGGTAATGGGCAATAGATAATATAATTGGAAAAGGGCGATAGGGGAAAAATAAGTTTATTCGTATCTTTATGAAATCTTCAAAATTATCTGTTATTCTTTCTGCAACAAATAGAAAGGATATGCAGAGTATGGACATCATTTTGAAAACAACAGAACTAAGTAAAAGTTTTAAAGGGCAGATTGCGGCAAACCGTATATCTTTAAGCGTACAAAAGAATTCGATTTATGGTCTGTTAGGACCAAACGGAGCTGGAAAATCAACAATTTTAAAAATGATTGCAGGAATCTTTAAGCCGACTTCCGGCAGGATAGAGGTTGACGGCCATGATTGGAGTCGCAATGATTTGAAGGAAATTGGTGCTTTGATTGAAAATCCGCCGCTGTATGATAATCTGACAGCATATGAAAATCTGAAAGTACGCGCTCTGGCGCTGGGTTTATCAGATGAGCGAATTTCAGAAGTCCTTACCACGGTACAATTAACCAACACAGGAAAAAAGAAAGCAGGGCAGTTTTCTTTAGGCATGAAACAAAGGCTTGGAATAGCACTTGCACTATTGGCCCAGCCTAAACTCTTAATTTTGGATGAGCCGACAAACGGATTAGACCCTATCGGTATTCAGGATCTGCGTAAATTGATCCGCTCTTTCTCAGCGAAAGGGATTACTGTTATTTTATCCAGCCATATTTTATCTGAGGTTGAGCTGATTGCAGACCATATCGGTATTATCTCAAATGGAAAGCTGGGTTATGAAGGTGAAGTCCATAAAGATGTGGATTTGGAACACATTTTTATGGAAGTTGTTGGCAACACCAGGGGGGAGGGCTGATTTATGCTTGGTATCATTCAATCTGAATTGCTGAAAATGCGACATACTTTTTCTATGAAGCTGATAATTTTGGCTCCGTTAGCCACATTGTTGTTGGGGTATCTGTTAAGCGGCAGACATGTCCAGCTTTCAACATATAACTGGTGGTATTTCATGGTTCTGCCACTTGTAGTTTCGCTATGTTCTGCGAGCATGATTGCCGGGGAGAAAAAAAGCGGGATGCAGAACATAGTTTTCCTGCCCATACGACTTGAAAAAATCTGGTTTGGAAAAACGGCAGCATTGGTTATTCTACTCTTTGTGACAAACCTTTTCCTGTGGATTGCAACGACTGCTGTCGGCATGGCGGCATGTGTTACGGTTTCTCCTTTGGATGGGCTGATTGGCTGTATGCTCCTTTTCCTGACTTATTTGTGGCAGATTCCCGTTATTATGCAGTTAACATGTTTCATGGGGCATATGAAAGTTGTTTTTGTATCTTTAGCTGCGAACGTGATTTTATCTGCTGTCTGTGCTGAGAAGGAATGGTTCTTATTTGTCCCTTATGCAATCCCTGCCCGTGTTGTATGCCCATTCTTCAAAATGCACGTTAATGGGATTCCCCTTGAAGATGCATCTTCTCTTTTATCAGCCGGGTATGTTTTTCCGGCAGTGATTGTCAGTCTGGTGTTTGCATTAACTGTTTTTTTGGGTGGTTCAAAATTGTTTTCGCGAGGAGGCTGGGTACATGAGTGAATATTACCAGTATCTGAAAAGTGACATTTATAAGCTGAGGCACTCATGGTTTTTGGGGATTCATCTGCTCTTTCCGGTTTTTGGGGCAGTTCTAATGCTGTTTTATTCCCGTTTATCGTCCGGCAGCGAACTGAATAAGCTGGCAGTCTTTGCACAGATTATCGCAATTGCATATCCGTTTGTAATCTCGGTTGTCTGCCAGATTATTGCAGAGCAGGAATTACAGGCAGGGCATTCCCAAAATATACTCACGCTCCCCAGCCGCAATAAAGCTATCTTTTCAAAACTCACCATCCTGCTTTTGGCGGGACTGTTTTCCACTGCGCTCAGTGCTGTGCTATTTGGGATTCCGTTTTCCTATATGACAGGAATCAAACTTCCGGTAAGATTTTTTGCCGCAATTTCGATTGTACTTTGGGGAAGCAATGTTATGCTGTATGGACTGCACCTGATTTTAGCGTTCCGTTTTGGGAGAAACTTATGTTTAAGTATCGGTGTGATGGGAAGTTTGCTGTCGGCGCTCCTGCAGACAGATCTTGGTACGGGATTGTGGTATATTATCCCGTATGGTTTGGGAGTGCGGTTTGCAGAAGGTGCCTTGGCATACCTGTTCCATCTGCAGCCTGTGGGGACATTCGAAAACCAGATAGGGATTCTTTTCTGTATCATTGTCACTTTTGGCACAATAGTCTTGACAGCATTTTGGTTTTCACGGTATAGTGGAACATCTTCTGATTGAAATGAGGATTTTGTATATTCTTAAAGGAGCGGAACGATGGGACATATTTTAGTAGTAGACGATGAGCCTGCAATGCTTCAGCTTATCCGGCGTGTGCTGGAAAAAGACCGGCATTTGATCAGCCTGATATCGGATGCACAAACAGCCCTTAATATGAACTTTTCCAAATATGATCTGATTTTGCTGGACATTATGATGCCGGGACTGGATGGATTTGAATTTTGCAGTCAGATACGTTCCTATGTAGACTGTCCCATTATATTTCTGACGGCCAAAATACAAGAGGCTGATATTGTGCGCGGATTAGGGCTTGGCGCTGATGATTACATTACAAAGCCATTTGGAACGGATGAACTTCGGGCGAGAGTAAATGCCCACTTACGGCGCGATAGCAGGGAAAAGAAAAACGCCTTTTCCATTTCTGGCATCGTGTTTCAGATCAGCGCAAAAGAAGCGGAATTTCAGGGGAAAAAACTTCCGCTGACCAAAAGTGAATATGAAATCTGCGAATATCTGGCGCTTCATCACGGGCAAACATTTACGAGGGAACAAATCTATGAAGCTGTTTTTGGCTTTGATGGGGAAAGTGACAGTTCTGTTATTTCCACCCACATCAAAAATATCCGCAGCAAACTGACAGCTTTCCAATTAGCGCCGATAGAGACCGTATGGGGGGTGGGCTATAAATGGGTGTAAAAAAACTGCGTTCCATATTCATGCGGTATGCACTGTGCCTTGCGCTTGCGGTTTTTATGGTGATTGCGGTTAATGTGGGGGCTTACCTTTTTTGCGTGAGCATAGGGGCCATATATCCGCTGACCAGCATAAGTACCGCAATAGAAATGGAAAAAGATAATCTGCGGTCTGTTCGGCAGGTTGAAGAATCTGAGATACCGTATCCATGCGAATATGTCATATTCACAAAAGACGGGCAGTACGCAGGCGGCTCCATTGGCTGGGAGTATAGCACCGCCATATGGAATACCTGCATGGAAGGGGGCAGAACCAGAGACGGTTCGTATCTTTATTCTGTCATTGAGAGAGAAGATGAAATCCTGATTTTGAGATACCGCATGACGGCCCAATTTGGAAATGCGGCATTAAGAAGTATATTTCCGTCTGCCGACTGGCTTTTGATCGTCACTATCCTGTTGGAAATTCTGCTCTCTCTGATTGTAATATCTTTTATATTTGGGAAATATCTTGGGAAAAAGATTGATAAACTGCTGGCTGTCGTCCACAAAATAGAGGATCAGGATTTGGAATTTGAAATACAAAAAAGCAGACTTTTTGAGGTGGATCAGGCATTGGATGCGCTTGACCATATGAGGCTTGCGCTACGGCAGTCCCTTGAGAGGCAGTGGTATGACGATAAAATGAGACAGGAGCAGCTTTCTGCTTTGGCACACGATCTGAAAACACCGCTTACCATTATCAGGGGAAATGCAGAGCTGCTTTTTGACACTTCCCTTTCAGCAGAACAGAGGGAGTGTGCGGAATACATTGAGAACAGTTCCTTACAGATGCAGGACTATGTGCAGACCTTGATTGAGGCAGCAAAATCATGGGACAGCTATAAACCTTGTATGAAAAAGGTCAATATGGATTCTTTACTGCAGGAGCTTAAGAAGCGAATTGATGGTTTATGTGCTGTGAAAAATATTCTACTGCATTGGGATTGTGGACATCATCCTTCTTATATTACTGCAGATCACAATTTGCTTATAAGGATGTTCACCAACGTGCTTTCCAATGCAGTAGAACACACTCCGCAGGGTGGAGAGATTACCTTTGAAGTAGAGGAACATGGCAACGAGCTTTCTTTTCTAATTACAGATACCGGAAAAGGATTTTCTGACGAATCTTTAAAACATGCAACAGAAGAATTCTATATGGGGGATGACAGCCGGAATTCAAAATCCCATTATGGTATTGGTCTGTATGTGGCTGCTTCCATAGCCAAAAAGCACAATGGGAAAATCATTTTAGAAAATTCTGCTGTTGTAGGCGGTGCAAAAGTTACAATACAAATCCCGTACTGACGGGCAGTTAAAAAAGGTGGCCTTGTGCCGCCTTTTTTTCTAAATCTTTATGGAATCTTCAAAAAAACCGGTTAGCATATAGACAGAGGAAATATACTATCCCGTCACACAGTTGTTCAATAACCGTCCGGAGATTGTTTTGGTGGAACTGAATGCCAAATAATACAAAAGCTAACCGCCGCTATGGCAGACCGCCATATGCGGCGGTCTGCCTGTTGGAAAGCGGGGGAATCAGAGGTAATATGCTTACACGGCGGTTTGCGTTTGCACCGCCTTATATCGGACGAATGGCGAAAAACTTTAGCCATTCCTGTGATATTCTGAGATTGATTTATAGTCGTTTCGTGCAATTTATGGAAGTTTTGTGCAATGGCGTTTGATAGGATGCCCCATGATCCGATATAATTTATGACGGAAAGTGAGGAAAATAATGGATGAAGATAGCGGTCTGCGATGACAGCAGGGAGGACAGGGGCGCGCTGCGGGCGCTGCTGGAAGCCTACGGCATGATTTTGAGATAAGGGAATACGGCTCCGGAACGGAGCTTTATGCGGATACGGGGTATGTGCGGGAATGCGGCATCGTGTTCCTGGACATCAACATGGAGGGCATGGACGGGCTGGAGGCGGCGGGGAAGATCAAGGCGGAATGCCCGAAGGTACATATCGTGCTGGTGACGGCCTATGTGAACTATGCGCTGGACGGGTACAAGGTAAAAGCCAGCCGTTTCCTCTTAAAGGACGATTTGGAACAGACGCTGCCGGAGTGCGTGGAAGGTATCCTGTGGGAGGAGCGGGCGGTGGAGTTCGGCTTCGTGGAGAGCAACGTGCGCCTGCGGGTGGACGACATCATCTATATCGAGACAAGTAAGCACAAGAACGTGTTCTACACGGTGGGGGAGGCGTACAGCATCTATAAGAAGATGGATGAGCTGGAGGCGGAGCTGGCGGGGATGGGCTTCGTGCGGATACACCAGAGTTTTCTTATCAACATGAGGTACATCGGGAAACTCAGCAGCTATGTCATGGTATTGACCACGGGGAAGGAAATATCCGTCCCGAAGTCCAGGTACCCGGAAGTGAAGAGGCAGTAAACATTGTTTAAGGGGGCGGAGTGATCATGGCATTGTGGATATTTTCATTCTGTATCATGGCAATAGAGGCGTGGGGATATGTGTATTTTTTTGATACTTTTTTGAAGAAAAAGGATGCAGGACGGTTACAAAGGTGCAGATATATTGTTTTGTATCCTGCTGTAGTGGCATTTGCATTGTCTGTGAAGTATGTTGGCTCAATGGGAATCAAAGTCATGTTGGCAGTGTTGCTCCTGGCAGTGTTCTGTGGACTGTTTTATAGGACGGACTGGAAACAGAGCATTTTCTTTTCCATGCTCAATTATTCACTGTTATTCCTGACAGATATTTTATTGCTGCTGACCGAGAATGTACTGGCTTCCAAGGATAAGTTGTGTGCCTTAGAGTATGACTTTTTGTATATTCCGATGAAAATGGTCTGGATTCTGCTGCTTTTCATGATTCGCAAAATATGGAAGGGCAGGAGCAATTTCAGGGAGCTTTCCTGTAAGGAATGGGGGGTGTTCTTTATGGTACCGCTGCTCACTGTGGCCTCCATGCTACTTATGTATTTTTGCTACAGTGGGGAGAGAAAGGTTCAGACGGCATACCTCTTTCTGTCGGTGGGGCTGATATTCATCAACATCTTTGTCATAGAGCTGATGCAGGGAATCCTTGAAAAAGAGGAACTGCTCCGGGAAAGCGCGCTGGCGGGCCAGAAGAAGGAGAGCCAGCTTGCCCATTACCGGGATATGCAGGCAGTCTATGAGCGGCAGGGGAGGAAGATGCACGACTACAAAAACCAGATCAGGACGGTGCAGGTGCTGTTGAAGAAAGGTGATACGCGGGCCGCCGCCGCACTGGCGGAGCGGCTGACGGAAAGCATATCGGTGGAGATGGCGGCGGTCAGCACGAACCACCCGGTGGTGGATGCCGTCCTGAACCAGAAGTTCCATGCCGCAAGGGAGCAGGGCGTGTCCATGACATTCCGGGTGGGCGACATGGGCGGGCTGCGGCTGAATGAGGAGGAAACGGTGATCCTGCTCTCCAACCTGCTAGACAACGCCATCCATGAATGCGTGAAGGTGGCGCGGCAGGGGAGGAATGCCGTCATCCACGTCAAGCTGGTGCAGGAGGGCGGGAAGCTGATCTTTTCCGTAAGGAATCCCGTGGTAGAGAAAGTGGAGGTCACGGAAGGCACCGGCCTGTCGAACGTGAAGGCTGTGGCGGACAAATACGGGGGCGATTTCGCCGTTTCCTGCAACGCGGAAAAGTTCCAGGCGGTGGTGATGTTATAAACTTTATGGTCATTTCGTGCAATTTATAGTCACTTGGTGTAATCGCGGTTGGAAATGCGGGTGTATCTGCCGATGGATTTTATGAAACGGCAGACTGTATGCGGACCAGGGTTGGCACAAAAATATTAAGTCAAGGAGGATGATAGTATGTCTATGAATGTGAATGGAAGCACACAGCAGACGGGAACTGAATGGTACCAGAACATGAAGATGCAAAAGCCTGACAGGAATGCTCCGGAGGCGCAGCCGCCGCAGGCTGACAGGGCGGTGAAAATCACAATCTCAAGGGAGGGGCTTGAAAGCCTGCAAAACGGCGGCAGGGCGAGAACCCATGAGGGCGTGGTGAAGCAAAAAGAGTCCATAATGCAGGTGTCAAAGTCCATAGAGGCAAGTTATGGACACCGCCTGTCTGAGGAAACCGGGAAGCTGAAAGGGCAGAGGGACAGCGGCGCATACAGCTTTTCGGACAGGGCTGCGGACTATGTAAGGGCATATGGGAACCTTTACGATGAGATCGTGCAGGGGTATAAGGACGGCACGGCGGAGCGTTATGTGGAGGATGAAAATTCTGAAACGGGGTTCCGTAAGATGACGCTTGATGAGGAATTGGCCGGGCTGGATAAGGCGTTCCAGAAGATGGCTGACGGTGCAGGTGTTAAGGAAATGATTTCAGGCGAGTTCAAGAGGCTGGCATCCAAGGCCGGGAGCAGGCAGACAGCATTCACGGATGTAAACAAGAAGCCGCAGGGTACAGACGTGCCGCAGAAACTGATGGCGCTGGCACAGGTGTGGAAGGATGCCTATAAGGTTTCCGGTTCCAAAGAGGGCGGCATGGAGAAAGTGCTGTCCATGCTGGACGGTATGTTCGGCATTAAGAATGAAGCGTAAAGGAGGTATAGGATATGCTTATAATCAGGGATTTCAGTAACAGGTTCCAGCAGATATCGGGAATGCCCATAAACAGCAAGGGCGGTAAGGATATGCTGAAAAGGGCAGGCATTGATACGAACAGCAAACAGTATCAGGCAGTAATGAAAAGTATGTCAGCGGCGTGTTCTGGTGTTGGGTACACAAATGTTCAGGCAATCAAAAACAGGATGAGCCGCTATGATAAGGATGGCGACTACATCAGTCCTGTTACGGGATTGGCAGGTCTGGTTGTAACGGAGAAAAACCGTGCAGAAAAGAATAGAATCATTGATATACCGGAGAGTAGCAGGGATGAGATGTTTGAACTGACCAAGAAAGAGTTTCTGCAGGAAAACGGTGTAGGCAATGGGGACACTACAAGGCGTTCAGATGTATATTTGAATCTGTACCGGAAAATGGATAAGAATGACAGACTGGCAGCAGGGAATACATTAAGGCAGTATGAGCGGGCATATACGCAGGCATTTGTTGATGCGGTGAAGGCTGTTGATCCGAAATGGGAGCCGGGCAAGCCAATTCCGTCCGGGGCTTTGGACGGAATTACAAGGGAGTCCATCGACAATTCGCTTGTGCAGTCAGGCGGCTCTCTTGTGAAAAAACCATCTTCGGGCAGCACACTGGATATACAGGTATAACCGTTACACCCTATTCCGCAGAGGCGCATAATGCTTTGCCTCTGCGGTCTGCCCGGAGGTGAGGCAATGAACCGCTCGGACTTATTACGAGGGAGCGGGCGCGGCTCTGACCGACAGAGGGGCTGCAGTAATAAAAATAATGGAGGACATTTGGAGATGAGTGTAAATGGAATAGGGACAGCGGGATATCCGTTGACAGGATATACGGCAAGAAGTGCGGAGCCCGGAACGGTGGAATTCATGGAAACGGTGGAAGAAAAGGCGGCGCAGGGGAAAGCAGGTGACCAGGACGAGAAAGCCTTTGAGATGGTCGGCCGGGGCGCCCCGCAGGAAGTGAAGGATGCGTGGATGGATGCGGCGAAGGAAGTAAATGCGAATGGCATGGGAATCCGGGGCAACGGAATGATAAGCCACATATCGCAGATGATGGTGCAGCGGCTTAATAAACAGCTTAAGGGTGAAACAGAGAATTTTGACATCCTTGGAAGCACAGTGGAATCTGCGATCCAGGTAACGAAAGAGGCGCTGTACGATTTGGAGCATCCAAGGGTATATACGCCCAGAAGCATAGAGGTACAGCAGGCCCGTATCAAAGAAGGGGAATTTTACAGGGCGTTTTTGGGGAAGCTGGAGCAGCTATAGGTGCTTTCTACAATAAGGCACAGAGTAGATGCTTTTGGTAGATTGTGGAACCGGGGAAATAAAGGCAAAAGAGATTGTGAGGTGGACTCATGGGAATTTCGGCTTTAAGTGCAGTAAATTCTGTAAATATGAAACACAGTATGCCACTACGCGGCAGGGGGCCTGACTGGTCTATCATTCCAAGTTCCGGGAAAAGCAGTAAATCAAAGGCGGAGTTTACTGACGAGATCAAGGAGCTGGCACGGAAGGCTGCGAATACTACAAGCAAGGCAGAACTGGAATATATCCATAGACGGCGGACGGAACTGTGTGCAGAGTATATGTCTGATGTGTCGCCTGACAGGAAGGCGCTGTACCGGCAGGCTGAAAATGCGCTGAAGAGGCAGGGCGGCAATCCGAAATGCCACGGGAGCGGGGAACTGACGCTGCTTGACTTTTTGGAGGCGGCGGATGGGAGGACGGATAGCCTTGCCGAAAAGAAGTTTGCGCTGGCAGGGGGCGGAACGCTGACCTGCCCCATCCTGACAAGCGGGGGATATGGCGCGGACATTTACTGCCAGGGCACAAAGGTATTGACGTATCTCGGTTCGGGATATGGGTGGGCTTGCGAGAGGACTCCGGCTGAACGGGAAAAGGAAAGGGAATTTTACGGAATCTATTTTAATGAGTACCGCTCCCTAAAGAACGGCAAAGAGGAGGAACTGGAAGCACTGCCGGATTATCTGGAGGAGAAGCCGTCTTTTGACAGGAAAGCATAAATGGGGGTATCCGACAGATTGGGGAATTAAAAACAGATTTTGGAAGAGGTATCATATGAAAAAGAATATTATTTTATGGATGGCGGCTTCGGCGGTAGTTATGCTGGCGTTTCCGTGGCTTGCGGCTACTTTCGTAAAAGGCGATGCAGGAATGGCGGTATGTTTTCTTCTGTTTTTTGCAGTCAATCCATTGTATTCCGTGCTGATCGGAGCATTTGCGGGAAAGGATATCCGGCGTTTATGGAGTCTTCCGGTTATTTCGTCAGCATTGTTCCTCATAGGTACATGGATATTCTTTGATATGGGGGAGTCGGCATTTATCCTGTATGCAGCAGTTTATCTCGTCTTGGGGATAGCGGCCATGCTTATCAAAAAGAAAATGCAGAAGTAACCTGACGAGGAAGAGCAGGCATAGCCGAATGGTGGGGAAGGAATCCCCGGCGTTCCGGTTGATTGGGGAACCTTATAACAAGAATGTGAAGGAGTGTAAGATGTTTGATTTTATTATTGAGATGATTGCAGATATTGCAGAAATCTTTGTTGATTTGTGGGTAAACAAAGTGATAAACCGAAAGAAAAAATGTAATATTGATTCTGAACATATAAGTCAGTAGGCGGTACAAGATGGAAAGTAAAATGGAGCGAATCAATGCATTGTTGGAGAAGCCATGTTTTATTATGGATTATCTTCCGGAGCAGGTGGAACCGGACAATGGCGGGCAGTTTTTTGATGTGGAGTATTATCTGCTGAACAGCGATAAACATACAGGGCTGAAAGACAGGTTTGTTGCCATTATTTTGAAACTGATGTGCTATTACCATGTATCTATTCTGTGGAATGGATGGGTTGACCGTCCTTCACCGAAAATGATAGAGGAAGCAGTCTGTGAAATTATGGGGAACCATTCGGGCACGCTGAATGTCCTGTTTGTGGAGGAAGATGCGTTGCTGGTTTTTGATTGGGATTGCTTAAATCTGTCAGTGTATAATCCGTCAGAAATAGCGCAGTCCATTATGGAAAAGATAGCGTTTTCGGAAGGCTTGTTCTGGAGGAAGGCAGCAGACTAATTCCGAATAAAAAATTATATCCCTAATAATCCACAGCCTGACAAGGCAGGGCAGGCATCCCCGGCGTTTCGGCAAAATAGAGAGAGGCGATTGAACATGGATGTAACAGGAATAGCAAAAAGCCATCATGCGGACATCCCCAAAGCGTCATCCAAGAAGGAGTGGAAGCTGTCTGATTCCCTCCGGGAGAGGATATCAGAATATGCCAGGGAGGATGCGGCGCAGAACGTTTATACGGGGAATAAGTTCCTCGCCCTGTGGAAAAGCGAGGTCGCCAAAGTCGCGCCGGACAGGGAGGCGCTGATGGGGAAGGTCAGTCAGGAAATGGCGGACATGAAAACGATACGGGAGGCTGACAGGCGGTGGCTGTGCCTCCTGTTCGGGGAGCCGTATGAAGCTAAGTTCCAGTCCGAGGGAACGGGCTCCGCCGTCCATGTGTATGACGGGAACGGTGACGAGGTACTGACCTACACGGCGGGCGTGGGCTGGCATGAGAAGGAGTCGAAGGCGGAGACGCAGGTACACGGGGCTTTGAAGGCCGCCTACTATGACGCGTTACGGGCGGCAAGGCAGGAGATAAATGCCGGGGCCGTGGAAATGCAGGACGGCTTTGATGCGAGGGCATAGGTGGAGCATAGATCAGTGGGTGGTGTTCCTGCAGATTGGACAATCAGGAAACACAAAATAAGGGAGGCTATTAAAGAAAATGAATTTGGAGAAAGTGTAGTCCATGCTGGACGGTATGTTCGGCATTAAAAATGAAGCGTAGAGGAGGTAAAGGATATGCTGAAAAGGGCTGGCATTGATACGAACAGCAAACAGTATCAGGCGGTCATTCTATTCTGTTCTTTGGGAGAGGTCGGGGGCGCGGGGGCAGAGCCACCGTAAAACCTATCGACAGCCGCCGCAGTAGTACAGACGGTTGGAACGGACTTAGAACGGGGATTGTTTTTCATAATTGAGCATAGTATAATTTTTCACGTTGCAAACCCATAAATCAAAACTTATAGGTATGAAAGGAGTAATAACAAATGAAACAAACAAATAAATTATTTCAAAAAGAAATTTCGTTAAAATTCCCCCTGTCTGTCATAGACCGGAAAACTATCGTTTTACTGACCAGCTTTATACTGCTGTTAACCTGTACCATTACAGGATGCGGAAGTAACAGCCAGCAACAGACAACACTTCCTGTTACAGAGCCGATTCCAATAGAAAATCCTGCACAGGAAGAATTAACACAGGAAGTTCAAAACCAGTCTGTGTCGGAACAATCAGACATGGAACAATCCTCACAGGCTGAAGACAACCAATCCCAATTTTCCCCTAGCACTCAGTCTGTCCCCGAAGAAGTGGAAACTGAAACTGTAGCCCCATCCCAAGATGTATCATCTTCTTCACGCTCCTATTTGGGAACATGGCAGATAACTTCATCAACCTTTGGTGCCTACAGTGCCATGTCAGAGGAAGATTGCTCTGCACTGGTGGGAACCCGTTTTGAATATTTTAAAGATTATGCCATATATGATGACGAGCACCGTCTGGATTCCCCCCAATATATCGAAAGCATTCTGACCGCAGATGATTTTTCATCCATCTATCAAGGCACTAGTCTGGAAACGCTGGGAATTTCCAAAGATTCTATTCAGGTAGTGGCTATAGAAAATGCAAGCGGCATTGGTGATACTTTTTATATAAAAGACGAAAACACTCTGATCATTCCGTGGGATGGTGTATTTTTTGAAGTGCAACGAGTCAGTTCCGACAGCTGATTCCGCTGTGTATAGGTTCCTCAAAAAAGACTGGCAAATGAAAGTCCAAAATAGGGCGGCGGGACGGGATGCCGTGGAAACGCAGGGAGGCTTTGACGCGAGGGCGTGAGGAAAACACTAAAAAGCGAGGTCGCCAAAGTCGCGCCGGACAAGGCAGGTATCCCCGGCGTTCCGGCGGATTGGGGAACGGGGGTGGCAATGTGGTAAAAATTTCGTTAATCAAAATGTATGTATGGGAGGCTCAAAATGAGAAAACAAGGTAAAATACTAAAAATAATTTGGTGGGTGTATATTGCCTTATTGTTTGTTTTTGTCGTTGTTAAGTTCAAAGGTTCATTTTATGAATTAACTGATAGGATTAGTACTTATTCAATGCAAGGTTCAATAAACTATAATCTTATTCCATTCAGAAGTATGTCCACTCAGATCGAGTACATTACCCAGTGGTGGGCATTAAAAAACTTATTGGGAAATATAATTCCATTTATCCCGTTTGGCTTTCTCTTGCCTATTACATACAAAAAATTCAGTTCAACGATAAGTGTTTTCTTTACTGGCCTTGCTTCGATACTGTTGATAGAGATTTTTCAATTCCTTACTAAACTTGGTGCTTTTGATGTTGATGATATTATTCTTAACATGATAGGAATTGTTTGCGGGTATTTGATGTTTTTGGTCATTAAACACATTTTTGTAAGAGATGAAGGGTTATGAACGATACCGCATTGTAAAAACTGTTATGAATTTTAGGCAAATCGGGGGAGCAGAAGGAAAACCAATAATAAACAAATGATAAAAGGGAACCGGCAGGGACAGGCTGGTTCCCTTGTTCAATATCAGTGTGGGGAGATAGCAACAGATGTATTTTGGGGGAGAGGGGGTGGTATTATCCGGAAAATGAAGTGCCCGGAGAGGCGGTGCAAAAAACGGGCCTGCGATATTGGGGAGACGGGCTCCGGCTGGATTATCGTATCGCTGAAATGTCCTAACTGCGGCAGGGTAGTAAAGGTGTACTGGAAACCGAGTGGAAAAAGATAAATATACATAGCAGGAAAGAATGGCAGGAAGGTATCCTGCTATTTTTACTTTTATAGATTAAAGCGTTTCTTTTATGGTCATAC
>NZ_QZDT01000062.1 GCF_009917485.1 Parablautia muri
GGCACAGTAATGTGCAGAGCTGACAGGTACTAATAGGCCGGAAGCTTAACCGAGAAGATGTGAGGATGTGGACTTGGTGTTCGGTTTTGAGGGCATGGCCTTCAAAAAAGTTGTAGATTTGTATGGCCTGGTGGCTCAGCTGGTTAGAGCGCCGCCCTGTCACGGCGGAGGTCGTGGGTTCGAACCCCATCCGGGTCGTTTTTAAAAGGGGTTATTTTGTTGAATATGGGATCTTAGCTCAGCTGGGAGAGCATCTGCCTTACAAGCAGAGGGTCATAGGTTCGAGCCCTATAGGTCCCACTTATCCTAAAGATATGGATAATATTTGTTATGCCGATGTGGCTCAATTGGCAGAGCAGCTGATTTGTAATCAGCAGGTTATCGGTTCGAGTCCGATCATCGGCTTGTAATAAAATTATATGGATGGATTCCCGAGTGGCCAAAGGGGACAGACTGTAAATCTGCTGCAAATTGCTTCGGTGGTTCGAATCCACCTCCATCCATTAGCCGAAAGGCAAATAATTTCATAACGCGGGGTGGAGCAGTCTGGAAGCTCGTCGGGCTCATAACCCGAAGGTCGTAGGTTCAAATCCTACCCCCGCTACTAAATGCCCAGATAGCTCAGTTGGTAGAGCAGAGGACTGAAAATCCTCGTGTCACTGGTTCGATTCCGGTTCTGGGCATTTTTTATGTAATAGTGCATAGATGATAATGTTATATGGGCCACTAGCTCAGGTGGTAGAGCACTTGACTTTTAATCAAGTTGTCCCGGGTTCGAGTCCCGGGTGGCTCACTAAAAATAACGGGGATCTTTTTGTGATAAGGGATTCCGGTTATTTTTTTTATTGCGAGGGGTAGTAAAATTTGATTCAATAGAAAGATGCAGGCTTCTTTGGTTGTATTTATTCAATTACTATTGCATTTTTAGGAACTTTATAGTATTTTGATAAAGGAATTTTGTTTGTGGAGTAAGAGGGTGAGATTATGAATAAGTTTATAAAATTATCTATTTTATGTGGTATGGTTGTTTGCTTTTTAACTGGCTGTGCTGATGTAGTTGAAAGTTCAATGACTGATAATACCACGCAGGAGAATCTTATATCTATTGATGACGTTCGGATAGAAGATGTTGCGGTTATGGAAGAAGACTATTATGTAGTAGAAGGTATTCTCCGTGAAATAGGGAAGGAAGATCTTCTTTTAGAAACGCCACAAGGACAGAGCATGTATTTTAAGCTAGCGCCAGAGACTATTATTTATGCAGGTGAAGGTAGCGATGCAATTGCTGAGGGGGAGAATATTAAGGTGGTTTTTGACGGTGAGCTGAATGGAACAGAGATGAAGAAGGTTTTTGTAATTGCAGTTACTGTCTTGGAGGAAGATTTTTAATTATAATTTTTGTAAAAATTATGATAAATTTCCTTTTATTTTTAGTACATCAATTTTGTTGTCCGTGATAAAATATATGATGCAGATTAAAAATATAGGGAAAGTGTTTGGGGGATTAAAATGAAGGAAAATTTCGAAAAAAAAGAGAAGGAAATTAGTAAATTAAGAAAGCGGTATAAACAGAAAAAGGAACTGTACCAGTTACTTAAGGAATATGCACCAGATATTTTGGAATCGCAAAATTTTCGCAGTACTAGAAATTACATTCAGCATGGGACAATGCCTGTGCATAGGCATTGTATAGATGTAGCGCAGCAGAGCATTCTTATAAGCAGATTTTTGGGAATTTCGTGTAACGAGAGAGAGCTGATTAGAGGTGCATTGCTTCATGATTATTTTTTATATGACTGGCACGATAAGACGAGGGAAAATTATAAGTGCCTTCACGGATTTTACCATCCAGGGATTGCGCTTGCAAATGCCAGCAGAGAATATAATTTAACACTGAGAGAGAGAGAGATTATTAAGAAGCATATGTGGCCACTTACGGTAATACCGCCGAGATGCAGGGAGGCTTGGATTGTGACTACTGCCGATAAGTATTGTTCCTTATTGGAAACATTAAGACTCCACAAGGGAGCAGGAAAAACGAAGGTAAGGGTAACCGGATAGTGTACTTTGTATACATTAAATTTGTGGGTTATTGGAAGTATGGGGGATTAAAATGAGCTTGTTTGATTATATAAGTGATTATACAAATAGCGATTATTATCCTTTTCATATGCCAGGCCATAAAAGAAATCCGGAGAGTGGATTGCCTGAAAGCGTATATCAATATGATATAACAGAAATAGAAGGATTTGATAATCTGCATCAGCCGGAAACGATTATTAAGGATGCCGCACAACGTGCTGCCAGATTGTACGATTCAGAAGAAACATATTTTCTTGTTAATGGTAGCACATCAGGGATATTAAGCGCTATTTCGGCTGTTGCCGAACGTGTAGGGAAGATGGGGGAAGAAAACGATGGCCGGAAAAGAGAAGACTGGCATGTGCGTAAGAGATTAATTATAGCTAGGAATTGTCATAAAGCCGTATATCATGCGGCTTTTATAAATCGTATGGACTTGTATTACGTGTATCCTGGAATATATGAGGGTTTTGATCTTGCTAGACCAATTAATGCAAAAGACATAGAAAGCACAATTAAGAAGGTTATAGAGGAAGCGAAGGCTGATGCTGCGATGGCCGGGGAGCTAATTGCAGGAGTGGTGATCACGTCCCCTACTTATGATGGGATAATATCTGACATAAAGAGTATTGCAGAGCTGCTCCATGGAAATGGAATTCCTTTGATTGTGGATCAGGCTCATGGAGCGCACTTTGGTATACATCCGGCATATCCTGAAACTGCTGTGAGGGAGGGGGCAGATCTTGTAATTCATAGTGTTCACAAGACACTTCCATCGCCTACTCAGACAGCCTTGCTTCATAAAAATGGTACTTTGGTTGACAGTGAATCTGTGAGAAAGTATCTTCGAATTTATCAGTCAAGCAGCCCTTCTTATATTTTGATGGCAGGGATAGATAGAGCTATTCAAGTCGCAGAACAGGCTGGATATCAATGTCTGGACAGGATATTGGATATGAGAAAAGCTTTTCTAAAGCAGATGGAGAAGTGTCATTATATTAGAGTATGTCCTTTTACAGAGCCGGGGAAACTTGTAATATCCGTAAAGGGCTCATCTATAACAGGACAAGTACTTTATCATATACTACTGGAAAAGTACCATCTTCAAATGGAGATGGCGGCAGGAAGCTATGTAATTGCTGTTTTGTCTATGATGGATAGGGAAGAAGGGTTTAAGCGTCTTTCTTCTGCTTTGTTAGAAATTGATGAAGGGCTTACAGGAGAGTTGGGAGAATTTAAGGATGAAAATCTTTTTTCCTATTTTCATACAATTCCAAGAGTAAAGCTGGGAATATGGGAAGCTTATACTTCTTCCAGTATCGAGATAGAGCTTGATGAGGCGGATGGTAAAACGTTGGCTGATTTTATTCATTTATATCCTCCTGGGATTCCATTGCTGGTGCCAGGGGAAATGATAGATCGGCAGATGATTGCGATTGTTAAGCACTACCTCAAAAATGGTTATACAGTTCACGGGACACAAGGAAATAAAATAAAGGTACTGAGATCATAATATAAGAGTGTGAAAACTAAGTTTTTCACACGGCAAACTTGAGATTGCTGGAAGCATGATGGATTTATATGGAAATTGATGCAGGAGGTATTTATGAGAAAAACAAAAATTATTTGTACTTTAGGGCCCGCCAGTGAAAGTGAAGAAAAATTGCGGGAGTTAATGTTGGCCGGCATGAATGTTGCCCGTTTTAATTTTTCCCATGGAACACATGAAGAACATAAGCAAAAATTTGATAGAGTGATTAAGATTGGCAGCGAATTAAATTTGCAGGTCGCAACGCTTTTAGATACAAAGGGGCCGGAAATCCGATTGAAAAATATTGAAGGAGGCTGGACAGAGCTATCTGCCGGACAGAAATTTATCCTAACCACAGAGGATATGGTTGGTAACAATGAAAGGGTAAGTATAACTTATAAAAATTTGAAAGATGATATAGAGGTTGGGACAACTATTTTAATAGATGATGGTTTGATTGAAATGGTTGTGGAAGCGATAGAAGGAACCGATATAATATGTAAAGTAATAAATGGAGGCCCTATCTCCAATCATAAAGGTGTAAATGTTCCTGGTGCAGTTCTTTCTATGCCTTATATAAGCGAGGTTGACAGAAGCGATATTTTATTTGGCTGCGATATGGGATTTGATTTTCTTGCCGCTTCTTTTGTCAGGTCAAAGGAAGATATTTTAGAGGTAAGAAAAATTTTAGATGCACATAACAGTCATATGAAGATTATTGCCAAAATCGAAAACATGCAGGGAATCCGCAATTTAGAGGAAATTCTTGATGTTTCAGACGGTATTATGGTGGCTAGAGGAGACATGGGTGTTGAAATACCTATGGAGGAGGTTCCTGTTGTACAAAAGCAGATGATTAAAGTGGCTGAGACAAAGGGAAAGCATGTTATTACAGCTACTCAAATGCTGGAATCCATGATTAAGAATCCAAGACCTACCAGAGCGGAAACAACTGATATTGCCAATGCTATTTATGATGGAACTACGGCAATCATGCTTTCCGGGGAAAGCGCTGCTGGCCTGTATCCGGTAGAAGCGGTTAAAACAATGGCAAGAATTGCTGAGAGGACGGAAGAGTCGATTGACTATGATGAAAGAATGAAAATGAGAAAGCAGGCGGCAGATTTAGATGTGACCACTGCGATTTCTCATGCAACATGTACAACTGCAATAGATTTAAGGGCGTCAGCGATTATCACAGTAACGATTTCAGGTTTTACGGCAGAGATGATCTCAAGATATAAACCAAAATGTCCTATTATTGCATGTAGTGTCAGCCCAAGAGTATGTAGGCAGCTTAGCCTCTGCTGGGGAGTAACACCTATATGGATGGCACGGGAGAGCACAGCGGATGATTTATTTGGCGAGGCTGTAAAGGCGGCAAAAGGGGCAGGCTATATTAAAGAAGGGGACAAAGTAGTGCTTACAGCGGGAATACCATTAGGAATATCAGGAAAAACCAATATGATCCACGTTGTAGAGGTTTAATTCATATGGGGAAGATGGTATACTTAATGGGAAGAAGTTCTTCAGGAAAGGACACCATTTATAAAAAACTGTTGGCATGGGAAGAGTTTAAATTTAGAAAAGTGGTACTTTATACTACCCGGCCGATTCGTGCTGGGGAAGTGGAAGGGAAGGAGTATCATTTCACAGATGAAGCAGGGTACAGGGAATTAGAGGCACAGGGCAGAATCATTGAAGCCCGTGCCTATCATACATATCATGGTTTATGGCGATATTTTACGGTAGATGACGGTGATATAGATTTGATGCAGAATCATTATCTGATTATCGGAACAATAGAATCTTATGTAAAAACAGCAGAATATTTTGGTACGGATAAGGTGCTGGCGATTTTACTGACACTTGACGATGGCGTAAGACTAAAACGTGCACTGGAACGGGAAATGATGCAGGAAAGTCCGAAATATGAGGAAATGTGCAGGCGTTTTTTAGCAGATGCGGAAGACTTTTCAGAGGAAAAGATAAAGGCAGCAGGAATAACTAGAACATTTGCTAATGACCATTTGAATAAATGCCTTATGGAAATTAAAGAATATATTAGAAGCAGCTTGTAGAAAGGAATGATCAGTATGGATATAAAAGTAAATCAAGCTTTACCTGTAACACAGCCGGAGGCAACGGCGCCAGTGCAGGAATCTGACGGAGCATTTAAATTTACATTGGTCAGCCATATTGAAGAACAGGAGCTACAGGCCAGATTAAGTACGCTGATGGAAGAAATCACCATGCAGGGGGATAAACTTGCTAAAAAGCGTGATATTAAGGACATGAAGCGGTATAGGGGTCTAGTGAAGGAATTTATGAATGAAATTATAAGCCGCTCTCATTCCTTTTCTCGTGAAAACTTTTTGGATAGAAAGGGAAGGCACAGGGTTTATGGAATTATACGGCTCGTAGATGAAAATTTAGATGAACTGGCCCAGGAACTTATGAAAGAAGAACAGGATCATTTGGCAATCCTTTCTAAGATTGGGGAGATAAGAGGTCTATTGTTAGATATATTAACTTAATTTATTAGTATGGTTATATTAAAAGGTTGCATTAACGAAGTTACTTAACATAGGGAAAAAGTCTGCTGTTTATAGATTAGGGGTTCGATATGGTGCTGTAATAGCGGAAGTGAGAGGGTATTATGAACAGGTTTAGTGATATTGTAGGGCAAGAGCAGTTAAAGGAGCATTTGGAGAATGCGATAACAATGAATAAGGTGTCCCATGCTTACATTATCAATGGGGAGAAAAATGCCGGAAAGGAATTTATAGCGAAAACCTTTGCTATGGCATTGCAGTGTGAGAACAGACTAGGGATTGAACCATGTCTGGAATGCCATTCCTGCAAGCAGGCGTTAGGAGGTAATCAGCCGGATATTATTTTTATAACCCATGAAAAACCTGGCTCTATCGGTGTGGAAGATATTCGCAATCAAATTAATGGGAATGTGCTAATTAAACCTTACAGCAGCCCTAAGAAAATCTATATTATGAATGAGGGCGAGAAGATGACGGTTCAGGCTCAAAATGCTCTGCTGAAAACATTGGAGGAGCCCCCGGAGTATGTGGTTATATTAATTCTTACCACAAATGTAAATTCTCTTTTGCCAACCATTTTAAGTAGATGTGTTGCTTTGAATATGAAGCCGGTTCAGGATAGCCAGATGAAACAGTTTTTGATGCAAAGCATGGAAATTCCTGATTACAAGGCAGATATTTGCGTGGCCTTTGCAAGGGGCAATGTGGGGAAGGCAAGGCTGCTGGCAAAAAGTGAGGAGTTCGATAAGGTAAAGGAAGAAGCGATTACGCTGGTGAAATATATTCACGAGATGGAATTAAATGAAATCGTAATGGCCATTAAGAAAATTAATGAGTACAAGCTTGATGTCAACGATTATATGGATATTCTCTCTATATGGTATCGGGATGTACTCCTGTTTAAGGCAACCCATGATGCAAATCATTTGATTTTCAGGGAGGAAATACAGTATATCAGAAAGGTAGCAGACAGAAGTACCTATGAGGGTATTGAAAACATTATAGATGCATTGGAAAAATCAAAGCAGAGGCTTTCGGCCAATGTAAATTTTGATTTAACTATGGAGCTTTTGCTTCTAACAATTAAAGAAAATTAGTGAGGTTTATAGATTTATGGTAAAGGTAATAGGAGTTCGTTTCAGAACAGCAGGAAAAATATATTTTTTTGACCCAGGAAAGCTTGATATTAAGCGGGGTGAGCATGTGATTGTGGAAACTGCCAGAGGGATTGAGTACGGAACGGTGGTGGGTGACCCCAGGGAGGTAGAGGATGATGCGGTAATTCAGCCTTTAAAACCTGTGCTTAGAATTGCAACACCAAGGGACAATGAGCAGGAAGCCGGAAATAAAATAAAGGAAAAAGAGGCTTTCAAAATCTGCCTGGAAAAAATACAAAAGCATGGATTAGAAATGAAGCTGATTGATGCGGAGTATACTTTTGATAATAACAAGGTTTTATTTTATTTTACAGCAGACGGACGGATTGACTTTAGAGAATTGGTGAAGGATTTGGCAGCAGTGTTTAAGACCAGAATTGAGCTTCGTCAGATAGGAGTCAGGGACGAGACTAAGATTTTGGGGGGGATTGGTATTTGTGGCAGAGAACTATGTTGTCACAGACATTTGTCGGAATTTGTGCCGGTTTCCATCAAAATGGCAAAGGAGCAGAACCTGTCACTGAACCCTACCAAAATATCCGGTGTGTGCGGCAGGCTTATGTGCTGTTTAAAGCATGAAGAAGAGACATATGAAGAACTGAATAAAAGGCTGCCCCATGTAGGTGATCATGTGACTACGGAAGACGGATTGAAGGGAGAGGTTCACAGTGTAAATGTGCTTCGGCAGTTAGTCAAGGTTATTGTGGATGTAGAAGATGAAAAAGAGATTCAGGAATACCGCGTGGAGCAATTGCGGTTCAAGCGCAGACACAGGCATAATAAGGTGGATGTCCAAGATGCGGAATTAAAGGAGCTCGAAAAGCTGGAAAAGGAAGAGGTTAAGTCAAAACTGGACGATAATTAAAGGGCAAATTGAAAATTATGCTGCTCTTTAGAAATAGAGACTTTTGATGGAGCCGGCAGGAAGAAAATCCATGGAAAAGGTACTTATAAAGGAAAATGAAAGAATTGATGATTTACAGCGGAATCATTATAAAATAATTCAGGATCCTGATAAATTTTGTTTTGGGATGGATGCCGTATTGCTTTCTGGCTTTGCAAGGGCAAAAGAGGGTGACAGAGTGCTTGACCTGGGAACAGGGACAGGAATTATTCCGATTCTTTTGGAGGCTAAGACGAAGGCAGCAAAGCTTGTTGGACTGGAGATCCAGTCTGAAAGTGCGGATATGGCGGCGAGAAGTGTCAAACTAAATGGACTTGAAGATAAAATAGAAATTGTAACAGGTGATGTAAAGGAAGCAGTCAGTCTCTTTGGGGCTGCTTCTTTTCATGTTGTAACTTGTAATCCTCCTTATATGACAGAGCATCATGGACTAACCAATCCGGAGGCACCGAAGGCAATTGCCAGGCATGAATTACTTTGCACATTGGAGGATGTCATTAGTCAGAGCAGCAGGCTGCTGAAACCTGGTGGTAATTTTTACATAGTGCACAGACCTTTTAGGCTGGCAGATATTATTGTGCTGCTACGGCAATATAAGCTGGAACCTAAACGGATGAAACTGGTATATCCTTTTGTGGATAAAGAGCCTAATATGGTTCTGATAGAGGCAAACAGAGGTGGAAAGGCCCGCATAACGGTAGAAAAACCGTTAATTGTTTATAAAGAGCCCAATGTCTATACGGATGAAATATATAATATATATGGATATTGACCGTAAGGACTTAGAGAATTTGTGTATGCTTTGCAATAATTTAATGTACTGAAATGATTGTAATTGAATTAGGTTGTTGGGGGAAATCATTATGATACCGGAGTATTTACAGAGGACTAGAAAAGTAAATATGGTAGGTTTATTGTTAGCAATAAGCATCTTGGGATGGGGATGTAAAGAAGATACAAAGACAGCCCAATCGAATGCTGTTCAAACTGATGGTGTGCAGGACATATATGGAATGGAAAATAAGGCGAGTGAGGAAAAATTTTATTTCACGGAGGAAGATGAAGAAGCAGATATATCAGAAATAGAATCGGATGAAAAAAAGACTGCTGAACCGGAGAAAATTTGGGAGGCAAAGGAGCGAGAGAGACCTAAGGCGAAGGGAATTTTTGTTACCGGTCCTATGGCAGGCACTTCTAATATGGAAAATTTGATTAGGCTGGTGGAAGAAACAGAGTTAAATGCAATGGTTATAGATATTAAAAATGACGAGGGCAGAGTTACATATGATATGCAGGTGCCCGCCGTACAGGAGATAGGGTCAAATATTCGATATGTTCAGGATATGGAAGCTTTAGTTGCAAAGTGCAAGGAAAAGGATATTTATTTAATTGCCAGAATAGTGGCTTTTAAAGATCCTTTTCTGGCGGATGTGAAACCGGAATGGTGTATTCACAATTCAGATGGCAGTATATTTCTGGATAAGAGCGGTCTTGCGTGGTTAAATCCTTATAATCAGGAGGTATGGGAGTATTTGCTTTCTATTGCAGAGGAAGCTTTGCATATAGGTTTTGATGAGGTGCAATTTGACTATATCCGGTTTTCTACGGACAATGGCATGGAGTCTGTAGATTTCGGGCAGGACGGAACAGAGAAGAATAGACAAGAAATTATAACAGATTTTGCAGCCTATGCAGCGGAAAAGGTGCATGAGGCGGGCGGAATTGTCTCGGCGGATGTTTATGGAATGGTGATTGACAGCGAGGTAGACCAGCGGATTGTAGGGCAAAATTATGTAGAATTATCTAAACATTTGGATTATATCAGCCCTATGGTGTATCCTTCTCATTATGGGCCTTATAATTACAATATTCCGGTACCGGACGCAGAACCGTATCAATTGGTACTAACAGCATTGCAGTCATCGAAAAAGGTTCTTTCGGGCATTCCGGTTGTTACGGTTTCGGGTAACATGGAGAAAGAATATACAACAGAAGAATTAGCAGCTCTTTCGCCTATGGAAGGAGTTTGTGCGCAGGTAAGGCCATGGCTTCAGGATTTTACGGCTACCTGGGTAAAAGGGCATATTCCTTATGGGGCAGAGGAAGTTCGTGCACAGATACAGGCTGTGTATGACGCCGGTTATGAGGAATGGATTTTGTGGAATGCGTCCAACCGATACACGGAGGATGGACTGCTTAAGGCAGATGAAGGAGATAAAGCGGATTAAGAAGTAAGTCCAGTCGGCACTGGCAGTATGGAGGATAAAAGTGACCGGTACATTGTATTTGTGCGCTACACCCATAGGTAATTTAAGTGACATAACCTTTCGTGTGTTGGATACGCTGAAAGAGGTAGATATGATTGCAGCTGAGGATACGCGGAATAGTATTAAGCTGCTTAACCACTTCGAAATAAAGACGCCCATGACCAGTTATCACGAATATAATAAAGTTGAAAAGGCGGAACAGATTGTGGGCTGGCTTATGTCTGGAAAAAACATTGCACTGATTACGGATGCTGGTACACCGGCCATATCTGATCCGGGTGAGGTCTTAGTGCAGAAGTGTTTCAAGGCAGGCATTCCGGTTACCTCCCTTCCAGGATGCTGTGCACTGATAACTGCGCTTACTCTTTCCGGGATAAGCGCCAGGAGGTTTTGCTTTGAAGGCTTTTTGCCTGCTGAAAAAAAAGAAAGAAGGTTTGTACTTGAGGAATTAGGTAGAGAGATGCGCACAATCATCTTATATGAGGCACCTCATCATTTAAGGAAAACTCTGGCGGAACTATATGAAGTATTGGGGGAACGGCGTATTACGCTGTGCAGAGAGCTTACAAAACGTTTTGAGACAGTTTTTCCCACAACTTTTGAACATGCGGTGGCTTATTATGAAAAGGAGGAGCCCAGAGGGGAATATGTATTGGTGATAGAGGGAATTGAACGCAGCAGGATAAAGCTGGATGAACAGGCAAAATGGAAAGAGATTTCTATCAGAGAACATATGCAGTTATATGAGAATCAGGGAATGGAAAGAAAAGAGGCTATGAAAAAAGTGGCGGCTGACCGGGGACTTAGTAAGCGTGAGGTGTATCAAGCGCTGCTTTCATAATTTTATATAAGCCAGCAATTCCGGCACTAGAGTTGGAATTGCCGGCTTAATTTATATTGAATAGAGGGCTTTTTGGGATCGAAGATTTGCGTTTACAGGAGCTTTTTACAGCTGTTACGCACCACCATTTTGAGAGGCGGATGAATTGTTAAAGGGTAATCCCTATGCTGCCCAAATTGTGAAACCAAAGCATGTGCCGCAGCACGACCGAGTAACTGTGGATTTAAGGCAATGGTGGTAAGTGGCGGATTGAGAAAACCGGAAAAAGGCATATTATCAATGCCGATAACGGAAATATTTTCACCAACCTTTATATCGTGCTCTTGAAATGCTTTATAGGCGCCCATGACTAATCCGTCCGATCCATATAACAAAGCCGGCGGCAACTTTTTTTCGTTTATCAGACGGTTTGTGATGGCGTATCCATCCTCAGGTGAGAAAGAATCAGCAAGCCAAATGCGGCTTTCCGGGTCGATTCCGCTTTGTAAGCAATAATTTTGAAATGCCAGATGTCTGAAATCCTTTTTTTCCTCTTTGCTGTTAAATGCAAACTGTACAATGCGGTCAAGACTGCCAATGTAGCCTATATCCAGGTGGCCTATAGAATGAAAATAGTTGATTGCCATTTGAACCACCTGATTAAAATCCGGAAGAATGGAGTCAAACTGGTAATCCGGCGCAATATAATCTAAGATTATTTTGTACTTTATTTTATGAACCAATGGGTGGTATGGGTTCAGCTTCAATTTCCCGAGAATGATTAATGCATCAAGTCCGCTTAACTCTTCGTAGGACTCTTTTAATATATAACGAAATTCCATTCCGGGAATCAGATTCATGTCTTGCAGGCAGGAGATAAATCCTGAAAAAATAGTATTGTAATAATCATTAATTGCTATCTCAAATAATTTAAATTCACAATTTAAAATACCGACTTTTATAATAGGAGCATTCAGCTGACCTAAAGAGTCTTTTGTCTCTTTACGACCTGGAGTACGCCTTTTTTGATTCATATCATAATTCATGGCTTTAGCCGTAGCGAAAACTAATTCCCGTGTCTGCTCTGAAACGGAAAATTCGGGATCCTGACTGAGTACTCTGGATACCGTAGTTCTGGAAACGCCGCAAGCTGCCGCAATATCGTTTAATGTAGTCATGTAATGTTCATATGCCTTTCGTTTCATTGATATTTCTAGTGTAGCATACAATAAAGGCGGACTTCAAGAAAAAGGTACGTTATGATATTGATTGTCTTACAAAACAAAGGCTTCCTCCCGGATGAGAAGGAAAAGTGAGAATTTGTTTATTAGACGTTTTTATGTTTATTTCTGAAATAATTTTTCCTGTGCAGTCTCTTTGTATAACGGAATAAAGCGCCTTATCGGGAAGGATTACGTAATGTACATTGCTGTGGGTTCCGTTCAATATCCATAATTCCCGTATATTATAATTGTTTGAAAAATCAATACAATAGTTTTCTTCATAAACAGCGCATATTTTTGTATTTTCTGTTGCAGATAGCAGTACAGGATAAAGCCCCAGAGGTGATCTGGCCGTAAAATCACCCTTCAAAAGTGTATCTTTATACTTTATGGAAAAGCTGAGGTAATGCTCTAAAACCTGGCGTTGTTGCCGAGTTAAGGAATCTAACTTTACAGATACCTGTATGGTAGAGAAAATACAATTAATAATCTGGATAGCAACATCCTCAGGCGCTTCTTGCTCATGCCATAAAAGCATGTCGGAATGAATGGCGCAGGAACCGCTCAGAAGCTTCAGATCTGTAATTCCCACACGATTTGTGATGCCTGATAATGGGCAGTCTGCTACACGGAAAATGTTGCCATAGCGCCTAATCTGTGGTCCTATATAATTTTGACGAAATTCAATCATAAGATTTTGTTTTATTTGAGTCAGTGCGCATCGGATATCAATCATAAGGCGATGAACCGCTTGTGAAATTTCGGAATAATCCATCCCTTTTCCAGGGGCCTGCGTGTCTTCATAATCTCGGAAAGAATCAATGAAATCAAGCTTAAAACCATCCAGATCCCAAGCAAGCAGGGCTTCCTTATAAACGGAAATCAAATATTCTCTTACCTGAGGATATCTGGGATCAAGTACACCTGCCTGAAGGGAAGAATCATAATGCAGACAAAAATTTTTCAAGATTTCCCATTTATTAGAGAATTCTCCCACAAAAGGGACACTGTACCATAAAAGGCATTTCATTCCGAGGTTATGGACTTCATCTACAAATTTTCGGAAATCGCTAAATTTAGAGGGTTCATTGGTCCAGTCGCCACAGAATCCATATCCGCGATGGTTATCAAGCGTCTGCCAACCATCATCAATAATGATAGAGCGCATACCCATCTTTGAAGCTATTTGGCATTCGTGTAATAACTTCTGCTCATCCAGTTCCTGATGATAAGAGTACCAAGTAGAATACATGGGGAATGTTGCATCTTCAGGAACAGGCATAGGTGTTTCCTGCAAGAGAGAATTCCACCAGGCTGAGGTCTCCTGTAAAACCTGATCAAACCGAAGGGGACGTCTGTCAATTCGGCAGCAAAAATGATAGGGTAAAGATAAATCTGTCAAATAAATGATAATATCCGTATAAATTTCTGCAGTTTCCTCATGTACACCCGTAGTAAAGCGGACATCCCTGCTTAATTCACTGACAGAAATTGTAAAACAATTTTTATCCTGAGAATCAAAAAAGCAAAGGGTTGGAGCGGAGTGACTTATATTGGTTTGAAATTCGTACGCCCAATCTCCGTGCAGGGCTCTTTGGAATCCCGCATCTGGTTTCCACATTCCTACAATACCCAAAACATTGCATGCAATATGAAGTTTGATAAATGGCTTATCTTCCAAAGGAGGCAGGCTGATACGGCTTAATTCAACATGTATCTCCGGTGCGGAAGTTACTTTATAATGATATTCTTCAATTTTTGAAGAAACCTGAATTTTTTGTTCAGAAATTACTTTTAGGCGATTATTTTGGTTTGAAATTTCTACATCACATGTTTTTTTCATCGTTATAGTTTCCTTTCATAAAGTTTAGTAAAATATAAGTGTATTACTTTCAAAGTTTACTATACAAGTAAAAAAAAATCAACATTATTGACAAATTTTATAGAAATAATTTAATATTTTGATATAAATATATTAATTAATTATTGACATAGTAAATATATCATGGTACTATAATGTTACTAAATATCAGCTGATTAAAGTAAATAAAATACCAAAATAATTTACTAAACTTAAAAGGAGAAAATATGAAAAAGAGAAATATTATTACAGCAAGTGTATTGGCTGGCGCTATGCTGATGACGGCATGCAGCTCAGGCGCAGGCCAGACACCGACTGAGTCCGAATCCAATACCGAAACAGAAAATACTGATACTTCTACAGCAGGAGCGGAAAATGCTTCGATGGAAGAAGCAGATTCTGCATCCGGGGAAACAGTTGAGATTGTATATACTTCCAGAGGAAATGCTGATGAAATTAAAGTTTACCAACAGGCAGTAGATGCTTTTAATGAAGCGCAGAGTGGAGTTCACGTTACATTCGAAGCATTGCCCAGTGATGGATATGACCAGGCCTTGATTACACAGCTGGCAGGCGGAACAGCCGCGGATGTTATTTTTGTAGGTGATACAATCATTAATCAACTTATTAAAAATGGAACAATCGCTAATTTGGAAGATTTCATGGCAACTGATAGCTCTTATGCCAAAGTAGAAGATTTTGATGAAACAGTATTAAATGCAACCAGAACGGAGGACGGCATCTGGGGATTATCAGTTGACTGTAATCCTATGGTACTCTATTATTCACCGGCCATGTTTGAGGAATTGAATATAGAAGATCCTCAGGAGCTTTTTGCAAACGGAGAATGGAGCTGGGATAAATTTGATGAAATCTGTACTACGCTGAAAGAAAACGGTAAATACGGCTTGGTTCAGGGCGGTGACAATATCAGACTTTATAATTGGGTATTTGGAAACGGTGGTTCTATATGGGATGGCGATACTTATAAATTTGATGATAAGGCACGCGAAGCTTTCCACTATGTTTGCGATAGAATTCAGGATGGAAGATTTGTTTATGGCGGAACGCTGCCGGATGGACAGGGAGAAGATGCAATGTTTATGTCCAAACAGGCCGGATTTATTGCGGCAGGCAGATGGCTTACCAAGACTTTCCATGATGAAGGAATTGATTTTGATTATATTCCTTATCCTTCAAAGAGCGGTGAGCAGTACTCACCGGCACAGATTTGCCTTGGTTTCCTCTGTGTGAATGTCAAGTCAGAGCATTTAGAGGAAGCAATGCAGTTCTTAACCTATTATTGCGGAACATATGGGCAGGAGGCAAGAATTACTGGTGTAGGAACCTCTGTTCCTTCTGTAAAAACACTGGATGATATGTTGATTGAGTCAGAAGTTCCGGCGCATTTGGATCACATACTTAAAGTCCGCGCAACCGGATGGGCAAGCGGAACTGATGAAGTAAAAGACACTATGTTCGCAGGATTTGCTGATGCAACCAAGTCTGTCTTTGAAGAAGCATATGTAAATGGCGCTGACCCGGATGAAGTTATAGAAAAAGTAGAAGCTAAGGCAGCAGAAGTCATTGCAGAAAATCAATAAAGCTGCGGGGAGGCAGTGCAGAAGCTGCCTTCCCTTTTTATTCGGTAAACAAGTACACGATGCGAGATAGCGCTTGATGCGATAAGCCGGCTTTTGAAGTAAGATGGCTTTGAAGCAATAGATTAGCTTGCAAAGTGGCAGTTTTTCATGTAATGCTTCAGAATGGAGGGAAAAATGCTAAAAAGACGAAAAATGTGGGGGTGGGTATTTGTAGCTCCTCAGCTGATAGGCCTGATTATTTTTGCTTTGATTCCGCTGGTTATGAGTTTTGGAATCAGTTTTAATGAGTGGGACGGTATTGCACCGACCATGAAATTTGTAGGTTTTTCTAATTATATCCACCAATTTGCAAATGAAGATTTCAAAAAGGCTATGCTAAATACGGTGATTTATTCAATTATGTTTATTCCTCTTGATTTGGTACTTGCTCTCGCCTTGGCGCTTGCTGTGCAGAAGATAAAGGGGAAAACATTATATCGTTTGTTTTATTTTATGCCGGTTGTAACTGGTTCTGTGTCAGTAGGCGTTATCTGGACATGGATTCTTAATGGAGATTTTGGGCTGTTGAATACCGTTTTGGCCATGATTGGCATAGAAGGCCCTAAATGGCTGACAGATACCAAATGGGTTCTCCCATCTATTGTGATTGTATCGGTATGGTGGAATGTGGGTTACAACATGGTTCTTTTGCTGGCAGGGCTCCAAAATATTCCTGAAAGTTATTATGAGGCCGCAAAAATTGATGGAGCGGGCAAATGGCAGATTTTTAAAAGTATTACAATTCCCATGCTTTCCCCGACTCTCTTTTTTGTATTAATCATGACGATGATTAGTTCTTTCCAGGTATTCGATCAGGCCTTTGTTATGACAAAGGGTGGGCCAGTAAAGGCTAGTTACACATTTGTTTATCATATTTACCAGAATGCATTTGTTGATTTCAAGATGGGACAGGCATGTGCATCTTCTGTTGTTCTGTTTATTATTATACTGATTATCACATTGATACAGATGTACGGCTCGAAAAGGTGGGTGAACTATGATGAGTAAAAGAATAAAACCATTTGATATTTTTGTTTATATTATATTGAGCATTGGGGCTATAACTATGGTGGTTCCATTTATTTGGACGATATTAAGTTCTTTGAAAAGCATGGGACAGACCTTTTCCGTGCCGCCTACTATTTGGCCGGCTCCTATCGTTTGGGAGAATTATCCGGAATCCCTTCAGGCGCTTCCTTTTGGCCGGGCTTATTTAAACAGCTTTTACATTGCATCTGTGGTAGTAGTGATTCAGCTGCTTACGGCATCTATGGCCGGATATGCCTTTGCAAAACTCAAATTCCATGGGCACAATTTTTTGTTTATTCTTTTTTTGGCCACAATGATGGTTCCTTCGCAGGTTACAATGATTCCACTGTTTATTATTATGAAGAATCTGGGGCTGCTTGGGAAACATATGTCATTGATTTTGCCTGCAGCGCTATTTAATGCTTTTGGTGTGTTTTTGATGCGGCAATTTATCGCTTCTCTTCCCGGAGATTTGGAGGAGGCAGCTACGATTGATGGGGCTTCTGTGCCTCAGACATTTTTCCGGGTGATACTGCCTTTGGTAAAACCGTCATTAGCGGCGTTTGGTATTTTTGTATTCCTAGGACAATGGAACAATTTCCTGTATCCCTTAATCTTTTTAAATAAGACAGAGACTTTTACAGTTCCTTTGATGCTGAATTTCTTTAAAGGAACCTATGCAACGGATTATCCCTTGCTGATGGCGGGAACTGTGATTTCAATTGTTCCGGTATTGGTTGTGTATTTGTTTTTCCAAAAGCAGATTATTCAGGGTATTGCCATTACCGGAATGAAAGGTTAGAATCCATTTATATATTTTTTGTATTTATATTCCCCCGTGGTTTGCCGTGCAGGCTGACTTCGGGGGAATTTTTTATGAATAGTTTAGGGTTTTTATTTGAGTCGGAAATAATTTATACCGGTGAATCATAAGATACTAAAAAGAGTAAGGCAAGAATAGGGGATATTACTATGTTAAATTACATATGGGCAGCAATGATAGCAGTGGGTATAATTTTTGGCGCTCTAAATGGGAACATGAAAGAGGTTACGGAAGCGGCGCTTGACAGTGCCGGAGAGGCAGTTTCGCTTTGTATTGCTACAGCGGGAATTATGGCTCTATGGGTAGGGCTTATGGAGGTAGCGGAAAGTTCTGGACTTATATTGAAGCTTACGAATATGCTCTCTCCCTTTGTTTCCTTTATGTTTCCGAGGCTGCCTAAGAGGCATAAGGCACGGGATTATATATCAATGAATATTATTGCGAATATTTTGGGATTGGGATGGGCTTGCACGCCAGCAGGGCTTAAGGCGATGGAAGAATTGGCGAAGCTGGAGGAGGAACGGGGGACGCCGGGGTATGCGGCGGGTGGGAAGGGCATTTTAGCGGATGAAAGGAAAGGGCAGAACAGGGCAGGTAAGAACGGCGGGGAACTGTCCGTGGTGACAAGCGGAAAGAGCGGCAGGATTGCCAGCAACGAGATGTGTACGTTTTTGATTTTGAATATTTCCTCGTTGCAGCTGATACCTGTGAATATGATTGCTTACAGGCAGCAGTACGGGAGTGTGAATCCGGCAGGGATTATTGCGCCGGCGATTGTTGCAACGTTTATTAGTACGCTGGTGGCGGTGGTGTATTGCAAAATGAAGGATAGTAGGAAGCGGAGAGAGTGAAAGCCCTCCGCTTTTATGTCGCTTTTATATCCGTGTCACCGTTATATCTGCAAATGTCATTGACAATATATAAAAATTAAATTAGAATGAAATTGAAAATTCAACTATATTTTTATCATAATATTTTGACTGGAGGAGTGAAAATGGA
Source organism: Parablautia muri (assembly GCF_009917485.1). GTDB lineage: Bacteria > Bacillota > Clostridia > Lachnospirales > Lachnospiraceae > Suilimivivens > Suilimivivens muri. The sequence goes on from NZ_QZDT01000062.1 coordinate 18,895, forward strand.
TGTTATGCAAAAATTCAAAAATGAATTTTTTGAAGAACGTAAAGATCTACTTAGCAAAAATCATGTTTATCGAAATCATATCAATAAATTTGTTAATTATTTAAGCTTGCCAGATGTACAGCTATCAAACGCGCCTGCCAGAATTAATATAAATATAGTTGAGGAATGCATCAGATATTATCATAATAAAGGCGAACTTAATTCCAGATCGACCATGGAGTCGCAGCTTGAATCCTGGATTCTCGGAGTTAACATGACGAGGTTGGTACCTTCACTCCGAGAGCCTCATATATTTTTGCCTGCT
>NZ_QZDT01000063.1 GCF_009917485.1 Parablautia muri
CACGCCCCACTCGGCTCATATCCTTTACAATCACTGTGCCGATTTTTCCCTGTTCCACATCTTCAATCAGACGTTTCCAGTTCGGGCGGTCAAAACTCGCCCCGCTCCAACCGTCATCAGTATAGTGGGAGAGGTTGGCGTAACCGTTTTTTTCCGCATAGTCCTCTAATATCTTCTTTTGGTTTGTGATACTGTTGCTTTCCCCGCTCTGCTCATCGTCTTTTGACAATCTCTCGTAAAGTGCGGTAATCTTTAAGCTGTCCTTGTTCTTCATTTTATCCTGCTCCTTTCTTTCGGGGTGTTTTCCACGCCCCACACTGACAGCTTATCACTTCGGTAAAATGGCCTGGAGGGGAGGTCGCGCCCTCTTTGACGGACGCGCCCTCGGCGGTCAGCTTCTGTCCCTCGGTGAGCGCAGGAAGCGGCGGGGACGGTTCCGCCTGCTTCGGTTTCTGTTTCAGTGTGGCATGGAAAGCCTGCTCCAAAGCCGTCCAGCCCGCCGCGATTTCTGTCTTGCCTTTGGCGGAAAAGACAGCGCCGCCACATTCCAGCGTGACGGCAGTTTCCGCATAGGTATGGGGTTCGCCTACCGCGCACAGCAGACGGGCGGCAGCAAGAAAGAGGATGTTTTTCTCCCCGGAGGGCAGCGCGGAAAGGTCGGTTTTTGCCGCTTCTGCCGTGGGCAGGATGGCATGGTGGTCGGTGACTTTGCTGTTGTCGATTACCTGCGCGGCGTTTACCGGCAAGGATAAATCTGCCGCAAAGGGCAGCGATGCGGCGATAGACTGACATAATGAGGGCAGTCCTGATGCCATATCTTCGGTCAAGTACCGGCTGTCCGTGCGTGGGTAGGTCGCCAGCCGTTTTTCATAGAGGGCTTGCAGATAATCAAGGGTCTGCTGGGCGGTGTAGTCAAACAGCCGGTTTGCTTCTCTTTGGAGGGTAGTTAAATCGTACAGCCTGGGCGGGCGCTCGGTTTTCTCCTTTTGGGAAACCGTCTGTACCGTTGCAGGCTTGCCCACACAGCCGGTACGCAGCCTGCCCGCGTCCGTTTTGGATGCAAAGCGTTCACTGGCGGCATGGAATCCGTCCAGTTCCAGCTCCACCGTATAAAATTTCTCTTTCCGAAAGCCGGAAATGGCGGCTTCCCGTTCTGCTAACAGCGCCAGCGTCGGGGTCTGCACCCGGCCCACGTTCAGGGTTTTGCCCTGGTACAGCGTGGTAAACAAACGTGTACCGTTGATGCCGATCAGCCAGTCCGCCTTGGCGCGGCAGAGGGCGGCGGCGTAGAGATTATCGTAGTTCTTCCCGTCCAGCAGGCAGTCGAAGCCTTTTCGGATGGCGGTTTCCTCCATTGAGGAAATCCACAGCCGCTTGACGGGCTTTGTGCAGCCGCACAGATGGTAAGTCAGGCGGAAAATCAGTTCCCCCTCGCGCCCTGCGTCCGTTGCACAGATTAAGGCGGTGACATCGGCCCGGTGCATCAGGCTTTTTAAGGTTTCAAACTGCTTTTTGGTGTCCGGCAGCACTTGGTACTGCCACGGCTCCGGTAAAATCGGCAGGTCGGCATAGTTCCATTTGGAATAGCGGGGGTCGTAGGCATCGGCGGGGGCAAGTTCCACCAGATGGCCGATGCACCAGCTTACCAGCCAGCCGCCGCCCTCCATGTAACCGTCGCCCCGGCTTTTTGCGCCTAACACCTTAGACAGAGCCATCGCTACCGACGGTTTTTCCGCGATCACAAGTTGCATTTTTCTCACGCTCCTTTTTCAGATTTTTGTAGCATATCCCCACGCAGGGCGCATTCAGCCCATAGGGACAGCGGTGGCAGGGATGTCCGGGCGGATGGACGGGGGAAGCAGGCGCGGCGCGGCCAGGGGACGGCCTTTGGGTCATCATCCGCTCAAAAGGGCTGTTGGTAAATCGCATCAGTCGTCCTCCCCGCCGTAGTTTTCAGGATAGTCCGGTTCCTCCGGCTCATCATAGGCTGTTGGTTCCTCATAGCCCGTCTGCCGGGTTTCTTCCTGCGCGTCCACATCCTCGTCCTCGTTGACCGTTTCCTCCTCGTCCCCGCCGGTCAGTTCGTCAAAGTCCTCCGCATCGTCCAAGTCTTTTTTTGGCTTATAGATTTTGAAGTAGTAGCCCGCGCCGCCAGCCGCCAGCGCCACAAGCAGCACTAAAATCAGTGTGCCGGAACCGCCGCTTTTTGTTTTCTCCGGCTTTTTATCGGGTTCGGTTTCCGTATCGGTCACAGGGGCTTTTCCGGTACAGTCTTTCCGGTTCAGGGTGCAGACCGGGCAGTCGGTGTTGACCTCGCCGGCGGCGCACTGTTCCGTACAGATGCAGGCCGGCTCCGGGCCGGGGATTGCGTCCGTCTGCGGCGCGTCGTCCTCCTTGACTGCCAGCGCCATCAGGTCGGCTTCGGTGACGGCGTTGAGGAAATACACGTTTTCCGTATCGCGCTGGTTGTCGATAATCAGATAAAACACGTTTTCATCCGGCGTCTGGATGGTATAAAACTCCTTGCCGTCCTCGCCGGTGGCGTTGTCCAGTACGGTAGCCTGACCGTCCGGGGTCAAAGGAACCGGGTCGCGGGGCGTGGTGTCTGTTTCCTCGTCCGGGTCGGCACTTGCCGAAGCGGAGGGCTTTGTGCCGCCCGTGCCAGCAGCCGGTTTTGTGACGCTTGTTGCCGGGGCGGTAGTCTGCGTGTTGGGTGAGGTTGTCGCGCCCGTTGTGGGTGTTGTAGCCGCAGGCGTGGTGGTTGTACCAGGCGTGGCGGATGTACCCGGCGCGGTGGTTGCCGGGGGCTGTGTCTGGCCGGTGGAGGGCTTCTGTTTGTTATCCTCCGCCTGATAGTTGGGGTTTTTGACCTGCACGATTTTTGATTTGTTTCCCGCAGCGTCCACCGCCTGCACCGAAAGCTGCTCGTAATCATCGGGCAAATCCCGCAGCGGTACGTCCAGTGTGCCGTTGGTTAAATCGGTGTATTTCTCGCCGTCAATGTAGATTGCCGCCACGCCGGAAAGGTCGTCTTTGGCTTCTGCCCGGAGCAGCCGCCCGTCCATGCTGGCGCGTAAGGTAGGCGCGGTGCGGTCGAAGCACTCCATATAGCGGGATTTCTCATAAACTTTCCCATCGTGGCCGGTGGCGCAGACATAGACGGTGCAGTTCTCCGAAAGGTCGATTTCCCCGTACCAGCAGTTTTCGTTCTGCTTCAAGCTGTCTGTCACATCGCGCCATTGCCCGTTTTTCTCGATTTTTACCTGAACGAGAGCAAAGCCGTTCCCGTTTTCATCGGTAATGCGAAACTCGGCGGCGGCGCTGCCGGTCGCCCAGCCGGAGGGCGGTGTAATCTTGATGGAAAGATTGGATGCCGGGATGGGTGCGGGGGCTTTGCCGGTGCAGCCGGTCAGGTCGGCTCTGCAGATCGGGCAGTCGGGGTTGACCGCGCCAAGCTCGCACTTGTTTTCGCAGACGCAGACCGGGACAGGCGCAGGGGCTTCGATGGTGCAGCCGGCCAGGTTCAGCAGGCAGACGGGACAGTCCGCATTGACCGCGCCGGGTTCACAGTGGGCGGTGCAGATACAGACCGGCTCCGCTGGCGGTTCCGGCTCTTTGCCAATGCAGCCGGTTATATCCTGCTTACAGATGGGGCAGTCTGCATGGAGCGTGTCTGCCGTACACCGTGTTTCACAGATGCAGACGGGTTCCGGTTCCGTGGGCGGTTCCGGCTCTTTGCCAATGCAGGCGGCTACCTCCTGCACACAGACGGGGCAGTCCGCATTGAGGGTGTCTGCTGTGCAGCGAATATCACAGGAGCAGGTGATTTCTGGCTCGGTAGGTGCTTCCGGTTCCGTGCCGGTGCAGGCATTCACATCCTGCGTACAAACCGGGCAGTCTGCGTTGAGGGTATCTGCCGTGCAGCGGGTATCGCAGAAGCAGGTGGTTTCCGGCTCGGTGGGTGTTTCTGTTTCGGTGGGTGCTTCCGGTTCCGTGCCGGTGCAGGCATTCACATCCTGCGTACAAACCGGGCAGTCTGCGTTGAGGGTATCCGCCGTGCAGCGAATATCACAACAGCAGGTGATTTCTGCCTCTGCGGTGTCATGCAGCCCCTCGGCGGCAAAGGCCGCGCCCATCAGGGGGAACATTGTCCAGGCACAAATAAAAATGCACAGCAGCATCGCCGCCGTGCGCTGAAAGCGTTTTGTTTTCATATATCAGATTTCCTCCTTATCCATGTTTTCAAAAGTTCGGGCATTGCCAGCCGGGGGCATCTTCGCCCCGCGTATCATATCCAGCAGCCCCCGCAGTTCCTCCGGCGAAGCCGCCACGCCGCGTACCACCTGCAAGATTTCAAGGTTTTCCTGCTCGGTGATCTGCTTCTCCAAGTCCCGTACACGGGCCTGCCACTCGGCGGCTTTTTCTTTGGCTTTCGCCAAGTCGGTTTTTAATCGGTCAATTTTCATGCTGTCCCTCCTGTTCTGTTTGGAATATAATCGGAAAAGTTTTTGACAGTGTAAAAAATCCGCTTGTTGTTCACCCAGCGCTGAAGCTGGCGGGTGATTTTCGGCGCGGTGGGGCGGTCGTAGACCATCACATAGGGGTCATAGCCCATGCCTCGCAGGGTTTCCACCCGGTACAAGTCCTGCTCATGGGTGCTGCCGTAATTGGTCAGGACATAGACGCGCCGCTTTCGGTCGCTCTTAATGGCGGTCAGTTCCAGAAAACGCTTAAAATGCCCGGTCAAGTCCTCGCCTGGATTGTCCCAGGCAAAATGTACCGCTTTGGTGCGTACCCGGTTTAAGAGCGCCGCATTGTCCGGCGTAACCAGGCGGATGTCAAGCCCCTGGGAGAAGTCCACCCATGCGCGGCTTTCGGCAAGCTGTAAAATCAGTGCTTCATGGTCGGGGCAGGCGAGGAGGTTTGCGTCCAGCAGCTTGATTTCTTTCTGCCCGTCCCAAAACTCGGACAGGTCGGCTGCTTTGCGGCTTTTGCGCCCCTCCTTGCCGCTGACAATGCAGAATCCGCAGTTTCGCGGACAGCCACGGCTCAAAAAGCCATAGGCGGTATCGGAAAACTGCGGATATAAAGAAGCGTCCGGGCGGGTGTGTTCCACCGCATCCGGTAAATTTTCCCTTATGCCGTAGCCCGTGCCGCCTGAAATGACGGCATCGGCATTGGTAACGGCAATGGTATCTTTCGAGTAGGTATCTGTGAATACCCGGCTTTTATAAACAAGGTCGTAGTGGTTCCCTGGGTTCCACCACTCAACCAGGTCGCCCCGCGCCTTATGGTACGCGGACAGCTTCATCAGGCACAGGTTCGGCCAGTTGTGGGAATCCACATCAATCAGTCCAATTTTCAAATCATACCTCCGTTTCTGGCAAAAATGCTTAAAAAAGTGTTTCAGGGTAGACGCCCATATCCGTACAGATGGGCAGACCAATAGGGGCTTCCCGTATTGGCGTAGGAGATCGGGTCGCCGCAGTGAATGAACCGCCCGCCGCCCACATAAATCCCAACGTGGCTGACCGGCCCCGGCGAGCTGTATGTACCGGTGAAGAAAATCAAATCACCGGGCTGTGCGTTTGCCGAAGATACCGGGGTACACAGGTTATAAAGCCCCTGCGCCGTCTGCCGTCCCACGCTGCCCACGCCGGACTGGTTAATGACCCACGAAACATAGCCGGAGCAGTCAAAGGATGTGGAGGGGGAACTGCCGCCCCAAACGTAAGGCCATCCTAAAAATTTTTCTGCTTCATGGAGCATCGCTTCAAAGCTGCCGTCCCCCATCGGTTCGCCGGAATAGTCCGGGATAGCCGGCCCGCCGGGTGTGCCGGGGATTGCGCCGGTTCCATCGTCGCCGTTGTCCACGAAGAAATAGGGATTTAAGTATTCGCCGTTTAGCATGACCTCTAAATGCAGGTGCGGCCCCGTGCTGTTGCCGGTGCTGCCAACGGCGGCGATCACATCCCCGCGTTTTACTTCCTGGCCTGCGCTGACGTTTAGGCTGGAACAGTGGGCATACCGGGACTGGTAGCCTTTATCGTCCTCAATCACCACGCACAGCCCGTAGCTGCCCGCGTCGCCAGCCGATACCACGCGCCCGTCCTGCACCGCCAGAATCGGCGTACCCTGCGCCACGGCAAGGTCAATGCCGCGATGCAGGCTCTTTTCCCCGCTGATGGGGTGTACCCGCCAGCCGTAGCCGCTGCTCACGTTCCCCAGCCATGAGAAATCAAAGGGGTTCCCAAACGCCTGCCGGTTGCCGTAGGTCTGCATATACACACCGTAGCGGTCGGTCTGTTCGCCGGGAGAGAGATGGCTTTGTGCCACGGCAGACAGCGGGCGCACGGTCAATGTGGTTTGCAGGACGTACCAGTCATAGGGGTCGCCGTCATCGTCGTACCGGGTTTCCACAATCACTTCACGGGTGAGGGTGTACTGCTCGGAAAAAATGCGGTCGATTTCAGACTGAACCCCTGCAAAGGTAAAGGCATTGAACGCCGTGGAAAGGTAGCCCAGCAGTTCATAGGGATTGTGGCTGATTTCACCGATGTTGTAGCGGTATTCATCATAGCCGGGGTAATTTTCCTCGGTATTGTCAATGTCAATCTGTAAATCCGTTTCCTTTTCGGTGTAGTAAAGGTCGCTCTGGCAGATTTCCCCCTCGTCGGCCATGTAGGACGCGGAAATATAGGAGGACTGGAAGCCGGAGAGCATGGCGGTGCAGGAGGTCAGGCCCGTGGCAAAGAACATCACCACCAGCGCCAGCATTGCAACCGCCAGAAAGACCGCCTTATGCGCCGCCGCATACTGGGCGATGGCGCGGGCAATCTTGCCGGTGGCGGTCAGGACGTTTTGGGTAAATTTCGCGCTCTGTTTGGCTTCATGGGCGGCCTGGGCGTATTTCCGCTTGATTTTCTGTTTCTGCACCCATTTTGCCAGCGCGTTTTTGCGTTGCAGTTCGGGATTATCCCGCAGGGCGGTCTGCCATGCAAGGTCGGTGTGCGCCCGCGCCGCTTTCTGCTGTGCTTTCCGTAAAGTGCGGTAGGGCTTGGCGCGGCGGCGGTTCCGTTCCCAGCGCAGGACGCGCCCCACGCCCTGCTCGGCAACCAGTTCGCTTTTGTGGGCGGATTCCAGAGCCACGTTGTCGCGCTCGTATTCGCGGATTTTGCTGTGCAGCTTGATAACCGCCGCCATTTTCACCGCGCCGGCTCCACGGGAGAGCAGGGAGGGCCTGCGGTATTCCGGCAGCACTTCCTCCTCAAAACGGAGCCGCCGTTTCATTTTCCCGCTGGCTTCGTCAGGCTGGCGCTCCATGTGCAGGCGGCGCTTGGCAGGCAGCTTCATCTGCGCCTGCTCCACGTGGCGGTCTGCGCGTTCCGTGCGGCGGACGGCCTTGTTATATTTCTTTTGCTGGCGGGTGGGGGCATCGGGCGCGGCATCACCGGCAGTTTCCGAATCTTTGGGGGTATCCTCAAATTTCAGGCGGGTTCCCCCGGCCTTTGGGTTGCCATCGGATTTTAGCCTGTCCTCGGATTTTTGTTTATCCTCCGGCTTGGCGGCGTGTTCCGCCAGATTTGCCGCCTGCCGCTTTTTGATTGCTGTGCGGTCGGCGGTGGGGTCAGCCGGTTCTTCTTCCTTGCTAAATTGCAGGCGGGAGCCACTCTCAGAAATGCGCCGTTTTGTGGCGGGTGTGCTGTCTGCACCACGCATAGCAGAGGTTTCCCGGCTGTCTGGCTTGGCGGCGTGTTCCGTCAGCTTTGATACCTGCCGCTTTTTGATTGCTGTGCGGTCAGTGGCAGGGTCAGCCGGTTCTTCTTTGTCAAATTGCAGGCGGGAGCCGCCTTCAGAAGTGCGCCGCTTTGGGGCAGGAGCGCCCTCTACACCGCGCATAGCCGTTTTTTTCTCACTGTCCGGCCGGGCAGCGTGTTCCACGAATTTCGTGCTTTGTTTCTTTTTGCTCGTTTTCCCCCGCTTTTGGGGGCGTTTCCTCACCGGCGCGGGAGTGGGTTCTTCGGCGGCGGGCGCATCCAGCAACGGCATATCCACCGCGCACCGCATGGTTGCCGGGGCATCGGGCGGCGGTTCGGCGGTGCTGGATGCTAGGTACTCCGGCGTAAGCAACACTTCCGTCTGTTCTGCCGCTGTTTCCGGCGCAGGGCGGGGCTGTTTCCGCTTTTTGCCGGTGTCTGCGCCCCGTACTGCCGGACGGCGGATGTCCTCCCGTTCCGTGGGGCGGGCGCGGTTAAAGGCGGCATCCGCCGTGCGCTGGCTGACGCGCTTTTCCTCGCCGGTGGCGCGGTTGTGTTCCACCAGACCGTCCCGTCCCATCTTCTGAACCTTTTTCTCCCGTGCCTGAAACCGTTCCCGGCTCACCGTGCGGCCTCCGGTGCTTTACGTTCCGGCTCCGGGGCAGGGCGGGCGGCGGCTTCGGCCTTTTTCTCGTTCAGCGCTTTTCGGATGGAGGGCTTTTCAGAGCGCGTGTCGGCCTTTAACTCGGCTTTGTATTCCTGCTCTTTTTGTTCAAAGACCTCATAGAAAAAGGCCGCAAAGCCTTTGCCGCTGGCACGTTCCGGGGCGTCATTGATGCAGTCGCACCACTGGCGGCAGGATTCCTCTAAAACCGTGTCAAACATTTTGACGCGGGCAGGGTCGCCTAAAATATCGCTTGCGTTCATAGGCTCCTTTTTTTCTGTCAGCGTCTGCCGGATGGAGGGTTTCTCACGGTGCTGGTTTTCCGTGGGTTCTTCCTTGTGTTCCGGCTCTTTTTCCTCATTCTCCGTCTGCTGGACAGGGGGCTTTTTGGCTTCCCGCACGGTTTCCGCTGCCGTTTCCAGCCGTTCCACGCTGCCGATTGCCGCAAGGGTGGCATTGTTCATGGTGGAGAGCATCTTGTGGACTGTCCGCATGGGGGCAAGGACAGCGGCCTGGAAACGCCCCTCCTGCCCGCCGTCCACGGCCTGGGTTTCCCTGCCGGTCACGGCGCGTCCGGCGTTTTTCAGATGCCCGCCCACGCTGCGGAGTTCGTGGCCAAGGGTTTCTATTTTCTCAATGTTCTTTCTGGCATCGGCCAGGGAACCGCTGATATTCTGCTGAACCGCTTCCAGCGTCTTGTGGATGCCCATAGCGGAAACCGCCTTATCCAGTGCAGTCACGCCCACGCGCTTGAAACCCTCTACCGCGTTGGCGGCGCACTGCATGATTTTCTCCCGCAGGCCGTCCAGCTTTTCCTGCGCCTGCCGGACTTTGTTTTGCAACCCGTCCACCATGCCCTGCAAGACGGTTTTCTGCGGCGTGTCCTGGGCCTGTGCAAGCTGTACCCTGACGGTCTGCAATTCCTGGCGCACCGCGTCAAGCTGGCGGTTCATGCCATCCATATAGAACAGCAGGCGGGACAAATCCTCTGACTGTCCCGCCCGCCCGTTTTCCGAAAGCAGCTTCAAAAACTGCTCCATAATTTCCTGATTGTGTTCCAAATCTTACCCTCCTTTACTGTTCCGCCAAGTCCTCCGGGCGGGTGGTCATGATCGAATAGAGTTCCGTGTCCTTGGGGAAATGGTCAACGAATGGGATAATCACGTTGCCATAGAACAAAAGCCCCTCGCCGGCATTGGAGTTGGTCACATAGCCAAGCTGGTGCGGGGAGATATTGAGCTGCTTTGCCAGGATTTGACGGTCGCCGCCCGCCTGGTTCAGCATATAAATAAAATCGCTGTTTTCAAAAATGTTCGCAATTTCCCGGCTTGCCAGCAAGTCCTTGACATTTTGGGTAATCCCGGTCGGGATTCCGCCCCATTTTCTGAACCGTTTCCAAATCTCAACAGTATAGGCGGCGGTCTGTTCCTCCCTGAGAAGCAGGTGCATCTCGTCAATGTAGAGCCGGGTGGATTTATGGGCTTCCCGGTTTTCGCTGACCCGTCCCCACACCTGATCCTGAACCACCTGCATCCCGAATTTTTTAAGCTGCTTGCCCAGGTTTTTAATCACATAGCAGACAATCCGGCTCTTGATTTCCACGTTGGTCTGGTGGTTGAACACATTTAAGCTGCCGGTGACGTAGATTTCCAGCGCGGTAGCCAGCCTTTGCGCTTCCTGCTCCGGCTGTTTCCGCAGAAGTTCATAGAGGTCGCCTAACACCGGCATTTTCTCCGGCCTGGGGTCTTGCAGGTAATCCCGGTATACCATGTGGACGCAGCGGTCAACCACTGTCTTTTCCACTGGTTCCAGGCCGGACTTGCCGCCCACGATCAACTCCATCAGGGAAAGGATAAAGTCGCTCTTTAAGGTCAGGGGGTTGTCGTCCTCGCTGTAATTGAGGGTCAAGTCCATCGGGTTGATGTACTGGTCGGAGGCGGGGGATATGTCAATCACCTGCCCGCCCAGCCGCTGCACAAGGGGCGAATATTCCTGTTCCGGGTCGATAATGGCTATATCGTCCGGGGTAATCAGAAAGGCGTTGGTGATTTCCCGCTTGGCGGAAAAGGATTTGCCGCTGCCGGGTGTGCCTAAAATCAGGCCGTTGGGGTTCTTTAATTTCTTGCGGTCAGCCATGATTAAGTTGTTGGAGAGGGCGTTCAGGCCGTAGTACAGCGCTTCACCGTTCATAAAAAGCTCCTGGGTGGTGAACGGCACGAAAATGGCGGTGCTGGATGTGGTAAGGCCCCGCTGGATGCTGATCTGGTTAAGGCCCAGCGGGAGGGAGGACATTAAGCCCTGCTCCTGCTGGTAGTCCAGACGGCGCAGCGCGCAGTTGTATTTCTGCGCCACGCCCGCCGCCTGGAAGATGTTGTTTTCCAGCTTCTGCCGCGTCCCGGCGTGGTTCATCACCAGCATGGTCACAAGGAACATCCGCTCGTTGCGGCTCTGCAAATCTTCCAGAAGCGTCTTTGCTTCGCTGCCGAACGTGGCAAGGTCGGACGGGATGATGTCCATGTCGTACCCTGCCCGGACTGCCTTTTTCTGTTCCTCAATCTTCATGCGGTCGAGGTCGGTAATCTTGCGCTTGATGTTCTTGATTGCTGCGCTCTGGTCGATGGACTGGATGTGCAGCGTCACCACCATGCTGTTTTCCAGGTCGAGGAAATCCGCCAGCATACGGTCGGTCAGTTCCGGGGCGAGGATTTGTAAGAACGATACCGCGCCGTAGGTTCTGCCAATCTGGAAATACTGGCCGGACTTGAATGTGAAGCTGTCCGGCGCGATGAAGTCCTTGCTGGAAAGCCCGGTTTTCCAGATGGCGTCCCAGGCAAACTTAAATTTCTGGTTATCCGACGGGTGAAACATCCGGTGCAGGATTGCCAGACGCTCATAGCCGTCTAACGAGTGGGCGCGGACGCCCAGCACCTTGAAATTCGCCAGCACATCCGCTTCAATGCGTTCCAGGCGGGGCTTTGCTTCTTTCAGGCTGTCCGCTTCAATGCCAAAGGTGATGTACTTGGTCTTTGTCAGGCCGTTGTTCCCCCTGGCAAGCTGGCCTTTGAGCATCCCCGAATATTCCCGCCGGATGCCGTTAAATGCGTCCGCCTGCTCCGGGATATGGATGGACTTCTGGTATTCCTCCATATCGGCCCGCTGGTTGAGGAAAGAAAGCTGGACTTTGATGGAGCTGTCAAAATAGTTGAGGAAATCGCAGTAGTTCTCAAAAATCAGGTTCTTGTCCTCGTTCTGTGCAAGCTGGTAGTTCACATCGTAAAACTGGATTTGCTTGGTGAAATAGCGGTCGCCAATGATGCAGATACCGTCCCGGCACATTTCCTGGTAGGGGATGGTCTGCTGGGCGGTCTTGGGGAGCCTGCCGTCCCGCTTTGCCTTGCTGACCGATGCCGCAAGCCGCCGTTTGTCCCGGCTGCTCAGTTTCGCGTCCGGGGTCAGGCGCAGGGTGGCCTTTAAGTCAGACTTTTCTTTTTTCAGTTCCTTTTTTGCCGCTTGCAGGTTTCTTGCCTGCTTTGCCTGCTGTTTTGTTTTCAATCGCTGATACCTCCTTGGTCTGCCGCGAAAGGGCGGCGTACAGGTTGTCGGTCTGGTACGGGCGCGTTTTCTGGCAGAGAAACTGTGCGCGTATCATATGCCGCAGGACTGCTTCTAACGGCTGACCGTCTTTTTCATAGATGCCAAACAGAAAAAAGGGCAGCATCAAACCGATCATAAGGAGCGCCGCCGGTTCGTTGCCAATGCTGCCGCGTGTAAAAATGTAGGCGGGGACGCCCACCAGTCCGCCCGCGCCAAAGCATACAATCTGGCGTTTCGTCAGGTTGAACGCCACTTTTGTCTTGACTTTGGCAAGGTCTTTGGGTACGGGTACAAAGGGCATTTATCTCACCTCCCGGTCTTTGGTTTTGGCGGCGGGGTTATCGCCGGGGACGGGCTTTGCGGAAAGCTGGGCCTTGATGGAGGGCTTGCGTTCCGGCTGCTCCTGTGCGCGTTCCTCCCGCCGCATGACGATATAACGCTTCCCCGTGTTGTCCGGCGGGGAAAAGTACACCGGCTGTCCCACCTGCTTTTGTACCTTTTCATAGAGCCGGTTCATATCGTGCTGGGAAGCCAGGGGCAGGAAATACACTGAGATTTCCGCCATAAACTGCTCCCTGTCCGGCGAGTTGGGCTGTTTTAAGTCCGTGAGCGCGGCCGATAGCCGGTCTGCTTCGGCCTGAATCCGCTGTTCATCCAGCGCTTGCAGGTGGACGGCAAAGTAGCCCCTGGGCATTTCCCGCCGGCGGTCATGTTCCCGTTTGACCGCCCCCTGCACCACGGTTTCGTCCTCCGCTTCATTGCGAACCTCCTTAATGCTGCCGTGCAGATATTTCAGGTCTGCGGCTTTTTCATAGTGAAATTCCTTTTCCGGGAGCCGCACTTCTTTTCCCCCGGCAAATGTAACAGTCACATCGGTATAGGGGGAGGCGGTACGCCCTGCATATTCCGCAAGGCGGTGGTTGTCCTGCTGGTAGAGGTTGCCGCGCAAGCCGCCCTTATCGCTGCCGGTCAGTTCCACCGAATAGGCCAGAACCGGCTCGCGGGTCTGCGTGTGGTAGAATTGCAGCGTGTTAAAGCTGCGTGTGCCGCCGATGAACATATCGCGCTCATTTAAGCACTCCACGCCGCTCTGCCGGAAAATCAGGACAAAGTTCTGCTTTGCCGGGTCGCCGGACGCTGCGCCCTCCCGCATGGCATCCAGCGCATAGTTTAGGTCTGTCTGGTAAAAGGCGGTTTTCTGCTTCATAATCTGGGGCAGGACGGTTTCCAGGTCTACATTCAGAAACTTCCGCAGGCTGTCCGGCTTCTGCGCCGGCGCGTCCGCTGCCAGCGGGAACAGGGTCAAATCGTCCTGGCGGTCAGTGGCATCCGCAATCAGCGCGTCCAGTACATCCGGCATCAGTTCATAGTCCGCCCAATGCTCCGTAACCACCTCCAAAGGGTTCTGGAATTTCAAAAGGTATTCCAGTTCGCCGTCTTTATAGCTTCGGTCGGCCATGTGCTGGAATACAAGGGCGGTGTCGGCAATCCTGCCTGCGCCGTCAATCAGTTCCTGCCGGTCTTTTAACAGCAGATTGGCGCGGTATTCGCGGTAATTTTCCGTGATACGGTCGATTAACTGCCGCCGCAGTTTTTCAGTGTCCATATAAATTCGCTCCCTCCTTTACGGTAAATTTTCATGGGTTAATTCCTCCGCCAGTCCGGGGCTTGGTTCCACCTCGTTTCCCCATGCGTCCCAGCCGGGGACTCTCTGGCGGGCAAACAGTTCCACACGGGGCAGATCGCCCATCAGGGAAACAATCCGCTCCCGAATCATATCCGGCTTTTTGCTGTGCTGCTCCACCGGCGATACAATCACCTGATGGACGGCGGCAGACTGGCGTTTCGGGCTTCCCCTTGTTGCCAGCAGGCACAATTCCGCATTGGCGCGTGTCCAGTGTCCCAGCCCCCAAAAGAGGGAGGGGGATTTCCGGTTCTGCTTCACCCATACAAACGCCACGGTTTTATAAGTGAAGCCCCACGCCTTAATGACAGAAAAGGCTTCCGGCAGCGTAGGCATTGTGACCCATAAAAACAGCGCACAGTCTTTTGCCGCCAGCCTGCCCACTGGCAAAGTCTGAATGTCTTTGATGTGCATGGTGGGGTAGTGGTTTTCTGCCGTGCGTCCCATGCCTTTTTTTGCCCATACCTTGTAGGCCCACGGAGGGTCGGCAAGGATGATGCTGTATTCTTTCAATCCGTTCCCACCTCCTCAATGCGCGTTAAAGATCGATTTACTGACCGCGCCGGTTTTGAACAGGGAGAAGCACAAAAGCACAGTATAGCCCGCGCACTGCCAGATAGCGATGTGGATGTTGTCAGCGCTCCCAATCTGTCCCACCAGTATGGCGTAAATCGCAACGCAGATCATAATGAAAAAGCCTTGCAGCCCAAGCGCCACAAGACCGCGCAGATAGTTGTTGCCCATCTGCCCCCAATCCCGGTTTGCCATCGTTGCAAAGGGGATTGCGCCCACCGAGCAATAGATGTAAATTTCTATCATGCGCCCGATCAGCACCAGCATGACGCAGAACGACAGCACCGGCATGGTGATTTTTAACAGCATGGTTTCCACCAGCAGGCCGAAAAGCTCCCCAATCTCCATCGTTTCCAGTTGGGCGGCAACATCGCCCAGCGCAGCCGCAAAATCTATGCTGGTCGTGCCGGTAATCACACCGGCGCTTTGCTGTACTACCGTTTGCGCCAGTTCAAAAATCGCCATTGTAATGTCAAAGGTGTGCGTGACCAGATACACAGCCACAAACACTTTCAGAATCCATTTATACAGTGCAAAGGTTTCAAAGTCGTGGAAGTTGTTCTTTTCCATCAGCATCGAAATCAGTTCGTAGCACAGGACAAAGGTCAGGATGATCCCCGCAACCGGCACCACGACTGTATCGCTCAGATTGCGGATCATGGAAAAGACCCCGGCGTTCCATGCCGCCGGGGTCGTCCCCACATTCGCCGCAACCTCCCCGACTTCATTGTTAATCTGGTCAAACATCCCGTCCAGGTTGCCCATGATGCACTCCCGCAGGATTTCCTTGATCCAGTCTTTGATTATGTCGAGGATGTTCAGCATAGGCTATCCCTGCCTTAACCGAACAGGTTTGCCAGCAGAGGGATAAGCTGCATCCCAATCAGGGCAACACCGCCGCCGGCCATAAGCTGCTTCATGCCCTGCGATTTTGCTCATGTGAGATAAAGAAGTAAAAGAAGTGTAAAAAATTTTGCCGTTCCCTGTCCGGCTGACTGCCGGACGGGTCGGGCTTTAGTCGGGCAACTCTACCTTGCCGACAAAAGAGTAATAGATTTCGATTTCCTGTCTGCGGAGCTTCCCCCGGCGTTTCCCGTCAAGGGCTTCCGATTCGTGGATTACGATTTTCTCCACAAACTCCCGCAACAGGGTAGGGGTGAGTTCCTCAAAGCTGGTGTACTTGCGGACTACTTTCATAAACTTTTCAGCGTTTGCCGTGGCTTCCAGTGTCCTTGAAAGCTCGCCCTGCAGAACGGCGGCACGCTCTTTCAGTTCCTTTTGCTCGGCTTCATAGTCTGCCGAAAGTTCCGTGAAACGCTCGTCCGATATGCGCCCCGCCACGCTGTCCTCATACAGCCGCTTGAAGATAGCGGAGAGTTCCGCAATCCGCTTTTCTGCCGCTTCCAGCTCTTTCTTCTTGGCGGCGTTCCGGCGTTTGCTCCCGTCCTCGGTCTGCTCGGTCAACAGCTTCATAAACCGGGCTTCGTGCTTGGCGGCGTAGCTGGTGACTTTCCGTAAATTCTCGGTCACTCCGGCGGTTAAAAGGTCGGTGCGGATAAAATGCGCCGTACAGTCTGCTGTGCGCTTCTTGTAGCTGCCGCAGATATAGCAGTCCTGCCGCCGCTTGTCCGTCTGATAGCGTTGCTGGTACATGACGCTGCCGCAATCCGCACAAAAGAGTATGCCGGAGAACAAACCCACTTCATCATAGCGGTTAGGGCGTTTGCGCTGCTTGCGTAACTCCTGCACACGCTCCCATGTGTCCCTGTCGATTATCTGCTCGTGGTGGTTCTCAAAGATTGCCTGTTTGTCCTCGCTGTTGTAGATAATCTTGCTGCACTTGTAGGATTGTGTGGTGGTCTTGAAGTTCACAAGGCAGCCCGTGTATTCCCGATTTTCAAGGATATGTACCACGGTGTTCGCCGCCCATTTGCACTCATAGCCGGGGTGGTAGCGGCGGGTTCTCCCTGTCCGGCGGTATTCCAGCGTTCCCGGCGTGGGGATTTCCTGTTCCGTAAGCATACGGGCTATCTTGGTCGGTCCGTTCCCGGCAAGGCAAAGGCTGTAAATCTGCTTTACCACGGGGGCGGCTTCTTCGTCAATGATGAAATTTTCGTCCTCGTCCATGAGGTAGCCGTACACGGGCTTGCTTGTGACAGGCTTCCCACTCATGCCTTTTGAGCGTTTTACCGCCCGGATTTTCTTGCTCGTATCCCTCACCAGCCATTCGTTAAAAATGTTACGCAAGGGCGCAAAATCATTCTCGCCCTGTGCGCTGTCTACGCCGTCATTGATTGCAATGAAGCGGACGCCGTTCTGTGGGAAAATCATTTCTGTGTACATTCCCACTTGTAAGTAATTTCGCCCTAACCTTGACATATCCTTTACGATAACCGTTCCCACAAGCCCCGCTTCAATGTCGGCAAGCATGGACTGGAAGCCGGGTCTTTGGAAATTTGCCCCGGAGAATCCGTCGTCCGTGTACCATTTGAGGTTGGAAAAGCCGTTCTGTTTTGCGTAGGCTTCAAGGATTCGCTTCTGGTTGCTTATGGAGTTGGATTCGCCTTGGAGCGTGTCCTCGTGCGACAATCTCGGATATAGGGCGGTAATCAGTTTTTGGGTGGTCTGTCTTGTCATGGTTTCCTCCATTTCCGACAGCCAGCCCCACTATTCCGTAGGTCTATTATACCATAGGGCGGGGCTTGCTGTACAGTCCTTTTTGCTACTTTATGTCGAAAAATATCACATTATTTTATTAAGGCTTATCGCATTACATAGCGTGTGCGGCTGTTCCCCCGGCTGCGCTTTCCGCTTCCAGCACTTTCATCATCTTGTCGGCGGCGGTGGCGGTCGTGCCTTGTTTGAAATAGCCGGAAACCACAAGGACGGTGTTCCCCCGGCGTACTTCTGTCACGCAATCCGGGCGGCGGGCGGTGGTGGCGGTGCTTCTCTTGGGCGTGTCGGTCATAGGCAAATCTCCTTTCCATTCAGTAGCTTTTTAAGCTGTTCCATTTTCTCCCTTGCGGCGGCTTTTCTGAAATTCTCCCCGGTAATGCGGACGGGGGTACACATTTCAATAAGGCGGTCATAAATGCGGGCGTGGGGCGTGTCCTCCGGGTTCTGCAATTCTTCCAGCGTCAAATTTGTGGTGACTATCAACGGCTTTCTGCTGCGGTATCGGCTGTCAATCACGTTATAGACTTGCTCTAAACCGTATTCCGTGCCACGCTCCATTCCGAAATCGTCAAGGATAAGCAGGGGGAAGCTGCAAAGGCGGGAGATATATTCGTTGCGGTCTTTGAAGCTGGCGGCAAGGTCGTTGAGTATCAAGGCAAAGTTTGTCATGCACACGGAAATCTCTTTTTCCATGAGGGCGTTAGCGATACACCCGGCAAAATAACTCTTGCCCGTGCCGACATTCCCCCACAAAATCAATCCATAGTTCCC
The DNA here is from genome assembly GCF_009917485.1 of Parablautia muri. Classification (GTDB taxonomy): domain Bacteria; phylum Bacillota; class Clostridia; order Lachnospirales; family Lachnospiraceae; genus Suilimivivens; species Suilimivivens muri. Next base: position 17,720 of record NZ_QZDT01000063.1, read on the forward strand.
GGTGCTTATCTGTTCCCATTGCTCCACATAGGAATAGGCTTTGTGCATTTGCGGGCATTTCCCGTTGTCGTTCCCGAAAGTCCATTCCCTCATAGCCGGGTCGGTGAAGCCTTTTCTTTTCAGCCGTTCCACTTCCTCCCGGTGCTTATGTTCCCGGTCTGCGGCTTCCAGCGTTTCCCGGCGTTTTCTCTGGCAGTCACATTCTTTGGGGTGGCGGTCACGTCCGAAAAAGGTTTTGCCCTCCGGGAAGTAGGCTTCTTTGGGCTGGCGGCAGCTCCCGCAGTATAAAAGCCCGTCCTCCCCTGTGTAGTCCTCCGGCTCTGCTTCCTGTGCCGTGGCAAGCCGGAAAATAGCGTTATCGTAATCACACATAAAATCGTCCTCCTTGTTCATGGTCTTTTACGCCCTGTTTACGGGGCGTTGTGTCTATGCGGTCAAAGGCTCTCGCCCTCTTTGTAGGAATAATCGGGGATTCCCTTTTTCGGGTTCTCCTTTTTCTCCCGGTTTAACCAGCGGCGCAATGCGGCGGCATGGCACACATAATCATTCCCGGTGGCAGCTATGAACTCGCTCATTTCCTCAATGAGCCGTTCCAGCCTGTCCGGGTATTCCTCTTTCAGCTCCGCATATTCGCTTTCAGAGAGGAAAACATTCTGGTATCTGCCAAACGGGGCGGGCGGCTTCTCACTCGCTCCTTTTAGTTGGTTCTCTTTTAGTTTGTTTATAGTAAGTTGGTTAGGGGTCGGTTTTCCGTCCAACGCAAAGGTCGGTTTTCCGTCCTTATGAGGGTCGCTTTTCCGGCTATCAGAGGGTCGGTTTTCCGACTGTATGGCGGTCATATGGTCGGAAAACTGTACCACTGGCACTTGCGGCACTTTCACATAAAGGCGGTTCGGTGCGGAGAAGCCCCGGCGTTCCCTCACCAGAAGCCCGGCAGCGTCCAGCTCGTTCAGTGCGGCTTTTATGGCGGTGCTGCCTTTATCCAGCATTTCCGCTATCTCCGAAACAGGGTAGACAATGTATGTCCTGCCCTCGCTGTCCTGCCAGCCGTTCTTCTGTGAGAGTTCGGAACGGTCAAGGAGCAGCGAATAAAGCAGCTTTGCGGTCTGTGACAAGTCCATTTTCAGCAGAAAACGGGGGTATCGGAAAAACGGCGGCATAATGGTGTCGGCTGTGATGTATTCGGTTATGGTTCTCACCTCCTGTCTGTGGCTTCTGTTACGCATTTAAAACGGCATTTTCGGGGATAAAGGATAAATGTATCGCATACCCTTTGAGGGCGGTCAAAAAAGCCTTGATTTACGGGGGTCTGGAATATCCTAAAGCGTGACATTTATC
>NZ_QZDT01000064.1 GCF_009917485.1 Parablautia muri
AATAAACAAAATGTTTACTCGCTGTAAAAAGAATCCTAACTGCAATGTTGTCCTTATCTAAATGACATTGGGTAAAAACCTGTTCTTTTTTACAATGTTTACTTGTGCCATATGATATAAACTACTTTTTCTGCTCCGGTGCAAATTCATCTATCAAATGTTTTATATTGTCGATACAGGAGCCGCACACAGTACCAGCGCCTGTGGCTTCCTGAACTTCCTCAAGGGTTTTTGCGCCAGCATCAATGGCTGTCTTGATCATGCCGTTTGTAACATTCATACAATAACAAACTGTTTTTTCCATATCCATATTTCATCAACCATCCTTTCAGTCACAGCATATGCAGGTATGATTTTTTTTATACTTATTTATATATAAGAACTTGATATGAGCTGTTCGTCTCATTGAGCAGACCAGTTTGCAATTAAGCGGTAAGGATAAATCAGCCCTGTGATGAACGTTTCGCCATAATATAGTTTAACAGTTCATCTGCCACATCTTCTTTACTCATGATGGGGAGCTGTATGGTATCCTCCTTTGAAAGCAGAGTCACTACATTTGTATCGGTTCCAAATCCGGCCCCTTCCTGTTTTAAGTTATTTGCCACAATCAAATCCAGGTTCTTTCGCTGCAGTTTGGCACGGGAATTTTCAATCATATTTTCCGTTTCCATTGAAAATCCACATAAAAATTGTTCCTTTTCTTTATGGCTCCCAAGAAAGCCAAGAATGTCTTCGGTACGTTCCAGCTCAATACACATATCTCCGTCTTTTTTCTTTACTTTTTGGTCTGCAATATACTTAGGACGATAGTCCGCTACGGCGGCGGCTTTGATGATAATATCCTGTTCGGGAGCGTATGCCTTTACCGCATCTGCCATATCCTGGGCCGATTCAATAGTGACGGTATGAATGCACATGGGAGGCGCAAGAGAGGTTTTGCCGGTGACCAAAGTTACATGGGCTCCACGCATCATGGCGGCTCTTGCAATGGCATATCCCATTTTTCCGGTAGAATGATTGCTAATATAGCGTACAGGGTCAATTCTTTCACGGGTCGGCCCTGCCGTAACGAGTATTTTTATTTCGGTCATGTCTTTAGGCCGTAATGCCTTGATGATGTATTCCAGGAGTAATTCCGGCTCCGGCATCTTTCCTTCTCCAGTGTCGCCGCAGGCCAGATATCCGGTGGCGGGAGTGATAACTTCCATTCCATAGCGCTCTAGGATCTTCATATTATCCTGTACAATGGGATTTTGGAACATGCGCGTATTCATAGCCGGTGCAATGATTTTAGGGCATTGACAGGCAAGCAGAGTAGTGGTGAGCATATCGTCCGCTATGCCGTGGGCCGCTTTTGCGATTACGTTGGCGGAGGCCGGCGCAACCAAAAATACATCCGTCTGTTTCGCCAAAGACACATGTTCCACACTGTGCTGGAAATTGCGGTCAAAGGTATCAATCAGGCATTTATTTCCTGTAAGTGCTTCAAATGTAATGGGATGAATAAAGTTGGTGGCATTCTGTGTCATGATAACGGTTATATCAGTGCCCTGCTTTTTTAACATGCTGGCTAAAGATGCAATTTTGTAAGCGGCAATACTGCCGGTTACGCCCAGCACAATATGTTTTCCTTTTATCATTTTACTCCTCCATGTTTCCGCGATTTCCCTTTAATGCTGATTTTGGCAGGCGCCAATTGACTTCCGTGAACAATGAACCAAGTGGGCATGTTTGCATGAACATTTGGCGACTGCCACGAGAGTTATATACCCGCTGCCTTGCAGCGTGTGCCATGCAGCGCTGAAAGCTTGAGGCCATTGCTTGCGTGGGGCATTGACTCCTGTGAGCAAAAATGGTCGCTTAAAGTGTTTAAGCCCTAAGTTCCATATTTTTCCTGTAAATGATATTTAAACCTTTTAAAGTAAGTTCATTGTCACAGATTATTTTTTTTCTGCAGCAGGGAACAATATGTCCTGCAAGGCCTCCAGTGGCCACCACCGGTGCCTGATAGCCCAATTCATCCCATATCCGGTCAATCATGCCGTCTATACAGGAAGCCTGTCCCATGATAATCCCGCTTTTCATACAGTCAATCGTGTTTTTACCAATCACTTTTTTAGGAGCCTCCAAGCTGATTCTGGGGAGCTGGGAGGTGCGGTCTACCAAGGATTCCAGCGATACCTTTACGCCAGGCAAAATCATACCGCCAATATAATTTTTCTTATCATCCACCACACTGATAGTGGTAGCGGTGCCCATGTCAATGAGAATAATGGGTGCTCCATAATACTGAAGACCGGCAACCGCATTTACAATCAAATCCGATCCTACCTGCCCGGGATTGTCCATTAATATATTCAGGCCGGTTTTCACACCTGGTCCTACAAGCAAAGGAGAGATGGAAAAAAGCTTTTCCATAGAGTTTTTCACAATATTATTTAAAGGAGGCACCACAGAAGCAATGATACATCCCGTGATTTCTTTCATCTTGACCTTATAGAGTTCCAGAAGGGTTTTGAATTCCACTACATATTCCAGCTCGGTTTTGGCAATGTTGGTGGAAACTCTTTCTACAAAGTAAATCTTTTCCTGAGCTATGCAACCGATTACAATATTTGTATTTCCAATATCTATCGCTAAAATCATACTAAAAACCCGCCTTTCCGCTAAAATTATTTTATCTTTAAATTATTTTTTAATTCTGTTTCTGTTTTCAGTGACAGCTTGGCCGAAGACTGAACTGTCATCAGTTTTTTCTTAATTTTTCATATAAAAATGTCTCGTAAAGCATGCCAGCCATTGTTACAATAAGCTGGTTTGCGAAGCGCGCTTTCGTTTGCTTGTCCGTTCAGTGCTGATAGGTTTAACCTGTAAAAGCGCCATACCAACGCCGACAATCAATATGGCGGCAACCGCAGCTTCTACAATGCCGTTAAAGCTAATGATTCCCATAATTACATTGATGACCGTATCGCCGGCAATACCAAGAGCCTGGGCATAGGCATCCTTATACAAAATATAGATACCGCTCATAACAAACAAGGTATTTGTAAAGGCCCCCGCAATTCCTGCATAGGCAAGCGAAATGCCTGTCACAGTCTTTTTCCGGCTTGTCAAAGTAAGCACAATAAACAAGAAAATGCTAAGAGCAAGGCCGACTACCATACCCGTGATTTGGCCGGCATGACTATTGATTAGGTTGCATATAAATGCTCTCAGGGAAACAAATAAGATAAAAGATACCATCCCGTGAATTACAACAGGCCATATTTTCCGTTCGCTTTTTAACAGCTTTTGAATCAGAATATATGCAAAATAGGGGATGACGCCCACCAGTATTCTCGGCACAAAACAGATATAGAGACTCTTAAATATACCCGATACACCGATAAGGTTTGCAGCTAAAACCGGTGAAAACACAAAAGCCGATGCTGTAATTGCTTTAAAGGTGTTGTTGATGAAGCTGGTAAATCCAAATACGAATCCTAAGAATGCACCTTTTTTTGGACCTAAAAATAGCGCTCCAAGGATAACCGGGATATGGATAATGGTTGCATTGATAACGACTAACGGGATATATCCCAGTGGTGTAAACGCCATTATAACAATAATAGCAGTGAACAGTGCAAGAAGTACAAGTTCATAAGTTTTTTCACTTTTCATGGTTCGCATCCTCCGTTATTATTCTCTTGATTTGAGATACAATACGGAGTAATCATACCACACAAGGTTTCTCATGGCAAGAAAATGTCAGCAATTATAGCATCTGGCAGTAATAATTTGGCCCAAGTCTGAACTACATGTTAAAAACCTGAAACGGTAAATTTTCTTGTTTTTATGAAGAATAAAAAATTTATGAATATCTACTAACAGTAGACCATAAATGGTCAAAACCAGCTTATAATCATTCATATATTTTTGCATTGTAATATAGTATGTCAAGGAGGTGAACCTGGCAAAAATACACAGAACCAATGTAAAATGCGAGAAGGCATAAAAGATAAATCGTTTAAAAAATATTTGTAAGCAAACATACCAGGAGGAATAGAGATGAGATTCATAAAGAAATTTACAGCAGCGGCATTGGCGGTTGCCATAGTATTTGGCGGTTTTGGCATAAGCGGTAATGTGGCACAGGCGCGCGATATAGGTGATGTCAGCAAATACTGCACCATGGAACAGTACAGGCAGTTAGCGGCTGTTGATGCTAAGGCGCAAAAGATTACCCAGTTAATCAATGATAAAACCATAGGCTGTCATGATTCGGGCAGTTCATGGGAAGGCACAGAAAAGACAAGATATTGGCTCACAGAAAGTCAAATTGATGTTTTTTGGAATACGGCAAATATATATTTGTTCCCTGTTTATGATAGTACGCCTTCCATTCTGCATACTTGGGGAGCGGAAGGGCTATTGAAAGATGTGGATAACAATGGTGTTCCTAATTGGACAGTTATCGATGGCGTGACATATCTTACAAGCATTAACTGCGATGAGGTAATGGAGGTTATCAATGAAATGAGTGCGGTGCTTTTTCCTTTTCAGCCGTTCTTACAGGCAGAGTGGGAGCGGAAGAACGGAAAGGAACGGAAGGAAGCAAAGAGTTCCGGTGGCTCTCACACACATAATTATGTAGAAACTATAGTGGAAGAAGCAACGGCAGATACAGACAGAATCGTTGCGCTGGAATGCACACCTGCGGACAGCAGCAGTCACATGTTGTAGTTATGGGAACGGCAGTAAATCAATTTGTGAAAGATACCATAGCAAAGTTAGAGAAAGCGCCTGCAAACGGCAGCATTACTATTGATACAGAAATTTGGACATGCTTTAACAGAGCGGCCATTGAAGCTCTAAAAAACAGACAGGATGTGGAAGTGACTGTAAATTTTATGTATAAGGGTACAAAATATACCTTTACCATTCCGGCAGGATATGGCGAAGAACAATTAGATGAGCTGCCGGATGAAAATGGTTATTGTGGATTTATGTATCTTCTTTCTGTGTTTAATGGACATAGTCTCTCATAAACATATATTTTTCCCCATATCCGTAATAACATAAATATAAAAGCCCTTAAACCATTATTGGAGAGAAGGCTTTTTTTAATTTGTTTTATGATTCAGCTACATACTTTCACAGAAAATCTACAACCAGCGATTGGCAGTTTAGCGGTGGTGCTGAGCGGAAACATTGTGTGAAGATTGGGCATATAACGCATATTTTAAATCATGAATTTATTAAAATACATTGTAAATAGCAGACAGTGATTTTATAATTAAGTCAACAACCTGGCTGCAAGCAACGCTGCAAAGCAGCGAGGTATTGACCCACGCGGCAGGCGTCAAATATCTATGAGATGTTTTGCATTTCTATGAGATGCTTTGTATTTCTATGAGATGCTTCGCATCTCTATAAGCACGTCTACTTGGCTCGTTGCTGGCGGAAATAATTAAATTAGGGGCTTACAACAAAATAACAAAGAGGTTGATTATGAAAAGAAAAACAGGCCTAGTCTTAATCATATGTGTGTTGATACTGTGCATCGTAGGGGTGTCCTTACTTACCAGCAGAGGGAAAAAACCATATAAGAATTTATCTGCATCTCAAATCCTATCGGCAACAGTACGGCTGACACCGCCAGATAAAACGATTCAAATTGCTGAGATAAAAGAATTGGCTGCATATTTGGAAGATGTAGTTATCTATAAGAAAGACAACTCTTACACGGAGTATGCCGGTCAAGGTGTTACTTTTACGCTCACAATGTCCAATGGCACACAGACACAAATTATGGCATATAATCCGTTCTTAGTGATTGATGGCATTGGATATAAGACCAAATATGAGCCTTGCGAGGCACTCAACAATTATGCAAATAGATTGCTGAACGATGAAAATGCCAATATCATTTTGGAAGAACCGCCCACATTAGCCGTTATAAGCGATAACACCTCTATGGGCGCTTTATTAGGTTCTTATTCCTGGCAGAAGATAAATGCTGACGGCACAATCACAGCCTTCAATGCTGAAAGTGCGCATCCCTTGGATTGTGAGGATTTACTTCTCAAATTTGAAACTACCGAACAAGCTGCCGCTTTAAATTTCACGGAAAGACCTGACAGAATAAGCGCACAGTGTTGGAGCGATGAATGCTGGGGGACTTCTGGCGCAGACAGCGAGAAAGTGGATATTGACGGAAACCAAATCATGTTGAAACCAAATGGGTATATCTATGAGATTAAAGCGGAATGGGATACTGATAATGGGTATGGTGGTATAGCATCTTATTCTTTTTATGCCGATTATAGTAAGTAAAATACCAGGCAGCCGGTAAGAATGGGGATTGGTGTGTTCGGAAGGATAAATGAGTATGGAGTACGAAGTAATAAAGGAATTGAAGAAAAGTAATAAAAGCATGGTAAATTTGGTGCGTGAAAAGGGGACGGAGCAGTACTATATCCAAAAGATCTTGAAAGGGCGGCAGGAGGTTTACAAGGTACTGCTAAATGGTCCGCATCCCTTTTTGCCATAACTGTATGAGGTCACTGTGTCTGAATCCGACACCACAGTGATTGAAGAATATATTGAGGGGAAATTGCCACACCCTGCAAAGTTATCTCGAAAACAGTTTAAAAAAATCGTTACCGAGCTGTGCATTGTTTTATCATTTATACATGAAAAGGGGATTATCCATCGGGATATTAAACCGTCTAATATTCTTCTTGCTCAGGATGCGCATATCCGTTTGAGCGATTTTGATGCGGCGCGGTTATATAAAAATGAACAGGAACAGGATACAAGACTGCTGGGAACAAGAGGGTATACCCCTCCGGAACAGTATGGTTTTAACCAAACGGATGAACGGACTGATATTTATTCCCTGGGTGTGACGCTGAATCAGCTTTTGGCGGAAAAAATACAAGATATAGCGACAAAAGAATAATCCGAAAATGCACCAGGTTGGATCCGGATAAAAGATACCAGTCGATTCGACAGGTGAGAAGGGCTTTTTTCAAGGAAGACGAAACGCTCTGTGGGGCGTGATGACGGTGTTTTTGGTCATCCTTTTATGGAAAATTGTCTGGTATCCATCGATACAGCCTGAGGAAGTTTCCGCCGAAGGTTCGACATTGCAGGATCTTCCTGCACCTGAAAATCCCAGGTGGGACGGCGAGACGGGAATAGGCCTATGGGGCAATGTACCGGAATCGGGTATTGACAGCGAAAACTCCGTTCGTATAAGCTGTGTCGGAGAGATACGGCCGAACCACCTGACCTTGAGGATGATGTGTGGGAAAAGGAAGATGATGATTTAAGAGGAAATATGTGGAACGATGTGGACGGTGTTCCCACCTTTGACTGGAACTTTACATCGGAATTTTGGGAAAACGGATTTTATTATTTCGCAGTGGCTGCCGTAGGAGACGGTATCCGCTATACCGACAGTCCCTATGTGATTTCGGATGCTTTTGCGTACACGGGCGCAGATGCGCCTGCCTTGCCGGTGCCTACGGCCTTTGCTGGAAAATGCGCGAACGGGAACAAGGATGGGCATTTTTGCAACCTGGGATAATATGGTGGATTATGCGGATTTAGATAGTTTTAATGTTACTTTTTATGATAAAAATAACGATTATGTTACGAATAATATTTGGACAAAAGAATATATGGTGGAGAAAGGATACGAGGGGGGTTCGAATCAGACCGGAGTTTATGACGGAAAAAGGCGGCGCATATCGTTTCACCGTGGAGGTGCAGACTTCCTGTCCAAATGAGTATAAGTCCAGCCCTATGCCTGAGGAATATTTCAGTCCGTGGTACTATTATAGAAATGAAAACAGCTAAAGGATGAAAGATCATAAGCTTGGTGCAAAGGATGAGAGGCCTCATTCTTTTGCAGGATTTAAAATGGCATGTCCATGCTCATACAACAATTCATTGACTTCAAAAATAGATTTATTTCGCTGTAGGGCAAAAAGAATCAGTGCATCGCGCTCATCCCTTGCATACAATTCTTTGTTGCCCAACAGCTTTAACATTTTCCGGGCTTCTTCATCAGAAAGGTCAAGACCAAAGGCGAGGGCCAGCAATTTGTCTCTTGAGGGTATTTTTTCACCGGAAAATATCTTGTATACGTATGCCCGTCCAAGCAATGAACGGCGTATCACATCTGACTTTTTGATTCTAAGCGAGCGAAAGCACGAAAGTACTTTCGCCCGTTTGAATGCAATTTTATATAAGAAAGTATTTTTAACATTTACATTTATCAAATTCAGGATTAAATGCGTAGAAATTCTTAGAATCAAGTTTATCTTGAACAATACGCAGAGCTTCACCGAAACGGGAGGATTGAAGTAAATCTATCTGTTGATTTTCTGCATTTTCTTTATAATCGACTGCCAATACATGCGGTCTTTCAATACCCGGATTACCGTAATCGTAGAAACCTCCACAACAAAGAAGATTAAATATGTACTGTAAGGCTTGAAATAAATGCTCAATCCCTCAATTACATATCCCGTAGCTTCATAGCCTTTGGGAAAGGAATCCAGCTCTTTGATAGCCTTCTTTATCTTCTTTGAAAAGTTTTCCGCATATTCACGATATTTGAATGTGTCGAGAATATACTTTTTAGTTGATTTTATATCCCAAAGCGCGTCCTTGGATATTACGATTTTATATTTCTTTGGTTTGTCCGGCATTATATTTTGTCAATTTCCTCCCATGCTTCATCAATCGTATAAACATCGCCTTTTTTCAGACTTTCTATTCCCTTGGAGAGTTCATCATATAATGCGCCTATGGCTGCTTTTTCGGAATATTCGGTTTTTAGGATTTCTTGATTTCTAACTGCCTGTGCCGCAGGTGCCATAGTATCACTTCCCTTCACTGTTTTCTTTATTATACGGTATTTAGTATTGGTGTATCAACAGATTTTTATTAAATTTTCCTCAAAACTGTGTGGCATAGACTTTCATGGTTAAATGTTCCAAGTAATCTCAATGTTTCCGTCTGCAATGCGAATAACTTTGATAAGCGTATCGACTACCGCCTGTCTGTCCTCGAAAGAGAGCGTTTCCCATGTTTTTACATGATTGGTTATCTGCTTCAATCTGCCCTCCGTGTCTGTGACATTTGCCGTAACGATTTCTTCCTGCAAGGCTTTTCGTTCTGCGTCCAGTTCTGATACTTTTTCGTCTATGTACTTCATCAGAACGCTGCCTGCCCCGGACACTCTGGAGAGAAGTTTTTCGATTTCTTCCTCAATTTGTGTCAGACGGATTTTTTTCGTCATGTGCTTTTGTTCTTCTCCTGTGTCAGATAAGCAGGAGAGTTTTTGAAATTCTGACAGTCTTTCCTTGATTGCACCAAGCATATATTCCTCTAAAACGTCTGCATAAACCGTACAGCCTACCCCGGTACAGTTGCTTCCACGGCTTCCCGACTGGCTACAAACAAAGTAACGTCTCCACTTTGTTTTCGCCTTACGGATTGTCAGCGCATAACCGCATTTGCCGCATTTTACCTTGCCGATGAGCCATGAATTTTTCGGTTTGCAGGTCTTTGTTGACTGTCGGTTGTTCAGACACCGTATGCGGCAGGCTAACCATGTCTTAGAGGGGATAAAACCCTTATGCGGCGCAAGCACAATCTCTTTGTCGGATAAATCACTCTGCTTTCTTGAAGTGGAAACCGTACCTTTGTAGAGATAGCAGGCATTGTAACCCGTAAAATCACTTGCCGGATTATAGATATTTGCGCCTTGATTTTGGAAAAACTGGTACACGTCAATATCGGCTTGCACATACACGGGATTGCGGAGCATTTCACTGATACGGGCGGTATTCCAGTTTGCGCCACGCAGATTTTTAATCTGGTGTTCGTTCAAGTACCGCACAATATCCCCAAGTGAATTGTCCGTGTCCGCATACATGGAGTAAATCAGCTTTAGCTGTTCGCTTTCCTCCGGGACTTCTTCGTACATGGAAGTGCGGGTATTGTCAATGACCGTGTTTATCAGACGGTAGCCGTAGGGGATACGCCCACCCATGTAAAAGCCGTGCTTGCACCGTGCATAATAAGCATCTGTTACCCGCTTTTGTATGGTTTCCCGTTCCAGTTGGGCGAACACGATACAGATATTTAACATAGCCCTGCCGATCGGTGTGGACGTGTCAAATTTTTCCGTGGAAGAAACAAACTCCACATGATATTTTTGAAAAATCTCCATCATGTTTGCAAAATCCAAAATGGAACGGCTGATACGGTCGAGTTTGTAGACAATAACCCGTTTGATTTTTCCTGCGCGAATATCGTTCATCATTTTTTCAAAGCCGGGACGGTTGGTGTCCTTGCCCGAAAAGCCTTTGTCTGTATATTCAATGCAGGCTTCCCCGTGGGTTTCGTATCTGCAATACTCAAGCTGGCTTTCTACGGATATGCTGTCCTTTTTTTCGATTGACTGTCTTGCATATAATGCGTCGTACATTCTATCTACCTCCTAAAACGTAAGACGCATATCCACAAAACGATCATATCGTTTCCGTGATTGTTTTGCAAGGGACTTACGCATATTTCTTAAAAATCTGATAGAGCCTTGCCCCGATTTCCTGCCGGGCTTCCTGTTCTGATTTTTTCTGAAAGGCGGGGTAGATGTTGGTAACGGTCAGCCTCATTTTATCTTTGCGTATTGGGGTATCGGGTGTAGGAGAGTTATTTGTTTTTGACATAAACTTTCTCCTTTGACGGTTTCCCTAAATTTTATGAGAAGCGGCAAGTACACTATACGGGAATAGCGTAAACTCCCCCTCTACTACTTACTACGCACGGGAGGTAAAAAATGGCAAAGTTTTTTTGAAATTTTATAAAAAGTTTAGAATAGCAGAATAGCAAGCATAGGGATTGAGTACTCAATCCCGAAAAATTCTCTATCTTTATGAGAAGTGACGTATAGAATTTTTATTTGTTGGGAAGTTTCCCAAACCCTTATAGAAAAACGAAAATGGAAAACAAATACAGACATAGAACAGGAGCAAAAAACGTTTTAAGGGCATTTTCGGGGCGTTTTGTGGCATGGGTAAGGAAATGCCCGGAAAAGGGCTTCTAAGCGTCTACAAGGGCAGAAAAAACGCCGGGGAATGACAATGTATCTATCATCATTTCCCGGCGTTTATCCGCTGAATTTATAGCCGACACCTAACACGGTTCTTATATAGGTCGGGTTTTTGCAGTCCGGCTCTATCTTTCTCCGTAGGTTGTAAATCACGTTGACAACGCTTGAATGGCAGCTATCGCTGTCCATGTTCCAAACGGCTTCAAAAATCTGTGTTTGTGTAAGGGCAATGCCGGGATTGGAAGCAAGGAATACAAGGGTGCTATATTCAAGGCGGGTAAGGTTCACTTCCTCCCCGTCATGAATTACCCTGTGTTGGCTCTGTCTTATTTCCAGTCCCGGAAAAGACATTCCCGAAGCAGGAACGGGGATAGTCTGCATGGATTCAAGCGATATGCAGTCAGCTATTGCTGCTATAATCTTGTCAATCGCTTTTTCTTCCTGTTCGTTAAGAGTCAGCACTAATATTTTCCCATATCATTACCTGCCTATTAACTGTAAATCTTTTCTTATGAATAACTAAAATTTCATGTTATCCATATCGGCATTAAATTCTTTTGTTGCTTCCAAAATGATTTTTCCGTCCGCTTTCGTTATCTTATGTTCTTTGAGAATAGGAAATTTTTCTCCCTTGAATTTCAGAACCAGTTCCTCCGCTTCGCTCTTGGAAACAAGCTCAAAAGTTTCTACTGTTTTTAGTAACTTTGCCATATTGTTTTCTCCTTTCATTCCTAAGAGGAAATCAGTTGAAACATGAAAGAATGTTGCGATTAAGGGAAGCATTGACAAATCGGGATAATTGACGTTATTTTCCCAACGTGAAACAGTCTGTACGGAAATGTCAAGTACATTAGCAAAGGTTTCTTGGGTTATACCTTTGTCAATCCTTAATTTTTTTATTGTAGTTCCAATATCCATGTTCAACCACTCCTTACTTTGAATACAAGAGAAATTATAATAAACTATACCATAACATAAACCGACAACAGACTTAACACTTGTGTTAATATTTGAAAACGTGTGAGGTCTATTTTATGACATTAAGAGGAAAATAGCAAGGGCATAAAAAAGATACCGAGGAATGGCACTGTATAAGCTGCCATTCCCCGGCGTTTCATTACTCCATATCTTCAGCAGACAGGAACACAAGCCCGGCAAATTCTTCTTTATGCCTTTCCCAGACTATCAACGCCAGACAGCCAAATCAAGGACATAAACGCCGCTAAAGCGGTAAATCCTTGATTTGGCTGTCTGCCGTTGATAAAGGGTAATTAAGGCATAAATGAATATCTATGTTGTATCAACCTCTTTTCACTTCCATTCCCCCTCATGCGATAGGGATAATCCAATTGAAAATCAAAAGAACGGATAGGAAAGGAATAGATAATTTATTATTCTGTAATTTATTCTTTAGTATTTTATATATCTATATTTTATTGCGTTGGTTTTCCTTGCGTTGGAAAATCCAATGTTGGATTATCCGATGTAGGATTTTCCGTGATTGGATTATTGCCATAATTGTTATTCAGCTTTGGGGAAGAACAGACTATATATTCCATTTCCCGAAGCAATCCCTTTTCATCGCGTATTCTATTGCGGGTAATATATCCTGCCTGCTCCAGTTCGTGTATAATCGTTGTAATAGCGTCTAAACCCTCTTTGTTGATATAAGCTAACCCTTGCAGGGTAAAATTCCATTCCGGGGGCAATGAGAGCATTTGACAGAGCAATCCTTTTGCCCGTAGGGATAACTGGCGGTTGCGTAAGTGGGTGTTTGGCATAATCGTATAATCTTTGACTTTTTCTACTCTGAATACTGGCATTATAGGCTTGTCCTTTCTTTTTGTGCAAAAGCCGAAGTCCACAGCTTTGAGGGGCGTGTGGATATGCGTCTTAGTGATTTTTGTGTTTCGATTTACTGCAATCTTCCCGGTTTGCTTCACCAAATCGTTGAAAATGCACGATTTCACGGGCGCGTAAGAAGCGGATAGGGTCGCATACGTCACTGTCATGCACCAAACGTAAAATATTGTCATAGGTTGTGCGCGCTTTTTGCTCTGCTGCCATATCCTCAAACAAATCCGTAATTGCATCTCCTTTAGACTGGAATTCACAGCTATTAAAAGGAATGCCGCCGGCAGCCATAGGCCAAATCCCTATGGTATGGTCAACGTAATAATTTGCAAATCCGGATTCCTCAATTTCTTCCATAGATAAATTTTTGGTGAGCTGGTGGACAATGGTGGAAACCATTTCAAGGTGGGCCAGTTCTTCCGTACCCAGAGAAGCAGCGGTAATGTTCCGCTTACTGTATTTTAGGGCGGGCATGATACGGTGGGATTCCAGATACATAGCTTTTCGATGTTTGAGAGGATAAAGAAATATGATGAAAATGAAGATGCGGGGAACATCGGGAAGCCTTATTCTATCGAGGTTTGCGACACTCCGAGATGGATAAATCTCTATGCGGCAGCTAATGATGATGTCTATTTATGATACGGAATGTAAGGAACTCAGTTAGTCTATATATTCTTGGACAAGCTGAGTTTTTATATCAAATCACACCATTGAATGATTCATTTATGGTGTTTTACTATCATTGACTTTTCATACAAAAGGGGATATACTATAGCAAATCACACAATTGTTAAGATATTTTTGTGTGGATTAATAGAGGTGTAATCAATGATTGATGAAAAAGTGATAGATATTGCCAGAAGAATTTTTTTTGACCATGATTGTATCATGACGACCGCTGAACTTAATTCTTATAAACTATATTATGCTGATATTCAGAAATTATTAAATGAAGGACTGATTGAAAAGGTAAAATGGGGATATTACCATTGGGTGGATTCTATTGATGGACAGGAGGTTAAGATAATCAATCGGCTTTTTCCAGATGCAGTCCTTTGTATGGAAACAGCTCTTTTTTATTATCATTATAGCGACCGTAATCCTGCCGAATGGAATATTACGGTTGATAAAAATGTTTCAAGGAATCGTACAAAGATAGATTATCCGTTTGTAAAGGCTTATAGAGTTGAGCCTTATTTAGTACCACTGGGGGAAATAAAAGGAAGTATTGATTTTGTGGATGTCCGCATTTATGACCGTGACCGTACGATTTGTGATGTCTTGCGGAATATGAGCAAGATGGATAAAGAAATTTTTAATAAGGCAGTTCAAGGTTATGTGAGGGACACGCAGAAGAATATCCCAAACCTTATGAAATATGCAAAGGAACTCAGGGTACAGAAGAAAGTAAAAGAATTGATTGGAGTGTGGTTGTAGTGGCTGATATTGCGGCATCTGTTTTGGCAAGGCTAAGGAATAAGGCAAAGGCGGCTGGCATTAGTTATCAGCAATGCTTACAGCTTTTTATGCAGGAGGAATTTTTGCGGAAACTTTCAAAATCAGGGTATGAGGATGCTCTTATTCTCAAAGGCGGTTTGTTTATTTATACGCTTACAAACTTTGAAAGTCGGGCGACCGTTGATGTGGATTTCCTATTGCGCAGTGTTTCTAACTCGTTAGAAGAAGTACAAGCTCTTATTGTAAAAATTCTTGCCATACCTACGGGCAATGATTATATTGAGATGACAGCCAAAGGCTTTGAGAAAATTTCCCCACAAAGGAAATATCACGGCATTAGTACGCAGATTATCGGAAAAATCAAAAATGTCCGTGTGCCGTTCAATGTAGATATAGGAGTCGGGGATGTGATTGTGCCATGTGCCGAGGAACGGACGATTCATACGCAGCTTCCTGATTTTGAATCTCCTGTTATTATGACGTATTCTCTTGAAAGTACGATTGCTGAAAAATTTGACGCTATTTTACAGCGGTTTGAACTGACAGGCAGAATGAAGGACTTTTACGATATTTACTATCTGGCAAAGACTTTTGATTTTGATGGAGTGAAATTGCAGACAGCAATATCCAGAACATTGGAGCGGCGAGGGACACCCTACGAAAAGGACAGTTTCAAGCGTATTCTCACACTTGCTGAGGATGTGGATATGCAGAAGCGGTGGAAATTCTTCTTGAAGACTATAAAAGATGATACACTTGAGTTTTCGGAGGTCATAAATGAAATACAGACTTTCCTTGAGCCTGTATTTGATGCGATTGTGAACGAAGATGAGTGGCAAAATTCTTGGGATATATCATCTAACATCTGGGTTAAAATTAGTGTATAAAAAAGAAAGGTTGGTGAAACTGATGGGCGGTAAGGAAGCTTCACGAGGTTTTTTATATCAAGGTTTTGCTTCAGTATTAGAAGCATTAACCGATAAAGACAATTGGGATAAGATTTATATTGAATTTCCAACATCTAATGACAAAGTTGATATAGCATTAGGAAAAGCTGATAAAATCACAAAAAGCATACAAGTAAAATCAACAATAAATACATTTTCTAAATCTGATGTTAAATTATGGCTTTGTGATCTTATAGCAGATATAGATACCTTCGAATATGAACTATGTTTAATTGGGCAATGTGAAAAGGCAGCAATTACTTTTATAAATTCAATTGGAAAATTTTATAGCAACACGCTTGATAAAATGGCAATAGCATCACTTAACGGATTTGCTTAAAGATAAAAGAATTGATTTTGTTATCTTACCTTTTGAAATAGAGGTATTAGAAAAAATTGTACGAGATTCGTTGCATAAGTATATCTCGTATAGCAATCAAAGATGACTTTTGACCAAATTAGCTTTATTGCTTCGGCTACTGTAAATGACCAAATGATTTCTTCAACACACGGTAATGGCATTGATAGAAAAGTGTTTGATGAAGAATTGGAAAAACGTATTTTTCTTGTTGCTGATAAATATTCTCCTAAAAGAATATCTATTGGTGTTACAAGCTTTCCACGTGGAGCAGTACATCTAGAAGATGAAACAATGTGCTTATCCCTGTTAGATAAGTTTGATGGTCGTAATATAAAAGAGCTTCCTGTATAATCCACGTATAGGGAATTCCAAGAAAGAAGGTTGAGAAAAAAATACCTCAGAGTAAAATAAGATTACTGACTTGCAGGTTAGTGAAAATCTTATTGAACAGAGAGGTATCTAAAATGAATTGTAACACACAAAACGCAAAAATTGCATCCATAACTGAAAAAACTTTGATTGTTGGAATCGATGTAGGAAGTGAAACCCACTATGCCAGGGCATTCGACTGGCGCAATTACGAATATACCAGAAAACCACTGGAATTCAGTAACACAGAGGCAGGGTTCCAGACATTCAAAGCATGGATGGAGGATATAGCGGCGAACCACGGTAAAACTGTTGTGATACCGGGCATGGAGCCGACAGGACATTACTGGTTTGCCTTGGGGAAATTCCTGCAGGACAGCGGGATGAGGCCTGTGCATGTGAATCCCCATCACGTAAAAAAATCAAAAGAACTGGATGACAACAATCCCAACAAAAATGACCGCAAAGATCCAAAGACGATCGCTGCACTTGTCAATGAGAGGAGGTTCTCTTACCCATACATACCGACCGGTATTTATGCAGAGATCAGGAGCTTATCGAACCTGCGCTTCCAGACGCAGGAGGAGCTTACAAGGCTCAAGAACCGTATCGCCAGATGGTTTGCCATCTACTTCCCTGAATATAAAGACGTTTATGGGGATTATAAGGCAGTCAGCGGGAGGATGGTGCTAAAGGAGGCGCCGCTGCCGGAGGATATTCATAAACTTGGTGCAGAAGGTGTGAACCGGATATGGAGAGACGCAAAGCTGAGAGGCGCCGGAATGAAGAGGGCAAAGACCCTGGTATCGGCAGCGGAGCACAGCATAGGAAGTAAGGAAGCACCGGGAGCGGCAAGGATGGAACTGAATAACCTGCTGAACGACATGGATGTATATACCTCAAGGCTAGCGGAACTTCTCCTGAAAATAGAGGAAAAGCTGAAAGAAATCCCATATATAGATAAACTGATGGGGGTTAAGGGGATCGGCCTGGTAACAGTCAGCGGATTCATTGCGGAGGTGGGAGACATTGGACGTTTTGACAACCCAAAGCAGTTACAGAAGCTGGCGGGATATGCGATTGTGGCGAATGACTCCGGGAAGCATAACGGCGAGAGCCGGATTAGTTACAGGGGAAGGAAACGCCTGAGGTATGTGCTGTATGAAGCAGCGATATCATTGATTGGGAAGAATGCAGAGTTCAGGGCAATACATGAGTATTACCGGACACGAAAAGAAAACCCATTAAAGAAGATGCAGTCTGTAGTAGCGGTAGCGTGTAAGGTTCTGAGGATATTCTACACGATACTGACAAAAGGTGTAGATTATGATGCCGGAAAACTGATGGGTGACATCAGGAGACCACAGATGCAGGCAGCGTAATAAACGAACTTAAACCACAGGCAGACAAAGCCCTGTCATAGTTGGGTTGAACTTTCAAAAATTCGATTGAGAGTTGAATCCAGCTGTGACAGGAAAGCTGGAAAGTATGGGGAACGATCCGGGAAAACGTCCACCGAAAGGTGCCGGTGAGGGAAGCATATGAGACAGGTCAGTAAGACTTATAACAAAGAATGAGCCGGTAGTCGGCAGGAATATTATCCATAGGGCATGACCCTGTAAAGGAGCTAAGCTGACACCCTGGTTATGGACAGGCGGGACGAAGGAAGTTAGGACCCCGAAGAGATGAGGGTGATCCTGGTAGACACGGGAGGTTCGCTGCCGTAGAAGGAGGGGCATACACAAGGCCATGTAGAGCGGAAACGGAAGACGTTCTGCTTCATATACCCCAACACCTCTATTTTCGTACCAGATACAAAGAAATGTCCATCATCCTGGCTCATTCATCTGAGATATGTAACTAGAAAATCCTTGAAAAATAAGGAAAAAAGACTTGACTAAATAGGGAGGATTATTTATGTCTACTGTACCATCATATTTTAAGGATTTTTTGTCCAATATTCGTCTAACCGATAATCAAGTGAATGATTTGAAGACAGGACACACGACATTAAGAAAAAGATTAGAGGGAGACGAAAAATTATCAAAAATTATTGTTAGCACTTTCTTGCAGGGAAGCTACCATCGTTCTACGGCTGTGAAACCTAAAAATGGAAACAAATCAGATGTTGACGTTATTGTTGTAACAAAATTAGACTCTGAAGAATATACGCCAGAAGAAGCATTAAATGAGTCTGTGAAAAAAAGTCTGTAAATATTTCATAAGAATAAGGTCTTCTATGATAAAATCTAAATCATAGG
>NZ_QZDT01000065.1 GCF_009917485.1 Parablautia muri
CAAATGGATATATGACACCATTTGAAAAGAGAATGCAGGCATGATTATGTCAAAACTTTTCCTTGTAAGTGTTACAAAAAACTTGACCATCTCAAAAGTATCTTACCGGATGGTGGACAGGAGCAAGGACACAATGGAGAATCCTAGCACAGTCTATAAGGAAAAGGTACAGAAGCAGATAGCGGAAAAATGTGGGAAAAAGAAAGAGGAGGAAGCCATAAAGGAGAAGAAACTGGCAAAGGCAGAAGTTGAGGAAAAACTGATGGAACAGATAAAGGCGGGAACAAGCCGGCCTGTGAAAGTACAGGAAGAAGGCAAAGGCGCACAGTTGGGTTTGACTATATAACGAGGGAGGTATTATGATGCGTATAGAAAATAGCAGTCAGGGAATCTGGCAGCTCCTTTCAAATAAGAGTTTTCCCGTTTGCAGGGAAACAGGGGAGTGTAAGCAAGGGGAATGAAAAAGCAATAGCAGACCTGCTACATATCAGTGCGGGGAGGCGGTGGCATATGGAAGTGATCAAATGCCCCAACCCCAAATGCAGGCGGCGTATTTTGGATGATGAGGAAACGGAAACAGAGTGGACAGTTCTGGAGATCAAATTATAAAAAATATATTTAGTAAGTTTGAGCGTACATAGGCACTTGCCATAAACAGCAGGTGTCTTTTTTTATGCATTTTTTGAGGGAGCCTTAATCGACTCCTTTTTTCGTGGGAAGGAAGGTGAGGGGGCATCAAGGATGCAGGGCAACACGGAGCTGCTTGCACAGAAGCATACGCTGACATGTTATGAGTAATTGTGGAAAAAGGCGGTTTTTATATGTCTGCAGACTATAACTGCTAAAGCATAAATGGATAAAATCGTATATGGCGAAAACAATTATTATGGAACACCTGTTGATATAGCACAAAATTGGCTATTTCAGGAACATTAAAACTGGAACAAAGAATTTTCACCAAACAGGATTTTTGTTTAATTTATACAGAATGGACCGTTGCTTTTATGCGAAAATGTACAAAGTAATGAAAGACTGCATAGCGTTTTGGGGATTGCCAGGTATTTAACCAAATGTTATAATTTGTCAATAGATAGAGAATCTAGGAGGCGCTTATACAATGGATAAGGGACTAAATACGAAGAAAAACGGTAATCAGGCGATGGTAAAGATATGCGGGTTTATTGTGGATAAGAGAAATCTTTTCTTCCTGCTCTTTGGTCTTCTGATTATTTTTTCTGCCATATCGAGAAACTGGGTAGGGGTGGAAAACTCTATGTCATATTATCTGCCGGGAACAACGGAAACAAGGCAGGGACTTGATTTGATGGAGGAGGAATTTATTACATACGGAACCTGTAACGTTATGCTTGCCAATGTATCCTATGAGCAGGCAGAGAATGTTTATGAGCGCTTAGAGAAGATAGAAGGCGTTTTTTCGGTTGATTTTAATGATACGGAAGAACATTATACGAATGGTTCCGCTTTTTATAATATTACATTTGATTTTGACGAGATAGATGATGCCTGTCTGGTTGCTCTTGACAGAGTTAAGGAGTTATTTGCAGACTATGATTATTATTTGACGACAAGTCTTGGAAATACGCAGGCGGAGTTGATCGGGCAGGAGATGAATACCATTTCCGTGCTGGTAGCTGTTATCGTTGTGTCGGTATTGCTGTTAACAACGCAGGCATATGCGGAGATTCCGGTATTATTGATTACGTTTTTGTCGGCGGCAGTTATCCAGATGGGAACAAATTTCTTTTTAGGAACGATTTCTTTTGTGTCCAATTCAGTTACGATTGTTTTGCAGTTGGCGTTATCGGTTGACTATGCGGTTATTTTGCTAAACAGATATAAAGAGGAGCATGTTTCACTGGAGGCGAGGGAAGCCATTATTATTGCACTTAGTAAAGCGATTCCGGAGATTGCGGGAAGCTCCCTTACGACAATCGGTGGTCTGATAGCCATGACTTTTATGCAGTACAAAATGGGACCAGATCTTGGTGTTGTGTTGATTAAAGCGATTTTGTTAAGTCTTTGTGCGGTTTTTTTGCTAATGCCGGGTGTCATTATGTTATTTTCCAATTTGATGGATAAGACAAAACACAAAAACTTTATTCCCGATATACCGTTTGTCGGGAAATATGCTTATTTTTCCCGATATATTGTTGCGCCGCTTTTCCTTGTGGCGATTGTTATCGGGTATATGATTTCGAAGAATTGCCCGTATGTGTTCGGTTACAGCACAGTAACGCCGCCACTCCAGAACCGGGTGCAGAAGGCGGAAGAAATGCAGGAGACAAACTTTGGCAGTTCCAATATGGTAGCCTTGATTGTGCCTGCGGGAAATTATGACAGTGAGAAAGCAATGCTTCGTGATTTGGATATGTGCCCGGAAGTGGATTATACGATGGGACTTGCCAATATTGAGGCAATGGACGGTTATCACCTGACGGATAAGCTGACGCCCAGACAGTTTTCGGAGTTAATTGATTTGGACTATGAGGTGGCAGAACTGATTTATACCGCATATGCGGTCAATGATGAAGATTATGCGAAGGTGGTAAACGGTTTGCCCGATTATCAAGTTCCGCTGATTGATATGTTTATGTTTGTGTATGATGAGGTAGAAGAAGGTTTTGTGACATTGGAGAGTGATTTGCAGGAAACACTAGACGATGCTTACCGGCAGATGAATTTCGCCAAGAATCAGCTGCAGGGAGAAAATTACAGTCGTATGCTTGTGTATCTGACGCTTCCCGAAGAAAGCGAGGAGACATTTGCTTTCTTGGATAAAATGCATGATATAGCAGGGAAATATTACGATGGCACGGTGCTTGTCTGCGGAGAATCGGTCAGCCAGTATGATTTGCAAAAGACTTTTTCAAGGGATAACATGGTGGTAAATGTGGTATCTATTCTGGTTGTATTGGTGGTATTGTTATTTACGTTTAAATCGGCAGGCATGCCGGTGCTTTTGATTGCGGTTATCCAGGGAAGCATCTGGATTAACTTCTCAGTACCTACACTGCAGCATGATAATTTATTTTTCTTAGGGTATTTGATTGTCAGCTCCATTCAAATGGGCGCTAATATTGACTATGCTATCGTTATTGCCAGCCGCTATACGGATTTGCGTAAAACGATGGGAAGAAAGCAGTCGATTATCGATACGATGAATCTTTCTTTCCCGACTATCGTTACCTCCGGAACAATGCTTGCCGTAGCGGGTATCCTGATCGGAAAAATGACTTCCGATGTAGCGATTTTCGGTATCGGAAAATGTCTGGGACGGGGTACTTTGATTTCTATTTTCATTACAATGTTCGTATTGCCGCAGATTCTGTTAGTGGGTGATAAGATTATCGAGAAGACAGCATTTGTTATGAACATGCCGATTCGTACGAAAAATGTTACGGGTCTTATGAAAGTAGACGGTCTGGTACGCGGTAAGATTGACGGTATGGTAACGGGCAGCATGAACGCGATTATCAAAGGTAATGTCAGCGCTTATGTAGAAGCCGGGGATGTGACGGAGATTACAAAAGAGGAATATGAAAAGCTGTCGGGAGAGATGGCAGATCAGATAGAAAATGGGGAGGTGAAGGAATATGTGTAAGAAAAGAGTAACTTCCTTGTTATTGGCGGCTGTACTTGCGTTTATGTCTGTTATGAGTGTGCACGCCGAGGAGAATGAAAATACGGTGGAAGAAGAAGTCATCACGGTAGAAGATGCGAATGAGACTTTGGATTCTTATGATGACGAAGAAACCGAATGGGAAACAATATACATAGATTCTGTGGATGATTTAAAGAAATTTTCCAGGAACTGCTGGCTGGATACCTGGTCGCAGAATAAGAAAGTATATCTGCAGGAAGATTTGGATTTGACGGGCAGTGATTTTGTATCAATTCCTACGTTCGGCGGATATTTTGATGGACAGGGACATACGATAAAAGGGCTTAGCATAAGAGATTCCGTTTCTTATACGGGATTGTTCTGCTATACGCAGAAGACGGCAGTCATTGCGAATCTGAAGGTAAATGGCGTTGTGCGTCCTTCAGGTAAGCAGATTGTAGTGGGAGGGATTGTCGGTAATAACAGCGGTATTTTGCTGGATTGCCGTTTTGAAGGCATTGTTGAGGGAAACGACTATGTCGGCGGCGTTGTGGGATTTAATGAACTTAGCGGTATTCTGATAGATTGTGCGTGCAGCGGTACGGTGATGGGCGCGCATTATACAGGCGGTATTGTCGGCGATAATATGGGAAATATTGTAGGATGCGTCAATGAGTCGGACGTCAATACTTCTAATGCCGATAGGGTCAGATCGTTGGAGGATATTAACATTGAACAGTATACTTCCGGGTTATTGGAGTCTGGAGAGGGCAGTGCGGATGAGAAAAAGGAATCCATTAACAACAATACGATTGATTCAGGAGGTATTGCAGGGCTTTCTACCGGTATCATACAGTTTTGTGCCAACAAAGGAACGGTAGGATATGAGCATGTAGGTTATAATATGGGCGGCATCGTAGGGCGGCAGTCGGGATATGTGTATGCCTGCGAAAACAGCGGTACTGTTTACGGGCGTAAGGATGTCGGCGGCATTGCGGGGCAGACGGAGCCTTATATTGCCATAGATTTGACAAAGGATATTGCATATCAGCTTTCGGAAAATATAGATAAGATGCATGATTTGACGAGTATTATGCTGGATGATGCGGGCGCTGAGTCCGATACGATTTCCGGAAGGATTTCTATCATACAGGATTTTGCCGGCAAAGCTTTGGATGATACGTCATTTCTGGCGGACAAGAGCATAGAGTGGACGGATGGGATGGTCGGCTCCGTTAACGATGCCATTAACCGTCTGGATTTCGTCATGGATGAGACAGCAAAGGAAAACGGAGTGCTGGATCAGGCAAGAGACGCTGCAGGGAATGTACGGGAAGCGGCGGGAGAACTGGAAGATACGGTGGAGGCGCTCGATATTTATCAGTATATGTCGCCGGAAGAACAGCAGCGTTATGACAGCGCAAAGTCGGCGATTGAGAATGGAAGTAAGGAACAGGCAGGATACTATGATAATGCTATGAAAGGGTATTATAATTTTTATGTTAATATAGCGCGTCAGTTTCAGGACAGTTATGTGGATGATTTAAGGCCGAAGGTGAACGGCATTGTGGATGAAAGCTTAATCAATGTGACCGACCCTGATGATTTTGCGCAGTTTATTTATGTAGATGAGTGGGTACATTGTGATGTTACTTCGGGAGAGATATTAGATGAATTTCCATCCTCTGATGATTCGCGAAGGGCAGATGACCAGGCGGTACTGGATAAGACTGCCGATTTAATGTCGGAAAATGCGGAACAAATTGCAGAAGGTGCTTCCGATTATGCAGAGAAACAGTATAGAAACGTACATGGCGCAAGCTATTCATCTGATATGCGCGACAATCTGCAGACCATGTCCGATATAGCGCTCGCGTGCGAAAGCGAGTTGACGGAGAATGTAGCAAGCGAGTTAAAGGACGCTGTCGGCTATACGAAGGGTGCTGCGGGGAATCTGGAAAATGCAGGGAACGAGGCAAAGAATATTTTCAGTTCCCTAAGTGATATGCCGGATATTAGTATGCCGCAGCTCGGAGAAGAATACCGCTCCAAGACGAACAGCCTGACCTCGAATTTGAAGGGCCTTTCAGAGAATATGGGCTATCTGAATGATGAGATGTCTTCCTCAAATGACGTGCTGTTGAGTGACATGGAAGATCTAAACGACCAGTTCAGTACGATTATGCGGCTCTATACGGATGCGATTGACGGTGTACTGGATATGGATTATTCCCATATTTATGAGGACAATTCGCAGGAAGATGCGGAGACAAGTACGGAGGCAACGATTGCCGATTGCAAAAACAGCGGAGAAGTACGTGCGGATATTAATGTGTCTGGTATTGTAGGAACGATGGCAATCGAATATGATTTCGATTTGGAAAGTGACGTAACGGGAATAGAGGATGCCAAACTCAATTCCACATTTTTGACAAAGTGCGTCCTGCGAAGCAATATTAATTCCGGCAAAATTACGGCGCAGAAAAGCTATGCGGGCGGTATCTCCGGGCTGCAGGAGATGGGAACGATTCTATGGTGTGAGAACTATGGAAAGATTACAAGCAGTTCGGGAAGCTATGTCGGTGGCATTACGGGAGAATCCCGTTCTTATATTACAAACAGTTATGCGAAGTGCAGCGTATCTGGGGACGAGTATGTAGCGGGCATTGCAGGGTATGGATCGAGTATCAGCAACTGCTGTGCAATCGTGCGGATGAAAGACGCAGCGGCTTTCTTCGGGGCGATTGCGGGAGAGACTGACAAAGGCGGTATTGTCGAGCATAATTACTTCGTGTCGGATGAAATTGCGGGTATCGACCGTATCAGTTACAGCGGCAGGGCAGAGCCAGTTAGCTATAAAGATATGTTGGAGATAGAAGGGCTGCCGGATAAATTTCGGATGATGACGATAACATTCTATGCGGACGAGGAAGAAGTGAAGACGGTAGAATGTCCTTATGGTGGCACTGTGGCGGAAAGCCAGTATCCGGAAATACCAACGAAACAGGGATTTTATGCAGACTGGGATATTAAGGAATTAAGAAATGTTACATATGATGAGGATGTTACGGTAGAGTATGTACGCTATCTGACAACGCTTGGATCAGAGCAGACGCGGCCAGGCGCACAGTCCGTTCTTCTGGCAGACGGTATGTTCAGGCAGGAGGAAAGTATAGAGGTAACGGCGTTAGACATTGCAGAGGATATGCCGTTAGAAGTTGTGGAGCATTGGCGGATAAGCATTCCGGAGGACGGCAGCGAGGCGCATCAGATTCGTTACCAGGCGCCGCAGGGACAGACAGAAGGTGTCAGCATTCATGTGAAGCAGGGCGGCGAATGGGTACAGACGGATACCGGACTTCTGGGTGTTTACTACTTGCTCAACGCACAGGGAAATAATGTAGAGCTTGCCATCTGCATTCATGAGAAAAATTTTGCGGACTATCTGATTTATATTATCCCTGCCGTGGCAGCACTGATTGTGGTAGTAGTATTGCTTATTAGAAGCATAAGAAAAAAGAAAAAGGTGAAAAAACAGATGGCGGCAGAGGCGGTTGCGGAAAATACTCAGGAGTCCGTTTGAAGTCATAGAATGCGTGCTAGGTCAGAGATGGATAATCAAACCGTCTCCAGGCCGGAGGGCTTGACAGTACTCCGCAACAGACAGGGTACAGATGAGGACTTTCTTTCAGAGGGGGATCTTCAAGCCCCCAAGTGCAGTCTGCTCTTTGGGAATTTTGGCAGAAGTTATTTTTAACCGTGAATTGCAAACCGAGATTTACGCCCAGGGGGGAAGTGGAATACAAACTGAATAAAACATAGAAATGAAAGTGACGATACAAAAGCAGGAGGAGCAGAAATGTTCTTCCTGCTTTTATGTGGCAATAGAATAGCCGGCGGGGAAAGGAGAGAAAAAATGGCAAAGTGGATAAATATGTGTCCGGGGTGAGGGTTTATGAAGACCGCTTCGAGTGGCTCCTGCGGAAGGGCTGTGTCATAGCCTTTCCATCCAATCCCTCTTGACCTGGTGTCAGTATGAATTGCAACGAAAAAACCACACTAACAAAGAAGGTGTTCATCATGGCTACTTCAAGTATCACGAAAAATTTTGTCATGTCCGGCAAGGAACAGGCGAAGATGAGTTGTGGGAATTGATGAGATTTAGGGAGATGATCCTGAAGTCGGAGAGGCTGCGTTTGATAGACTGCTCTCCGGATTTTCATGTCCGAAAAATCTGGATGTTGAACAGTTTTTGAAAAAGAGCGCCATAGAGTTCACTCTATATTGTATGGTTGGATTATATCAAATCGAAGGAGAATTTTCAAATGGTTCAGAGAACAGGAAAATATACGGTCATAACAGGGGCGAGTTCAGGCATTGGGTACGAAACAGCAAAGGCATTTGCGGAGCGGGGTAAAAATCTGATCATAGCAGCAAGGCGAAAAAATAATATGGAAATATTGAAACGGGAGATTTTAGGGATATACCCGGATTTGGATATTGTTATCAGAAGCGTGGACTTATCTATACCGGAAAAAAGTATACCGGTTTTATGAAGGATTGAGAGATTATGAGATTGAAACATGGATCAGTAATGCAGGGGTTGGTAATTATGACAGCGTGGCGGATCAGGACTTGAATAAGATCAGTATGATGCTGAACCTGAATATAGAGGCGCTGACCATTCTTTCCTCGCTTTATGTCCGTGCTTACAAGGATGTAGAAGGAACACAGCTTATCAATATATCCTCATGCGAGGGCTGCACTATTGTTCCCAGAGCAGTGACATATTGTGCGGCGAAGTTTTATGTAAGTACGTTTACGGAAGGGCCGGCACGGAAACTGGAAGAAGCGGGAGCGAAAATGAAAGCAAAGGTGCTGGCACCTGCGGCAACAAAGACAGAGTTTGGAATGGTGGCTAACAATGTCAGTGAATATGACTATGACAAGTCCTTCGGAACTTACCACACGGGCAAGCAGGCAGCTGGATTCCTGCTTGGACTGTACGACAGCGAAAAAGTGGTGGGGATGGTAGACAGGGAGAGCTTCGGTTTCCGGCTGGCAGACCCACTGTTCCCATATGCGGGAAATTCATCACATAGTCAGCAGTGTATGTGAGAACAGATGTTTATAAGGAAAATACACAAAAGCTAACCGCCGCACTATGGCTCGCCACCATATGCGGCGGTCTGCTATTTCCGCAGGCAGGCCGGGCGGCATGATAACAGAAATCACTTGGAAAGATAAATAGGGTTTCGTTCCCTCACAGCGAAATACGAAAATGAAATGCCGGTATAAAAAGTAAAAAGAACTGCCCGCGAGGAAGTTATGCTCAATGCGAAAAAAGCATTCGCATGGGAAACGAATTGCATCCTGTACTGCTTTTGGGTTGCCCTTGTGGGAGCCGGAAGGTGTGCTCTGCTTTTAGTTTTCGCAAGAAAGACAGCGGCAAAAATGAAAGCCGAGGATGAAGAAAAGGCAAAACGGAAAAGGCGGTATCAGGAACTTGTACAGAGCGGCTAAAAAGCTGTGGTTCTAGTTCTGTTGCTTTAAGGTGATAACCATGTGAAACGTCAGCGTATCTTCGTTATAGTACATCTGCATATCCCCGTGATAGCTGCCGACAGTTTTCCGGATGCTTTTTATCCCAAAACCGTGCCTGCGTTTGTCGGGTTTCGTGGTGGAAAGGTTCCCCTGCGAACCCGCAAAGGGGTTTCTCCTGCAGGAATTTACGATGGATATTACGCTCAGGGGCGTGTTGGCTTTCCGGGTAGTATTGACTTCGATAAAGGCATCAGGAATGCCGCAGGCGGCTTCAACCGCATTGTCCAACAGGTTGCAGAACAGGGAAGTAAGGTCGTTATCCGCGATAAAGTCAATCGTTCCATGTCGGATGTCCGCATGGAATGAAATCTGGCTGCCCTCACACCTGCGTTTGTACCGGCACAGAATGGCGTTGAGCATTTCGTGGTCACACAGACGGGCGGATTCTTTCAGGTCGGAGGAAAGCATCAGTTGTCCGATATAGGCGGCGATTTTATCGTTTTCCTTCTTGTCACTCAATATGGCAATGGACTGGAGGTGCTTTTTCATATCGTGGATTAAGATACTCTGGTTTTCGTTTTGGGCGAGCAGCATTGCATAGTATTCGGCTGCATTTGCCTCTTTTTGGAGGAGCAGCTGCATTTCGGTAAATTCCATATTCTTTTTCAGGTTGTACTGGTTGATTCCGAACACAAGCAGGTTGGTGAACAGCAAAAAGACAGCGCTTAGAGTAATCATCAAGACCAGCGTGGGTGAAAGGGTGCAGGCATCGCCCACTGCCACAAAAATCAGCATGACAAAAACGGAGGTCAGAGGGATAAACACAAGCAGCAGTGCGTATTTGTCATGCCTTTGGCTTACGTCCTTATGTTCCCGTAAAAAATGGATTAAAGTATAAATAACGGTAAAAAATATCATTTTGCTAAAGACAACGAAAAGGATAATATTGTGGGAACGGGCGGCTTCTGTAAAAAAATGCGGTGCAAAACGTCCGATGATACTGTACACAGCCAGCTCGCACATGGACATGACGGCAGTCAGTACAGCAGCATGAAAGAGAGCCATGTGCCATTTGAGATAATACATGGTAATCAGAAAAATGAAATTGGCAGCAAGGTACAGAAGTGCATTCAGCCATGTGTGCCCAAGCATGGATATAGCAAACAGGATCAGGTAAAGGGCGCACAGAAAAAAAAGCCTTGTCCGTACCCGGTGTTTTGGCACAAAGAGTGTGGAAGTGTACTGCCAAAGAATAATTGCCTCCACCAAAAAGCTGAAAAAATAACAGATTAGTGTAATCATCAAATTCCTCCTAATTCTTGCGAATTTGTGCCCTTGCACAAATTTGCCGTGTGAAGTTTTAGAATTTCTTAGTCTGCGTACTTTGCAGGCTTAGAAATTATCTTCACACTCTTAACGTGAACTTTCCAAGTAAAGAAGATAGGCTTCTTTAAACGCGTTATATTTTCTTTTTGTCAGGTAGGCGCGAAATTGTCCTCCAGTCATATGGATCAGGGTATGGTCAAAATCTACGATATGCTCGAAGTTCACAATGAAGCTGCGGTGTGTCTGGAAAAAACAGTTTTGGGGCAGCAATTCCAGCCAGTACTGCATATTGTGGACGGAATCAAAATCACGCATAGTGGAATGCACGATGACTTTTCGCCCGAAAGCCTCTACCATGATGACAGCAGATGCCGGGAGTGTGTGTATGCCCTGCTTTGTTTCGATTGGGACTTTGATGGTTATGGTATTGTACAGGCTGACAGCTTCTTTCATATTTCGGAAAAACCGGTGAATGTCCAAAGGCTTTGACAGGTAGCGGAACACATGGAAACGCATGGCATCGTCCAGATATTCGGCATAAGAGGTCACGACAAAGATAATGATATTTTCATTCTGTCTTTTTAGTTCATTCCCTACATAAATCCCATTGATTCCCGGCATTTCGATATCAAGGAAAAGAATGTCTTTCTCCTCTTTGTCCGAAAGCAGGGATTCCCCATTGGAAAAGCAGACGATTTCAGGACATTTCACACAGGTTTTCTCAAAATAGGCTTTGATATATTTTTGAATCTGCTCCCGCATCAGGGCATCATCATCACAGACTGCTATACGCATAGTAACCTCCATTTCAAAACTGTTTTTTGCTTTATTATACTTAAATCAGATAAAAAAGAATAGAAAGAAAGTATGAAAAGACGTTTTTTTGATGTTTTTGGGGAAAACTGTTTCAAAAAGTGATGGATCATGTCGTTTCGTGCAGGATGTATTGAAAAGAAGGTAAAAACAGTGATAATAAGGATTACCGTCAATTTTGCCGGAACAAAAAGAGTAAAGAGAGGATTGAAGAAATGAGGGACAAAATTTGGAAACAAAATCAAAAAAAGAGGGTGCTTTACAGAGCATTCGCCTGTACAGTTCTTTCATTGTGCCTGTACGGCTGTGGGAAAACAGAGCTGGAATCTAATACGGAGCCTGCTTCTGTAAAACAGGAACAGAAAACAGAGTCTGGTGTAAGCTCGGCTGAAACAACGAAAATAGAAACGGAATCGGACGGGGAACAGGGGGTGGAATTGGGAGAAGGGCAGAGAATTACGTTTCCGGAAAATTTCAGTGAGACAATAGGAAATGTTACGTTTAATATGGATATTGTTGTAAATGGCGACTTGACAGAAGGCTCTGTGGTGACAGCAAAGGCGCAGATACAGAAGGTGAATCAGGAGAAAGCGTTCGAGCTGTTTTTCAGTGATATTGCCGCCTATGATACATACGATTATGAAGAAGAAGACGAATATGGGAAGATGGCACATTCAGTGACTTATGTAAGTCCGGAAGAAACAACGCTTTCATTTGGTCCAGTGTCCAGTAAATTGGAGTACATGGAAAGGGATCTGATGCCGGCTGTCCGCAACACATTTGTGACATTTGAGGATAACCGGTATAATGCGGATTTATATTCCAGGTCAGAACAGTTATCCTTCATGACCCGCGAGGAGGCCTTTGGAACAGTACAAAAAATCCTGCAGGCGCTGGATATCAATATGGAGACAGATTATACAGGATATGCTTTGGATTATGCAACAATGCAGACACAGGAATATTATGAGGATATGAACGGCAATATTGACAAGTCGCAGTATAAAGCGCAGTGGTCAGAGGCGGATGACTGCTATTACTTCTATATTGACCAGATTTACAGGGGGCTGCCGTTTTACCATGTGTACAACAAGGTACTTGGAGATGCGGGGGAAATCCATGCCCCGGTACAGGCGGTAGTGTCAGCAGAGGGGATTGAGTATTTTGAGATAGAAAAGGTGTTTGCGGTTTCAGAGGAAAACGGGGGCGTATCACTGGCGGACATGGACATGGTTGTGAAAACCGCAGCGGATAAGTTTAATCAGGTACTTGGCGATAGCGCCTATGAAATTGTAAAGGCACAGTTGTATTACTATGTAGACCTGTCCTCCGGCATGGGGGTTTATGATGTCAAGCCTGCGTGGATTCTGAGCGGAAGTGAAAAGGGCGGTAAGAAAATGCAGATGATTATAGATGCGCAGACGGCAGAGGAAATACTGCCATGAAAAAATTCTGTTCTTATCTGAGGGCTGACTTAAAAAGGCTGCTGTGTTCAGCAAAGATTATCCTGTCAGTGGCGGTGACTGTGGTCGTGCTGCTTTTGGCGATGCTGGAGGGGCCTTATATCGGAGGGAAGATGGAGGAGGCAAAGGTATATGATGCGGAATTAAAGAATCTCCTTTCTGAAATGACAGGGGAGATAAAAAGCGGAAATCCTGTGACCGATGTCATTTTACAGATGCAAAAGAAGGAGGCTGAAAAAAGGAATATCCGTTTCCGTTCCGATTTTCGTTATCCCAAGGGCTCCTGGAACAATGTCTTTGACATCAGTGTGATTCTGAACAATGCCCTGCAGGACGCAATGGAAAATGTAAAACATTTTCCATCGGAAAATACAAATGGTGACGCATTCTGTATACTCGTCCATTCGTACCACAGGAATAATGCGTATATGATAGAGATTTGTAACAGCTTTACCGGGGACTTGCAGTGGAATACGGAAAATGAACTTCCGGTTGCCACAAAAAGAGCAGACGGGCATGGTTATGGACTCATAAACATTCGCAGGGTTGTGGAGAAATATTCAGGGAATATAGCGATTGATGAAAAAAACGGGGAGTTTTGTATTAGTATTATGCTGATGATGGACAGCGAATAGGGGAGAACGGTTTTTTCTGATTCTGTAAAAACAGTTCCAATTCTGCCGTAACGCTTGGGAAAAGCAACAAAGTGTAATACAATAGTATTATCTGTAAAAAACAGGTATCAGCATTGAGGAAGCTACCATTCTTCCTCACGAGGAAATATTGAAAGAGGTGGAAGAATTTTGGGAGCTTCTGAAAATTTTTATGTAAAAGAGGAGGGTTTCAGTAATGGTTGAATATGCTAAAACAGCAGATATCGCTTCCCTGACAGAATTAAGGCTGGCTTATTTGGACGAAGAACATGGGAAATTAAGCGGGGACGATATCGAAATTATTAAACGGGAATTACCGCGTTATTTCATGAGAAACCTGAATCAGAATATATTTTGCTATTTTGTAAGGGAACAGGAAGAAATCGCCGCCTGCACTTTTTTGCTGGTCGTGGAAAAGCCGATGAGTCCTGCGTTTATTACTGGCAAAACAGGCACGGTGTTGAATGTGTATACCAGACCGGTTTACCGCCACAAAGGATATGCGAGACAGATTATGGAAAAACTTCTGTCAGAGGCGGTAGAGAAAAATCTGAGCCTTGTGGAACTGAAATCCACGAAGGACGGATATCGGTTATATCAATCAGTCGGATTTGTGGATGATGTGCCAAAGTATCATTTGATGAAATGGTACAATCAATAAATAATAAGAGTCTCTCATGTCAAAGTAGCTTGATGTGGGAGCTTTTTTTTGCACTCGGGCACGTAAGGAAATTAGCAGCATCGCGGCACGTGCCCGGCGGGTACATGTCCTAACGGGTGAAAGTCTCCAATCCGCCTGACAGTGGGAAGGATACAGCCGGAGCCAAGGGTGTCTACCGTGAGGTGGAATCTGAAGAAAGAGAAAACTCTAGCTTACTACATTTGAGGCTAAATACAAGGATGAGATTGCGTAACAAATCAAAGTCCAATAACTGCATGGAATATAGGAAGAAAACGGCCAAATTACTTGACTTTATGGCCTTTTAGAGTGATTGATAGACTACCAAAAAAGAAAGGAGCGGATGCAGATGCGTATACGGAAAGTTGCGATATATGCAAGGGTTTCAACGGAGCATGAGGCACAGCTTTCTGCGCTGGAGAACCAGGTGCAGTATTATGATGACCTGATTGACAGGCACCCGGACTGGGTATTGTACCGCTGATATATCGATGAGGGAATCACAGGCACCTCCATATCCAAGCGTAAAAATTTCGTGCGGATGATGGAGGATGCCAAGGACGGCCATTTCGATCTGATCGTGACGAGGGAGGTGTCGAGGTTCGCAAGGAACACCGTGGACACCCTCCAGCAGACGAGATTATTGAAACGGATGGGGATTGAGGTGTATTTCACCGAGGACGGCATATGGACCATGAACGATGAGGACGGGGAGCTGCGGCTGACTAAAGTAGTTTAAGGGATGAAGCCCCAAAACGTGGAGACACTGCTCCAGGAGAAAGAAGATTTATATGATCTGCTGGAAGACATCATGGAACGGATCCAGGAGTTCCGTGAAGAAATGTTAACCGGATTGGATGATCTGGAAGACATGACTACAGAAAACTGTGGGATAGAATTCCATTGATTTTGCAAAAAGTCCACGTTTAACTTGTACTTTTTCTTGACATAGTACCATCAGTTGGAGGATTGGAGAATGATGCACACAGGCAACATCCGGAGCAGGAATACCCTGCGGCTCTGTAAGGATATGATGAAACGGTATTATTGTATGACGGAAAAGAATATGTCGGCACTGCCGCCGATGAAGGAAAGGGCTGGCTGTATTGGAAGATTTTATGTCTTTTTATAAATTCTTAAATTTTCTTTAGGGTATTGTATTATCACCCACGGAGTGTTAATATATTTACATACCCACAAAATGTTAAGATAAAAGGAGGATAAAATGGCACAGCAAATTTCTGAATCCGAATTGGTACTTATGAAAATTATTTGGAAGAATGGAGGAGCAGCTTTATACTCCGTTATCATGGAGGAATTGGAAAAGGACAAAAACGAATGGAAGAACAATACCGTACTCACATTGCTATCCCGATTAGGAGAAAAAAAGTTTTTGAAAGTCAAAAAAATCGGCAGAAAGAATGAGTATGTGGCTGCAGTAACGGAAGCAGAATATCAAACCATGCAGACACACAGCTTTCTTGATAAAGTTTATGGCGGGAATGTAAAAAACTTAGTATCAACATTATTGCGGCAGGATATTCTTTCGGCAGATGAATTGAAAGAGATTGAAACATTTTGGAGAAAAGAAAATGAATGAGTTTATGAAAGTATTATTATCACTGTCTGTTTCCGGCACACTGTTATTACTTCTCATTTTAGGATTGAAGCCGTTATATAAAACTAAATTTAGTAAACGTTGGCAATATTATATTTGGATAATTGTTGCGTTGCGGTTTCTGCTTCCTTTTACTCCCGATACCACGATTGTCGGAAGTTTGTTTGAAAAGTCCGACACAACAGTGATAACAAATGAAATCCCTACAAATCCCGATGTACCAGTGTGGGTAAATACGAATAACAATGAAACAGAACCGATACAAACAAGCCGGGATATAACCGCTGTTGCCATGCGTGAGCCATTTAATATATATGTTTGCCTGTTCTTTATTTGGTCAACATTGGCACTGGTTCTATTTGTCCGTAAGATAACGATTTACCAAAGTTTTATTCAGTACATCAAAGCAGGTAATGTGGAGGTATCAGATATTAAACTTTTAAATCTGTTATCTGATTGTGAAGAAAAACTGAATATCAAAACAAGAGTGGAATTGTCTTATAATCCGCTGATAGCTTCACCTATGATGATTAGTTTCTTTCGTCCAAGAATTGTTTTACCCGTTGGCGATATGGAAGATAAAGAGTTGTTTTATATCTTTGTGCATGAACTGATTCACTACAAGCAGAGAGATATGTTTTACAAATGGCTGATACAGATTGTTGTATGCGCTCATTGGTTCAATCCCTTTGTATATTTGTTGGAAAAAGAGGTGAATAAATCTTGTGAGTTGTCATGTGACGAAAAAATCATATCCGTACTTGATGATAAAGCGAAACGTGAGTATGGGGACACGCTAATTTCTTTTATGAGGTCAAATAATCTCTACAAAAGTTCTTTGGCTTCCGTCACTTTAACGGAGGGAGCAGAACAATTAAAAGAAAGGTTGAATGCGATTATGAATTTTAAGAAAAAAACCAAATGGGGGATTTTTATATCCTTTCTGCTTACGGTTATGCTTGTTTGTGGATTTACCGTTTCGGGAGCATATATAGCTAATAAGCATAATCAGACAAAGCCTAATGTCAAAACGGACACTGTTTCTTTGCGTACAAATTCGGCTGAAATTATCGGTTTTACACAAGGTGAACAGACAACAACTAAGGAGGTTGCAATTAGCATCACAGAAGATGATGTTAAAATTCAGTTAAATGCAATCGCCGATGGGGATAGCCATAGAACGCTTGAAGTAATCGACCCAAATGGCGAAGTAGTACGAACATATACCTTTACTCAAGATGGGTTTATATCAGGAAATGAAGAATATCTTTATGGG
Organism: Parablautia muri; assembly: GCF_009917485.1. Taxonomy (GTDB): domain Bacteria; phylum Bacillota; class Clostridia; order Lachnospirales; family Lachnospiraceae; genus Suilimivivens; species Suilimivivens muri. The sequence goes on from NZ_QZDT01000065.1 coordinate 16,995, forward strand.
AATGGAATGATTATGGTGACAGATGTTGTGTATCCTGGCACTTGGTATGTGCGGTTAAGCACAAATCAAACATCGGCTGAAAAAACATCTGTAACCGCAAAGCTCATTGACCCATTTATATGGGAATTTTCATCTGATACAGATATTCCTTCTGCTGAAAATGAGGAGGAACAAATTACCGATGATTCCCCATTGTCTGCTCAGATGTATGATTCTTACAGAACTTATGAGCAAACGAAAGCGGATATTCAAAACGGTTATATCGTAAATACGGGTGCTTCTTTTTCCGAGCGGGTTATGCCCACAGTAACAGGAGGGGGAGGAGTCAGCTTTTATGTAAATCATGATAATACGATAGATATTTCAATCATTTTAAAAAATCTTATAGACGGAACTGGTCACATATGGACACCGGATTCCTTTGTAAGTTTTGAAGTATATGACCCATCGGGCAAAGTTGCCTATTCTTTTTATAAAGAAGGAGCAGAGATACAAGATGCCGTTGACATAGACACAGAATTAGCCGTATATCCGGGAGAATGGCGGTACAAAATCAATTTTGCATATACGACCAATGGAACCGACCCGTCAGATATGAGATTTGCATTAAAATACAAAACCATATATGAAGATGATATTCAGTGGCTTGTGGATAACAAGCTTAATAAGTTCAATTAAATCATGATAGTTATAATCATCAACCATGCACCGCTCTATGTGGGAGAAAGGGGGTAATTTTATATGGGGGAGGGTGAACTTTCTGTTCCGGTGTTCTTTTGCCCCAAAAATCTGAATGATAAAATACAGTGAGAGTATAGCAGGCACTCCTTTTGGGGGTGCCTGTTGCATATGTGCTGTCAGGTACAAGTGATGTGCTGCGGTATTGACGTTTTAGGGAGATATGAAGGATAAAAACTGCATATCTGCAAGTGAATGCAGCGGATGTGAAATGGATAAGAGATAATTGTATACGTTTTATACCATATAAAATGTATACATTTTATGCTTACTAAAAATGATGCATAAAATGACTCACTGAATATTATCCCCCTTGGGAGCCACCAGTTTCCCGCTTCAGAGCCACCCGGAAATGGTATTTTCCACCTTCAGAGCCACCACAACATATTGTGGCAGCACACATATTTGATTTCACTATAAATCTCCTTATAGTTATTCTTGGAGAACTGCTGATGCAGTATCACCAAATAATCTATAGGGAGGTCTTTTTATGTTTAAGAAGACAAAAGTCAGAAGTATTC
>NZ_QZDT01000066.1 GCF_009917485.1 Parablautia muri
AATGGATATGCAAGCATATCCGCTTGGCTCGTTGCTCGCGGAAGTAAAATGGAACAGGCGAAACGGTTACTCCGGGAACTGGCAGAAACAAACAACGCTATGCAGAGCAATGAGATTTTCAGTCTAGCGGACGAACAGGGCATATCGAAGCGGACACTGGAAAATGCAAAGAAAGAGTTAGGCGTCCGGGCAAAGCGGATAAACAATACGTGGTACTGGGAACTGAATAAAATCAGACAGTGACGGACAGGCAAGGCAACAGCGCAACAATGCAGGGTATTAGAATTTTGCAGTCTTGGAATTGCGTTCTTGAAAGATTGCAAGGTTGCAAAAATTATAGACATTGCAATGTTGCGCTGTTGGGAGAAAGCCGGAAAGCGGCGGTAACAAGGCGGCGAAAAGCCGCCCACCGTCCGAAGGACGGAAAGCCCCCGGCAGGGCGCAAAACCCGCTTGCGGGTTGCATTTTTGTTGACGTAGCTGACAAAAGTGCTTTTGCGTTACTTTCGCAGAAAGTAACAAAGGCTATGCGCCGTATCCGGCGCTCATTACCCGATAAGGGAGAAAGGGAAATTGATTGAAGCGGACTATCAGCGTTATGACAGGGAAAGGCTCTGTCAACCATAACAGCAGGAAATTCCATGCAAAGAACACTGACCCGGAGCGGAGTTGTCTGAATGTGGAATACTGCAATGAGAATATCAAAGATGTATACCATGAATTATTTGATGAAGCACTCGCCCGATACAATGAAAAACAGACCAGAAGTGACCGCATAATTGATGATTATTATGAGAAAATCTGTTCCGGCAAACAGGAGAAACCATTCCATGAGATTATTTTGCAGATAGGCAACAAGGACGATATGGGGGCAAAAACAAAGGACGGACAGCTTGCGGCGAAAATACTTGATGAATATATGCAGGACTTCCGGCGTCGCAATCCTACACTAAGGGTATTTTCGGCACATCTCCACATGGACGAAGCCACACCACATCTGCATATAGATTTTATACCCTATACGACTGGAAGCAAGCGGGGGCTTGATACGAGGGTATCATTAAAAAAGGCACTGGCAGAACTTGGTTTCAAAGGCGGCACAAGGAGCGAAACAGAGCGCAATCAGTGGGTAGCGGCAGAGAAAGAACGGCTTGCGGAGATTATGTTACAGCATGGTATTGAGTGGGAGAAAAAGGGAACACATGAGAAGCATTTATCGGTTTTGGATTTTGAGAAACAGGAGCGACAGAAAGAGGTTGCGGAACTGGAACAGACAATCTCCGGCAGTAAAGAGGAATTATCCGGCATTCTTCATCAGCAGATAGCGGCAGGGCAGGAAACGGAGCAGATACGGAAAGAGGGCGAAGCGATCCGGCAGGAAGTATCAGAACTTTCCGCAACAAATCATCTGCTGAAAGAACAGACTGTAACATTGGCAGAGGATAAAGAAAAGCTGTAATCCGAAAATGAAAAGTTGGAGAAACAGCAGAAAAAGTTACAGCAGGAACTTAACAAAATGGTGCAGTCAAAGGAAGTCATGGAGCGCAATATACACGCCTATGATGAAGATATGAAATGGCAGTTGGCAGAGCCGGGCGCATTGATGAGCGCAAAGAATTATCGGGATAAAAAGGCACTCCCGCTTGTAGAGAAATTGAAAGAGGTCGTTAAAAATCTGACTATCAAATGTGTACAGCTTACGGAGCAAAGCAGGAAGCTGACCGCCAAAATGGACGGGCAACAAAAGCAGATTAGCCGCTTGACGGATAAGGTCATGGAGCAGAACGATACCATAGACCGATTGCAGGAAAAAGCGTCTGATTTGGGGCGTTTGGAGCGTTATTTCGGCAGGGAACAGGTGCAGTCGATAGTGGAACGGTCAAAGGCATTAGAGCAGGCAGAACGGTCAAAGAAACGCCCGAAACGTGCCTTTGAAATAGACCGATAAGAAAGGGGATTGATAGGATATGACGGATATGGAAAAGAAAGTTATGATACGGCTGTGTGCTAAAATTGTAGCAGATACAGACCTTTACGAAACGGACAAAGAAGTGCAAAATCTGATAGACTGGGTATGCCTGTCGGAGCAGATAAAGGAAAACAATAATACAATCCGCAATCTGACCGGGGAATATAAAAGGATAGAGCCGGATTGCCGGGAGGGAGTGCGGGCGCAGTTGGAACGTATGAAAGAACTCTGTAAAGAGCGCAATAATCTGTATGAGAAGCAGAACGATTTGAAAGGGCAGAAATACAAAATAGAAAAATCATTGGAACGATAAAAAATATGGGGCGTGGCGGTTGCTATGCCCTGTATTTTATAGTGGCAGATACAGAGAGAAAGTGCTATAATCGAAAGCATGATTTAAGATATGGGAGATGAAACGGCATGGAAATAAATGTAGAGGATAATTTTAAGCTATTATTTGATAAAAATAATAATACGGCATACAAAGCATTACAGATATTGCAAAATGAATGTGAGGAATCTGACAAGGTATATTGTTATATGGATAAGTTAGCCGATATGATTGATAATGATAATTCTTACATTCGGACAAGAGGGCTTACGCTGATTGCCTACAACGCTAAATGGGATAAAGATAATAAAATTGATGAAATCATAGACGAATACTTGAAGCATATAGAAGATGTTAAGCCGATAACGGCAAGACAGTGTATAAAATTGCTACCTATGATAGCAAAAGATAAGCCGGAATTAAAAGAAGATATTGTATCGGCGCTACAAAAAGCGGATATATCTATTTATGCAGACAGTATGCAATCATTGGTTTATAAGGATATTCAAAATTCTTTGGCAGAGATAGAGAAACTATAAGTTTATTGAGATTTTAAGGAGTGTGGAGTAATGGATAATTGGTTCACAATAGATAAAGTTGATGCAAATACATACATTATCAGTGAATACCGTCATTGGGAGGAAACGCATTGCTATCTGTTAAATGGAAATACCCGAAGTCTGCTTATTGATACGGGGCTTGGCATTTCTAATATCTATGAGGAAGTGCTGAAGCTTACTGATAAGCCAATTACGGCAGTAGCAACGCATATTCATTGGGATCATATTGGCGGGCATAAGTATTTCACGGATTTTTATGCTCATGCTGATGAATTGGATTGGCTGAATGGTAAATTCCCTTTATCAATCGAAACGATAAGAGAGATGGTAGTAGACCGCTGTGATCTGCCCGAAGGGTTTTGCGTGAGCGGTTATGAATTGTTTCAGGGTATGCCAACAAAAGTGCTGACAGACCATGACATTATTGATATTGGCAGTAGGGAAATTGAAGTGCTGCATACTCCCGGACACGCTCCGGGGCATTTGTGCTTTTGGGAAAAAAGCAGGGGATATTTATTCACTGGCGATTTGGTTTATAAAGATATTCTGTTTGCTTATTATCCATCTACTGACCCAGAGGCATATCTCGATTCTTTGGAAAAAGTTGCGGCATTGCCTGTAAAGGAAGTATTTCCTGCACACCATTCACTGGATATAAAGCCGGAAATTCTAATTCGTATGCGGGAAGCGTTTAGAAATCTTAAGGCAGACGGAAAACTTCATCATGGAAGTGGGACATTTAATTATGGGGATTGGGGAGTATGGTTATAGGAAGTAGGCTGTGGCAAAGATAATATTCCTTTTGGTGATGGTCAGTACATGGTGCTAGCGCCATGTAAGTTAGAGCAGACAAGGGAAATGACAATCTGGCAATTTGCAGTTATAGGTGGATTGCCATATTTTTGTGGAAAATTGGGCGTTTATGTGGTAATATATAGGGGCAAAGATAAAAACACAACGCAAGACAATCTTGCAGAACTGGTAGGTAGTCCAGTCGCACCGATTTGGTGTAAGTAGCCCTCCCTCCTTAGGGTCGTCCATTCTTTGTTCATTACAATTATTTTAAGGAGGAATTGTCATGGACAAAGTATTGGGAAAGTTGACAGTATTTTTTGAAGAACCCTTTTGGGTGGGAGTGTTTGAACGTGTATCAGACGGAAAGCTATCTGTGTGTAAGGTTACGTTTGGCGCAGAACCAAAAGACTATGAGGTATATGACTTCGTTCTGAAAAATTACTATCGGTTACGATTTAGTCCGGCTGTGGCAACTGATGTGAAAGAAGCTGGTCGCAATCCTAAGCGAGTGCAGCGTGAAGCGCGGAAACAGGTACAGAATACCGGGATAGGAACAAAATCACAACAGGCTTTGAAATTACAGCAGGAGCAGTTAAAAACTGAACGCAAGATAGTGAGTCGAGAACAGCGGGAAGCAGAAAGACAGCGGCAGTTTGAACTGAAACAGCAGAAAAGGAAAGAAAAGCATAGGGGAAGATAATGCCTGTCCAGAGGTTCTTGATGAAAATAGCCTGTTTTGATGTGTTCCATAATGTGTAAAATTTTTGTTTTATAAGACATTTGAAACACAAAAAGTTAATGATGATATTTATATCTACGTTGTTAAAGGTAAAATTTGCTGTATAGTAGGAAAGATACAGATAATTTCTTTGTTAGTAAAATACATGGCGTTATCGCCATGTATTTATGACAATTAAGGTGATAATATGTGGGAGCAATTTTTCCCTTAGATTACATATAGGGCATAGAATATGGGTGTTATGATTATGAAAGGCATTTGAATTAATGATTATGTTATTATTTTGGGAGTTCGGATTAGTTTTATGTAATATATTAAAAATTTGCTAAAGCAAGGAGAGATTGTTTGTGGGCTAAAGGGTAATAAATTAAGGTGTTAGTCCGAAAGTGGGTTGGTGGCTATAATCCGCAATCTAGACATCCGGTATTTATGCGATACGCAAATTGGAAATTTTGAGTACCGGCCCATTTACGGATTAACACTTAAATTAATTCAAAAGATAATGTAATATTGAAATACTTAAAATGGGAAATTAGTACTAAAAAGAAACTAAGGAGTAAGAGTATGAATGACATGGCTATTCTGCATTTATCGGATTTGCATATTGATACATCAGGAACAACATATTCGCGTTTGCTGAAGAAATTGCTTGAAGATATAAAAAATGAAATGAAATATGTTAGAGATAATAGTGTGGTGGTTGTTGTTACTGGTGATATTTTGCATCAAGGCCCACAGATAGTACAAACAGACAAAGCGTTTAATCATGCACTGGATTTCTTTAAAGATTTGTATGAGGCTATAAAGAATAAAGTTAAATATATATTTATTGTACCAGGGAACCATGATAAGTATAGAACCAAGGAAAATCAATTTTTGATTCCAGCATATAGGACAATGGAAATGGAATATAATGATAATGAAAAGTCCAAAAAGGAATCTAAATTTGATAATAATTTTTATAGTAGTTTTTGGCGTTTTCATCTTGAGGCATATAGAAATGAGAAGGGATCTGGCTATATAGAATTGACACAGCAAATATATAAAATTTTTGGAATGTCGGATGCAGATGTGGCTAGCAAAAGTTATATAAATGATACTTTTGGGGTAGATGTTGTAGAAATATTTAATAAAAAATATTGTTTTGTTAAATACGGCATGGAGTTGTATAGATGACAATGACAATAGGAATTTGATATTAGGTAAGTTCCAAGTCGAAAAAATAAAAAAGCAATTTCGCGATTTGATGGATAAATATTCTGAACAAGATAGGCCATCTGTTACTATAGTTTTAGGGCATCACCCTATTGGCGCATTGCGAGGGAAAGAAGAAGATGGTATATTTACTGAAATGATTTCCTTTGAAAGTTTAGATGCAAATATGTATTTGTGTGGACATACTCACGATCGAACAGTTAATAATTGGATAAATAACAGACATTCTATTAATACATTTGTAACAGGAATTGGATGGCCGGAAAATCAGAGTGGGCAGCATGTGGGTAGTCATACTTATTCTATGTATGTTCTTAATTTAGTAGCAAATTCTGTAGATGTTTATGTTAGAAGTACAAATGATGGTGGTAGTTTTTTGCCAGATTTTAAAATATATGCTGCAGATGTCGCTGCAGATAGTAAAAAATTGATATTTCCGATTAAAGCACAAGAGACGCAAACATATATTCCTTTGAGCATGGGAGGAAATCGCTCAGCTAAAGCATACTATATTTCTAAAAGTTTTATGGAATATATTAAAGGATATATAAAAAAGATTACATATATAAGAGGTGTAGTGGAAAAATTAATAGAAATAGATAAAAATGCCGTATTTGACAATGTCGATATTGGATCGGATGATGAGGATAATGATGAAATATTATATAATTATTTATTTGCAAATGTGAGTAATGAGGTGGATGATGAAATAATAGAAATTGTAAAAAGACAATTTCAAAATTATGATGATTTGATGTTCAATATGTTTTTTGGGTTTCTGACGCAACTTTGCCAGAAAATGCAAGAAATTTTTATAGAAGAATGCGGAGAGAATGATATTGTTAGATTCCATTTTAGGTTTTTGGCAGACAAAACGAACTTTCGGTATTTGAGTTTATGTGCATCTTTTCCAGAAAAAATTAATCCATTCGATTATGATGTGTCAGAAATTAGGTATGGAGAACTAATAGAAGAAGCATATGAAACAGGAAGGAGTTTGATTTATTCTGTTAATGAAGGACTTGCGAAGAATAAGTTAAAAGATAAATGGAAAAACTTCATTACTGTAGTACCATTGTTTGATCAGAATCATTATACGAAGAAAAGAATTAATAGTAATTCTAAGTTTCCATATATAACTTTTGGTGTTACGATTAATAATGAAAAATATGATGAATTGCTTTATTGTATGGATTATTTTGGAATAAAGGAATTTCTTGAAGAAGTTATAGAAGAGTATTTGCAGATATTCTTTATTGACATCGATCGTTTTTGTTTATGGGCAAAAAAAACATTAAAATGCGGAGGTGATAACTAATGGGAATTCCAAAACGCATATATGACGCATTAATATTAGAAGATTTTGATATAGTTGAATTGTATAAATATTGCCCGGAACAAGAAGTTGGAGTAAGCGTTAGTAGTATTTATATACAGATAGCAAAGTTTAACAATAATCCAATTTATAATACAGAGACGCAATTATTATTAAATGCTTTATTACGATATAATGGTAAAAAAAGTAATAATTCTAGATATGTTATGATGCAAATAAAAGATATAATGCAATGTTTTGGAAAAAATTTAAAGAAGTTGCCCAAATCAACATTTATTCAAATAACAAGTTTAAAAGGGCAGTGTGGAGTAGAATAATGTTTTGAAAATTAAAAGGTACTTTTAAATGGGATATCCAATTTGCAATTATGGGTTAGAATGAGGATATTGCGCAAGTTAATACAAGTAAAACCCAGTGATGATTGGCTCTATTTTGGCTCTAAAGATTTTGACTGGCACAAAAACGAGAGCGATTTTTAATGAATATGGATAATAAATGCTTGAAAAATGAGGGAAAAACAGTCAGTTCAAGCTATCCGCCGAGGAGTTCGAGTAGTAAACAGAAAGCCGGGAAGCCGCAAGAACAGCGGATTTTCCGGCTTTTGATGTGGGGCGTGATACCTTTCTGATACCTAAAAGCTTAGTGGCTCATTAATAAAAACTTGTTAGAGGTAACTATTTGAAAATCATTGCCATAGTTTGCATAGTCAGCATCATTAGTAATTAATATGGCTTTGTGCTGTCGTGCAATTTCGACAAGAAGCGAATCATTAAAATCGTATGAGAAACCATATATGAAAATATTTTGACAATTCATTTTACTAAAACCATCATCAATAAATGTAAAATTATCTACTATATCTGTTTTGATTATGTCTAAAATTGCATTCATTTTTTCACGGTAATCATCTGTGGAACGATAATCCTTTTTGAATTCTAATGCAGGATTCTTAATTGCGTTTTGATATAATTTAAATTGAATCCGTATACATCTATTAATAAATTCCGATACTTGAATTGAAGAAATTAATAGATGTGATTTTTCCTTTATTAAATTATTAAATAGAGTTTCATATTTGTTACTCGTTGATTCAAAATCTAAAGGATAAAACAAATCCAATAAAATGTTAGTATCTAGTAAAATATTGTCTGATTGTTTTGGCTTAAAAGAGTCTAAAAGTATGGTATTATTTTTCATTGATTATTTATTACATCCTCCACTACTTTGGTAAATGCATTTTTATTGGAATAGTATTGCTTTGCATTTGCTATGACCATTTGAAACTTAGCATTTGTTCCCTCAGGGGGATTTTTGATTTCTAACTGAGCATTTAATTGAGTACTATTGTATGTTTCATATAATTTACCAATAGATACATTTAAAAAAGGTGTTATTAAGCTTTCGATATCTATAAAATCTAAAATTACTTTATTTCCAGAAATTAAATTTGTTATAATCTGATTATAAATTACTGCACCTTGTTCTCGAGTGAGTGCAGAAGGACTTTCAATTAAAGATGCAACATTTAAGGTTACTATAGCCATTTTCTATACCTCCTAAAAAATTATTAAATCGTTATTATTTTTATCGAAGAAATACCATTGTTTATCTCTTAAATTTATGGTTATTGTTACAATTGTGCCAGGAAAAGGTAGCGTTAGCGTATTAAAACATTCTTTACTTGCTCGCAATTCATATATTTCTTTATCAGAAATAAGGATAAAAGAGCCATTATTATGTTTAAGAAAATCTAATAGTGTGCTAAAACCAAGTCCTCCAGGTGCTTCTAATGCTTTGGTAGAATTTCCTGGAATAATTGCCCATTTTAAAGTATTGCTAGGAATACTCATGGAAGCAGTTCTCAAATAAGAAGTTACATTTTCTGCAATCGTTTTCCCAATATCAACAATGGAAAAACACAAATTCATACTTTTAGGAAAAAATTGTCCGCATACATAAACATAAGAACTATTGGCATGATCAATCACATTATTAAACATTTCCAGAAAGTTATCTATAATGCTATTTTTGTAAGCAGAATTCATGATTGGTAAATTATTACGAGAAAAAACATTTAATAAAAGGTAACGTTCAAAATCAACTAAATGCTCAGTAGTAGACTCGAAAATATCATAATTCATTGTATTATGATACTTATCGTCTAGATTATCCCAAGTAAAATACCGATTAAAGCCGTTTTTCTGCATTACTGCTTTTATTTTAGGATGTAAATTCCGTAAAGCAATTTTATGATTTCTTTTTGTCATTGTGTTATCTACACAACAGCCGAGTAAGGCTAACAAATTAGCAGATAAGAAAGTTATATTTGAAAGGTCTAATATAACTTTTTGTTGCTCAAGTGCATTGAGAGTGTGATATAGTTCAATAAGTTTACTGTATGTGTCTATGTTGTTGTTCAAATTTTTCTCAAAAGAAAAAATAATTTCGTGTTGTTCAGTCATTAATTTTACCCTATTATTTTACATTCTACTCTCATATATATAAATATGCTAGTTTTTTTTGTGTGTGTTATAAGCTTGACGCCAACAAAAAGAACACTTACCGTCATCATTACCTTCAAAATCAACCTTACTACTCGTAGCAGGCCAGTTGATTTTCCATTCAAAATATTCGTCCTCGGAAATCTCCCCATTCTTCAACTGCTCTTTCCTCAAACACCACTCCCGCATGAAATCATTGACTAAACCGTACTCTAGCCACATACCCACCGGGGCATGAGCAGGCCAGTCATCATTGTCATAGTAACGCACCGACTTATCATCAGAAGCGTTGCATTTGCCGGGATTGCGGACAAGCTGAAATAAATGGATCGTGCTACGGTCATCTTCATCAAGCCAAAGGAATGTAAGCATAATATCTTCGGCACAACCGGGAGTGACGCCAATAAAATGAATATAATTGACGTTCAGTATCTTTGCCATTTCCATTAAAGTGTTGTTTTTGGGAACACGATAGCCGGATTCATACTGTGCGATACGAACATCAGCATTGCGTTCCTCATATCCCAATTTCAAGCCCAATTCACGCTGTGTCAAGCCCCGGAACGTGCGTATTCTCTTTATCCGTTCTCCTAATACCATAATCATGTGTCCTTTCTGAAAATTAGAGTGATTGTTTTGAAATTATCATGTTACATCTGCTCCACCACTCGTCTTTATAGGTAAATACATCTTTGTCAATCTTTCTTTCAACAAAGCCAATTTTTGCATAACATTGCTTTGCTAATACGTTTTCACTGAAAACATTCAGTTGAACCGCTTTTGCGCCGGTTATCTGAAAAGCGAATTGCAGAGCCAGATTCAGCATTTCTTTTCCGTAACCTTTTCCACGTTTTGTTTTATCAACAATAACAAATTTAAAAAAACCAATATTGTCTGCTGTATTGACAGAATAACAGAAGAAGCCTACTGCCTGTCCGCTGTTTTCAGTTGCTACATAAGCACTGTCTGTCCAGTCCATTGCATTTTTCTCTAATAAATCATGGAAAGATTTTTGTGTCATGGGGTATGGTAAAAGATTTGCACACCAAAAAGCATGAGTTCTTTCGTCATCAATCCATTTTGATACATATTCGTAATCTTTGCTTGGTATATACGGTCGGATTCTCATAAATGGAATGTCCTTTCTCCAATTTATTTATAAATTTGTTATAGGTAGTACACCATAATATATTCTTCCTCATTCTCCTTTACAATCTCAAAACCAATCTTTAAATACATCTTTGTCGCATAATTGGCTTTCTGAACAGAAAGAGAAACCCGACTGTACCCATGTGATTTAAGCAGGGTAAGAATTTCTTTCATCATAGCCGTTCCAATGCTAAAGCCCCGGTATTCTTTATAAAGAGAGATTGCCAAAGAGGGCGTTTCATCATCTATATGTCCGTAATCATTCATAATGCGAACCCATACAGCACCGATAATTTTACCGCCAACCTCTGCCACTAATCCCCAATCATCTTTGGATTCCCCGAAATGCTTAACATAAATCTGTAATTCGGGAGATGAAATAATATTTTTGGGTGGAGGTTCGATACCCTCTGGAATAAAGATTGCTTCATATAGAAAATTATCCAGTAACGGATATTCCTGTTTTTGTATTTTTCGTATCGTTACGTCCATAGCTGACCTCTCAATTCTGTATTCTCCATATATTCTAGCATAATTAAGATAATACAGCAACAAAAACTTATCAGAAATGCTAAATTTAATAAAAAAGATAAGTTTAACAAATAAGCTATTGACAATAACAGAAATGTTAAGTATAATTCAAATACAAAGCTTAACAAAAACGCTAAACAAAAGGAGGATATTGAATGAAGAATGAACTATTTGTAACTGCCGGGGAGGTAGCGCAGGAGTTGGGTGTTTCCAAACCATTTGCTTACAAATTAGTACGACAGATGAATGAGGAACTGGAAGAAAAAGGTTTTATCACAATCGCTGGACGTGTCAGCAGAAAATATTATGAAGAAAAATTCTACGGCATGGCGCAGGCGGGTGTGAGAACGAGTTCTCACACTCTTGCGGCGGTCGCCAAATGAATGTGCAAGCACATTCGCTTGGCTCGTTGCCCGCAGAAAATAAGGAGGGCGAACTATGGCGGCATATAAAGATGAACAGCGTGGAACATGGTATGTATCGTTCCATTATTATGACTGGACGGGTAAGAACTGCCGGAAAGTCAAGAGAGGTTTCAAGACCAAAAGAGAAGCTACGGAGTGGGAACACCATTTCCGAATGAAAGAAGCGGCTGACTTGGATATGACTTTCGGGGAATTTGTGCAGGCATACACAAGGGATATGAAACCGAAGCTAAAGCACAATACTTGGCTGACAAAGGAGCATATCTTACGCACAAAATTGTTACCGTACTTTGAGAATAAGAAAATGTGCGATATTCGTGCAAAAGATATTATTCAGTGGCAGAATGAGCAGATTTCCTATCGTGATGAAAAAGGAAAGTCTTATGCGCCGACTTATCTGAAAACTCTACAATCTGAATTAAGCGCATTATTTAATCATGCGGTACGGTTCTACGAATTAAAGAGCAATCCTGTTGTCAAAGCCGGGCCGCTTGGGAAAGGGAAAGCGGAGGAAATGCTTTTTTGGACGAAAGAAGAATATCTGAAATTCATTGAAGCAGTAAAGGATAAGCCATATTCCTATCAGGCATTTCAAATTTTATACTGGTGTGGCTTGCGTGTTGGCGATATTTTACAGCTTGCATGCCAAAAAACTTAATGATAAAATTTAAATATGAAATGGAATTAAACAGACAAAAAATTAATTGGTATCAAAATGTTAGAACAAAATATAATATGATTACTTGCGAGGCATATATGGAGAAAAATTTTCAGGCAGGTTGGTATTATAATGAACGTACAGACATGAAGGAGAATGTTTATCTTAATTGTTATACGCCGGTAAATATTGATAAATGGTTTGACAGGATTCAACTGAATTCAGAAATGAAAAATCTTTTGCTGAAAATTTACCAGAAAATTGGAAAGCTGGAAGGAATTTCTGAATTATTAGATAAAGAGGAATTAAAGAATACAGACGAACTGATTGACAGACGGAATTTGATGTGCTGTTATACGGATGAAAACCAACTGCCAGATTTTGCATATTTTTTTGGCTATGCAAGTGATAACGAATTGATATTGGAAGAAAGACAAAAAATCAAAGCGTTTTCTGATTTAAGGATGCTAAGGAGACAGCATAGGGAAAAATTTATTATTCACAGGCAGACTATATGGGTTTTAAGAAAAGAGTGGAATCCTACTGCTCCGCATCGAATTAACGACTGTCTGGACGATTTGATCCGTATCATGTCAGAGTTTAGAAGTGATTTAAAAAAGGAAAATGCTCCGTTAAATCCAATTTTATTCAGCGGTCTGCTTTATTATCAGCTTTTAACAGTTGTTCCATATGATAGGAATAATATATTGTATGCATCCTACGCGGTGGCAAAATATCTACAGGAATTGAAAGTTTTACCAGAAATATCATATCCACTTACCAAACTGATTTATGATAATAAGAACGAATGCAATGATCGTATGGCGGAAGTCAGGCAGGCATGCAACATTAACCAGTGGCTGCTTTTTTATTTGGATATACTGGATAAAACTTTTGGTACAGAGTATAGTTTTATAAAAGAGAAGCACCGCTGCCTGGATAGAAGCAGAGATGTGCTGAATAAAGCTAAGAATATACCTAATCATATGAAAGAACGAATGAAGCGTGAAATGATTATGATGTACCAAAAGCCGGTTTTCCGGATAGAGGAATTGATGAATGATTGCGATATTACCCATAGCACGGCAACAAAAATGGTTAATTTATTTATTGAGTTAAAACTGGTAAAGCAGGTGAATGATAAGCAGCGGTACCGTGTATATGAATATATTCCGTTAACGGAATGCATTCAAAGGATATAGAGATTGTAATTATTCAAAATATGATTGCAGAGGATATGAACTAAAATGTACAACTACAGTAATTTAAGCGATTTTGAGTTTGAGATATTGTGCAGAGATATTATGCAGAAAAAGCTGGGTATCAAATTATATACATTCCAAAAAGGAAGAGACGGTGGGATTGATATAACAGATGATCCTAAAAACAAAAAAGTAATTATTCAGGTCAAGCATTACATAAACAGTAAATATAGCGATTTGCTTGGAACTTTAAAGAAGGAAGTTCAAAAGGTAAAAGAATTGCAACCTGAGAAATATTATATATGTTGTGCTTTGAATTTAACGGCAAAGAATAAACGGGAATTATATGATATGTTTTCAGATTACATGGAAAGCGCCAATGATATCATGTCTCTCATAGACATTGATGATTTTTTGGAATGTCCTGAAAATATGGATATTGTACGAAAACATTATAAATTGTGGCTTGAATCGACAGAAATTCTAGGGGAAGTATTTAACCAGAATGTTTTTATTGACTGTGAATCTCTTTTATATAATATTGAAGAGGAAAGCCGAAGGTTTGTGGAAACCAGTTGCTATTACGAATGTTTGGACATCCTCGAAAAAGAAAAGATTCTGCTTCTGTTAGGAATGCCCGGAACGGGAAAGACTGTGACCACTAAGATGCTTGCCATATATTATGCTTCAAAAGGGTATAGAATACGTTACACAACAAATGGAGATATAAGTGATATTAAAAATGCGATTTCGACACAAAAGGATTTACCTGAAATCATATTGTTGGACGACTGCTTGGGTCAGCATTATTTTAGGATGAAAGAAACTCAGGGGAATGAACTTTTAAGTTTGGTTAAATATGTTACCTGTCATAAGAACAAAAAATTGATTATGAATTCCCGTGTGACAATCTTTCAGCAGGCCAAGGAACAGGTGATTGAATTCAGGCAATTTGCTGAAGATGAAAAATTTAAAATTAAAATATTGGATATGGGGAAGTTATCACTTTCAGATAAAGGGAGGATTTTTCACAACCATATTTATTTCAAAGGTTTGCCAGCAGATTATTATCAGGATATATTAAAGGATTTTCATTACAGGGAAATTGTCAAACACAATAATTATACGCCGCGTATAATGGAATTCGTTACTCGGGAATATAATTTTAAAAAGGTCTCCAGTGGTCATTATTATGAATATGTACTCCGGTGTCTGGATAATCCGACAGAAATATGGCAGGATGAGTTTTCAGAAAAATTGCAGCAGGAAGACAGGGTTTTTTTAACGACCTTATATTCATTGACGGATACCAGTATAGATGAAAATGTGGTTAAGCGGGCATTTAATTATAGATTAAGCAATAATACTATAGCGGATACAAGCAGGAATATATGGGAGGATGTTCTTAAACGGTTAGAAGGTGCATTCATACAGATCATAGAAAAAAATGGGAAAAAAGAAATTGGGGCCATTAATCCATCTGTGAATGATTTTTTGAGAGAGTACCTACAGAAAAATGATATAGAAAGAGAATATATACGGAAAAATGCCACGGAATATGAGCAGATAAAGCGTGGATTTTCCGAAAACATGGAAGATATCATTCGAGCGGGGCAGGCCAATTTATATCATTATGCTAACCAGAACGAAGAAATGTATGTTATATTGACTTATGTGTGCAGGCTTGACGTGTTTCATGATAATTACAAATATGTAGTTGAAAGATTTTTCCAAACATTACCATATGGTTTCTTCGAAGGAATGATGGGAAGGTGTGAGATACTTATCAGATTGCTTTTGGATAAATTTGATACATTTTATCATACATATGATTGTTTGGACGATAGTTCATTAATGGAGTTTTTTTGGAGTTTAAATTTAGATGAGTTTCAAACCTTTATTGAATTAGCGGAAAAATATGATATTGATTTCTTCTATGCGAAATATAGAGATTTGCTTGTTGAAACGTTAGAGGATGCAATTCTTGCATATATGGAAGATGTGGAAGCGGATGATTATTATGGAGATTATGATGTAAGTGACCTTTTAAAACATAATATGAGATATAATGGTTATTATGAGGAATTAGATAAACAATCTGTTGTGAATAATGTATGTGAATGGATAAAAGAAGATGTGGAAAAGGAAGTTTCTGAAATGATTGAAAATCTTCCGCAGGATATTTTAGATAAAATTAGAATTTCAAAAAGTAACGTAAAGGTAGATAAGTCGGATGTTGAGGAGTATATAGAAAGTTATTTGGAGCCATCAGTGCCTGAATATGACCATCATGAAATGGATTATGATTATGGGATTATTGGGGAGATGGACATACTGGATTGTATTTTTAAATAGGCATTACAAGTTTATTTCGATAGGGGTTTAATGGCTGTATAGAAAATTTTATCAATTCGGTAATTATCAATTACCGAATTGGGAAAGGAGATATCTGATATGCAGGATATGAAAAGCAGTGAAAAATTTTATGGTCAGGTCGTGCAGCTGTTTCGGGATGCAAAACGTAAAATGAGCTTGTCGGTAAACATGGCTATGGTTTATTCCTATTATGAGGCCGGGCGGATGATTATAGACGAAGAACAAAATGGCAGTGAGCGTGCTGCTTATGGAAAGTATATTCTTCAGGAATTATCCAGGCGACTTACTGAAGAGTTTGGCAGGGGATTTTCCTATGAAAATTTAAAACTTATGCGACGCTTCTATATGATATATTCAAAGGATGCGATTTCGGATGCGGCTTTTTTGCATTCGGAGCAGCTTCCAATGACTGTTGAGGGCAGACGGTTTTATTTGAGTTGGTCGCATTACCTTATCCTGATGCGGATAAGCAATGTGGAAGAACGTCATTTTTATGAAATAGAAGCATATAGGAACGGGTGGAGCAAGGATGAGCTTGGCCGGCAATACGGAAGTTCTCTGTATGAAAGGCTTGCACTAAGCAGGGAGAAGGATAAGGTAATGCGTCTTGCCTTGGAGGGACAGCAGATTGAGAAACCAGATGATATTTTTAAAGATCCTTATGTCCTGGAATTTACCGGATTGCCAGAAGAATCTGTTTATTCAGAAACCGATCTGGAAAAGCGCCTGATAGACAATCTACAGATGTTTTTACTGGAATTAGGAAGAGGTTTTACCTTTGTGGGACGTCAGGTTCGGTTTACGTTTGAAGAGGAGCATTACAGGGTGGATTTGGTATTTTTTAATCGTTTGTTGAGATGTTTTGTTCTATTTGATTTAAAGGTTGGTCAGTTAAAACATCAGGATATTGGGCAAATGCAGATGTATGTCAACTATTACGACAGAAAAGTAAAACTTGAGGATGAAAACCCAACAATAGGAATCATTATTTGTAAGGATAAAAAAGACGCGGTGGTAGAAATGACTTTGCCGGAAGACAATAATCAGATATTTGCGAGCAAATATCAAACGGTGCTTCCAAGCAAGGAAGAACTGCGGCAGTTGATGAGTGAGAAAGAATAAGTTGATGATATAGAAAAAAGAGTATTATTGAAAGGCACCATAGAAGCAAAGCTTACGGTGTCTTTTTCAGTGATCATGAAAATATTTTTTAGTTTTTACTTGACAAAAGCAGAGCTTTTAGCACTCACGCCGCAGGATATAGATTTTGATAACAAGGTCATTCGGATAACAAAATCTTATCAGCGGTTAGAGGGAAAAGATGTGATAACAGACCCAAAAACACCGAAAAGCAAGCGCAATATCAGTATGCCGGACTTTTTATGTGAGGAATTAAAAGAGTATATCGGCAGGCTGTACGGGCTTCTCCCGACTGACCGTATCTTTCATCTGACAAAAAGTTTCCTGCACCATGAAATGACGAGAGGGGCAGGGAAAGCAGGGGTAAAGCGCATTAGAATCCACGATTTGAGACATTCTCATGTTTCGTTGTTAATCAGCATGGGATTTTCGGCGGTATCAATCGGGAACAGGGTAGGGCATGAAAGCGTGGATATTACGTTTCGATACGCCCATATGTTCCCGACAGAACAGATACAAATGGCAGAGTTGTTGAACGCAGAGTTTAAGGAGGGTACAAAAGAATGAGCGGCACACACAAATATCCAACAATCAGTTTTCGCATTTCTCCCAGAGAACGGGAAGAAATCGAAGCAAAGATTTTTGCAAGCGGCATGAAAAAGAAAGATTATTTTGTCCGTTCCTGTATTTACAATCATGTATGCGTGGTAGGGAAAAAAGAAACGGTATATCAGATTGTAGAAAAATTACAGGAAATGCAGAGCCGTATGGAAGAACTGGCAGGGCAGATAAAAGGCGAAAGGCCGGAGGTCGCTACCGAAGAAATCAGAGAGTTACAGACAGCTTATGAGGATATGTTGAAAGCAATCCTTTGGATGTTGGACGGAGCAAAATATCTGTGGCAGGGTAACACCAGCGGAGAAGAAAAAAGCCCCGACAGCGGCAACTGTTAGGGCTGTGATAACTGGAAAACCTCTGTTATCAATCTCACAATACAAGTATAGCAGAGGTTTCTTCCAGTGACAACGATTTTTCAGAAATGGAGGGCATTATGGAAGAAACAAAAACAGAATTACAGTTGATTAAATTGTCGGAGATACAGTCGCAGGAAGTTTCTTGGATGTGGTTTCCGTTTATCCCTTATGGAAAGCTGACAATCGTACAAGGCGATCCGGGGGATGGAAAGACAACATTTATACTCAATATAGCGGCGAAGCTGTCTAAGGGAGAGAGTTTAGACGGAGGAATGAATTTTATAGAGCCTTTGAATGT
>NZ_QZDT01000067.1 GCF_009917485.1 Parablautia muri
GTTTGTCGCGGAAATGCTTTGTGGTCTTGAAGTTTACAACGTCGCCGCAATACTCCTGCCTTGTGAGGATACGGGTCAAGGTCGCCTTATTCCATTTGTAGCGGTTTTCCTCGTTCAGCGTCCTGCTTTTTGCCGTTCCCCGCCCCCTGTCTTTCATGTAGAATGTGGGTGTCGGGATTTGCTCATTTTTCAGATATACGGCAATCTGGTTTCGGTTTTTCCCGTCCAGAAACAGGCGGAAAATAAGGCGGACAACTTCGGCGGCTTCTTCGTCAATCAACCAAAAATCCTTGTTGTCGGGGTCTTTGACATATCCGTAAGGGGCTTCGGTTGCGATTGGCTTTCCACTCATGCCTTTGGTCTTAATGCCCGTTTTCACTTTCTTGCTGATGTCCTTTGCGTACCACTCTGACATGATATTGATGAACGGCGCAAACTCCAATGTGTCGGGCTTTTCGCTGTCTATCCCGTTGTTTACCGCGATAAAGCGCACGTTGTTTCTGCGGAAAATCTCCATAGCGTTTCCCACTTGGAGATAGTCGCGCCCCCAACGGGTCATATCTTTCATAATGCACACGCCGACTTTGCCGTTTTCCACGTCCTCTATCATGCGGGAGTAAGCAGAACGGTCAAAAAATCTGCCGCTTTCGTCATCATCAATGTAGTGCCGGATATTGGTCAACTTTAACTGTCTGGCGTAGCTTTCCAGAAATTTCTTCTGGTTCTGTATGGAGTTGCTTTCACCGCCGTCCCTGTCCTCGTCCCCCACGGATAAGCGGGAGTAAAGGGCTGTGATTTTGCTGTAATCATTCATGTGCATACCCTCCTGCGTCAATATAGGTGTTGCTTACAGTTAAGATTATGCACTCCACCTTGCGCTGCCGTACTCCGCGCCGTGGCGGTATTTCTTCGCATTCTTCCCTTTCAGGTACACCATGGCCTTTACCACCGCTGCGCTGATTGCGCCAACTGCCAGGTCGCTGGCATGGAAGCTGGAAACCGGATTTTCAAACGCCATCTGGAAATTCAGGAAAAGAACCCCAGCCCTCTCTGCAAAGGAATTTCCCATGCAGTGCCGGTACAGCCATGAGAGCTTATCCGTCAGATAAAATACAATGATGTAAGGCACATTCATCATGAGCAGACGCTTTTTATCTATTGTGGAAAGTTTTTCCGACAGATTCCCTGCTATCTTATCCGTCAGGCCATGCAGTGATGCACCCTCTTTCTTCCCGCTCATAATTCCTGCCCCCTGTCCTTGTGTTTCGTCTTTTCCCTCTCCCTGTGCTTTGCCACGCGCTCCTTTGCAAGCTCCAGCTTTTTCCGCACGGAAGGCTTTTTCGCCTTGTTCAGCGTCCTGCCGGTATACTCCTTGAAAGCGGCAGTGATGGAATCCACGTCCTTTGCCCGGAAGAATACAAAATACCGGGGCGGCGACACGGACTTATCTTTCATCAGACTGTAAAGGACATGGTATTTACGGGCGCATTTTTCAAAAGATTTGATGTTCCCGTCAGTGACCTCTATGTTGGAAAGCTGCGTCCCGTCCTTTGCAAGTTTCTTAAGGCTCTGCTTCCCGCTGCTTACCGCCTGCTTTTTCTCTTTCTGTTTCGCCGGGGAATTATACCGTTCCTGCTGCTGTGAACGCTCCATTTCGGCAAGCGCCTTTTCCATTGCCTCCTTCAGTATCCGCGCCGAAATCTTTCCGCCACTGATACAAAGCGATATGACCTTCTCACTTACCTCGTCCTGCATAAGTTTCCCTCCCTTCCTGCCTTATACTTTCATTTTCATCTCCCGGACAATCTTCAAAAGGCAGTAGCCGATGCATGGGGAATGTTTCCCGTAAGGGCAGTCCTCACAGGTTTCCTCCTTCTTTTCCGGCTCCTCCGGGAGCAGGTAGTAGCATTTTTTCAGCCTGCAGACGCCTTTCTTTTTACGGAAATAGCAGTAGGCGCAGTCCGGTTTATCTTCCGCATACCTTCGTTTCTCTCCTTTCCCTCCCTGCACTCTGGTTTCCTCATTTCTATGATTTTTTGACTAAAAAAGCGCCCCTGGATTGATAAACTGTCCATGGACGCCGCATTTTATTTTTGCTTTTTCTGCTTCCTCTATAGGATATACAGATTCCCCCATCCTACCGGCATTTCCCCGCCACAATCACCAGCCTCCCATCCTTCCCGAACTCGGAACGGTCACAGGTGGAAAGGGTGAGTATCTGTGCTGGGGCATGGTCAGGCTCCGCATAATATAATGCGTGTTCCTCAAGCCCCTCCATCCAGAGGTTGTAGCTTTCCATATCCGCATGGTTCCTTGTACGGAAATCCCAGCTTCCGGTATCCCCTGCATTGTATTTCACTACTGCCATGATCTGGTATTCTGCTGTTACTCCGTAACACTGCGTGTAATAGAGCTGCCTGTGCGCCATAAAATAATCCTTGTCCTTGAATTTTAAGAGCGGGGAGAACATGGCCTCAGAGGCTTTGCCCATGTTGTGGGCGTAAATCGTTCTGTTGAAATCCCACTGTCCGGTATCCTTATCCATGAACGGGCAGCCCGTACTCTTTTCCTCCTTCCAGAAATCGTGCGTCAGGTAGTAGTCATTATCGGAAGCGCCGACTACGGGAAGGTCAATGGGTGTGTCCGGCAGATAAAGCCAGCCTTTGATATCCCTATTTGCTTCGGTCAGGGAATCCCAATCATAGGGAAATGTCACGGTATTTTTATCAGCCTCCCCCATATCCTCTGTACTGTTCTCTCCCTCCGGTGATTTTTCTCCTGCCGGTTCCGCTTCTTTTCCTCCTTCCACGTCCGGCGGCATATCCGGCAGTATTTCCGGCAGGGTAATCCCCGCCCCCTTTATCTGCTGGAATTTCTGCCGCTGTCCCACTTCCTGGTGGCTGTAGAAAAGCATTCCTGCCATGGAGAGCATGGCAATGGAAAGCCCAATAATAACCTGTATCACAATCCGCCTGCTTTTTTTCTCTTCCACATCAGGGAAAATCAGTTCCCCCAGCTTCCCTGTCAGGTCCTTCATTCTGTCATGACGCCTCCTTCCTGACAATCCCTGCGGCGGGCTGCCGTAGTGGCATAGCTTATGCCGCTACAGCATGTCCGCGCAGAACATTATGCTTTATCCCTGGAACTGCGTTTCCCCTCGCAGACAGAAAGCGCCGCCAGGAGAACACCCACCATTCCGATTGCTGCAAGAAGGTAAATTGGCGAGGTGCGTCCTGTCTGGATTACGGGCTCTTTCTCCGCCCCTGTCCCCGGCAGGCTCGCTGCTGTATTCCCGGATTTCCCCGTTACGGGAGTATCTGATTTTTTATCCGTGCTGCCGCCTGAACCGGTATCTGCTGTGGAAGTTCCGGTTTTGGCATCGGAACTTCCGGTGCCTGCTTTGCTGCCAGTATCCGATATGGAAGCTCCGGTTTTGGTGCCGGAGCTTTTCCCGGTATCGTTAGTGTTGTCACCGCTGTTCCCGTCGGATACCTTTTTCCAGCCTGCATAAAGGCAGATATCCCTGTCCGACTTATAAACAGCGCCGGCTTTGCCAGCCAGTATCTGCTTATCCGTGTACCAGCCGGTAAAAGCATATCCTTCCCGTTCTGCGGCAGGGAGTTTTACGCCTTTGCCCTTTGTTACTCTGGCAGAGGATTCCTTTACCGTGCCGCCGTTGGCATCATATTTTACGGTGTAAGTATCTGCTGTTTCTGCATTGTTTCCTTGGTCTGTATTGTCATCTTTTTTATCCTCTTCTTTGGCTTTCTCCCATTTTGCATAAAAATCAGTGTCTTTCGTGATACGGTAGGAATCCCTGTATGCCCCCGCAAACTGTGTCAGGGACTTGTCCAGATACCAGCCGGTAAAATCATAGCCTTTTTTCTCCGGAAGCGGCAGATAAAGGCCTGCGCCTTTGACAATGGTGAGCGTCTGATTTTTCAGTGAGCCGCCCTCCGTGTGGAATGCCACTTTGCAGGTCTCCTGCCCCTTATCGCCGGTTCCTTCCGCTTTTTCCTTTTCCCACAGGGCATAGACGGTCATATCCTTTGCCACTTCCAGCTCATCACCGGCAAGGCCGAAAAGGATGCCGCCCTTTTTCTCCGTATACCAGCCAAGGAAGACATAGCCGGATTTCTCCGTGCCGGGCAGGGTGATCCTTTCCCCTTTTGCCGCCTTTACAGGTTCGGCCCTCCTTCCGCCATTGGGGTCAAAGGTAATGAGGTAAGTAACCTCCGCTTTCTTCTCATAATGCGCTTTCAGAGTAACATCTCCAGTGACAGTATATTGCTCCCCTGCCGGTCCAACAGAGGCGTCCCCGTCATACCAGCCCACAAATTCATATCCTTCTTTGGTGCAGCCTGGAAGGGTAATGGTATCGCCCACTTTTGCGGTAATGTCCCCGCCTTCCATCTTCCCACCGTCTGCGTCAAAGGTAACCGTGGCTTCCGGTTTTTCCTCCGGCTTTTGGGATTCCTTTTCCCAGCGGGCATAAAGCATGGTATCTTCTGTTACGGTAAGTTCTGTTCCCATTCTGGTACCGCCCTCCTTCGCTTTGTACCAGCCAAGGAAAATATGCCCTTCCTTTTCTGCCTCCGGCAGCTTAACCGCCTTTCCTTTTTCCACTTTCATGGGTGAAATCTCTTTCCCTCCGTCCGTATCAAAAGAGACCGTGCATGTGGGTGCTTCTTTCCTTATATAATGGGCTTTCAGGGTAATATCACCAGCGACAGTATAATCTTCCCCTGCCTGCCCCACACAGGTATCACCGTCATACCAGCCTGTAAATTCATAACCTTCCTTGGTACAGGACGGAAGCACAATGGTACTGCCAACCTTTGCGGTAATATCCCCGCCCTCCATCTCTCCGCCGTCTGCATCAAAGGTAACGGTTGCTTCCGGCCTTTCCTCCGGCGTTTCGGCTTCCTCCTCCCATGCCGCATAAAGGGTGATGTCTGCATACGCCGTATATTCTTCCCCTTCCTGCCCGGCAGGCATCTTAAGCCCTTCATCCTCAAACCAGCCCTTAAACAGGTATCCCTCACGGGCTGCGCCGGGAAGGGCTGCCGGGTATCCGGGGGCTGAATAGGCGCTGGCCGTACTGCCGGTCCCCCCGTTGTAATCGTAAGTAACGGTAAATTTATCCTTCCATTTCCCGTACAGGTAAAGGGTTTTTTCAGGCCATACTTCCTGGCCTTCCCCATAATCGGTGCCGCTCCCGTCCTCTTTGGTGTTCCACCCGTCAAATACCCTGTCCTCCCGGTCAAAGCTCCCCAGATAAGGGATTTCCGCCTCCCGGCTTAAAACCGTAACCGGCTCACCTACCACATAGGTTTCAGGGTCAAGGTAGCCTTTCCCGTCAAGGAAATAAAGCACCCTGTAAATCTCCGTAAAATAAATATCCCCGCCTTTTTCTTCCGTCTTAAAACGCCCGTGGCAGGATGAGAACTGCTGTGCGTCCGTTTCCTTCCCGTTCGTTGTGGCGTCAACCGCCAGTTTCCCCGATGTAATCTCATAACCGCTTATCTTAAAGGCTGATGTGCTGGTAAAGCTTTCACCAAGGCATACCGGCTCCGCGTCATCATACCAGAACACAATGTCATTCCTGATGCCGTCCGAAAAAGTATTGTCATCCATGACAATCTCCCCGTCCAGGATAAGCCCTGACTTAGCCATATAGTTGATGGCGCTGCCGTTTATAGGCGTTTCCGCGTCCGACCGGTTCCCGGTAATTGCACAGTCCCTGATGACAGGCGGGTTTACGCCTTCGCTCCCTGAGATATGGATGGCGCTCCCCCTTCCGGCGCTGTTCCCGACAAATGTGCATCCGCTGACCACTGTTTTTTCATTGGCAGTGATGCTGGCTCCCCCGCCGTCATAAGCCGACTGGTTATCCCTGACCGTACAGCCTGACAGTTCCAGCTCCGAGGTACTCCACAGTGCGCCGCCGGAGGATTCTGCGCCGTTCCCGTACAGTTCCATACCGGTAATCTCCACCGGGCCCAGCATCCCTAATGCGCCACCCCAGACGGCATAGCAGTGGCTGACCGCACCGCCGGTAATCTCTGCCCTTGCGCTGCTCCTTACCTGTATGCCTCCGCCGGCCCCAAGGGTATAGCAGTCCCTGATAAACCCTCCGTCCATGGTAAGGAATCCATCCTCAGCAACCTCCAGCGCCCCGGCCGTCCTGACGCTGCGGTTGCTGTCCACGCTTTCGGAATAATCCGTGTTGTAGTTGTTTTGAAGGACAGTCCCCGCTTCCATTACATAGGAGCCCTTCACATAAATAAGCGGGCTGTCCCATACCTGGCCGGTGTTGTTGAAATCCCCGTCCAGCACCGCGCCGCCGTCAAGGATAATATCCCGTGTGGCAAGGCTGCCGCTGCTTATCCCCACAAGGACGTTCCCGGCATCCCTGCCATAGTTTTTACCGGAAAACTCCTCCCCCCTGCAAATGGCTGCCGGGTTTCCTGCGTCTCCACTCGTCAAGGTAATGTTGTCGGCAATAACCTCAAGCGTCTTTGACACGCTGCAGTCTTTAAGGACTATAATCGTATCGCCCGATTGTGCATTGTCAAAAGCCTCTTCCAGCTTTTCATACCGGGTATCCCCAATCCGTGCTTCAAACGTGGCCGTGTAACTGCCCGCTTCAACTGCCCTGACAGACAGCGGGACACTCCCAGGGATTCCCGCTACAGCCGTGGCTGCCGCCGCAAAGCATGTAAGAAGCTTCGTCATGATTTTCTTTCTTCCCATACGTTCTTCCTTTCTTCCATAATTTTATAAAAATAAAGCGTTCTGCCTGTTTCCCTCCCAGACCCGTTCCAGTCCCGGCTCCTTTTGCCGCAACGTTCCCACCAGCAGGGTGCGCCGAATGCACACTCATCTGCCGGATATCAATCCGGGCAGGCTATGAAATTGTCAAGGTCCGGTGAAAGGGAATTTTGATGGATTGAAAATGAGATTTATTTGCCCCTTCACTAATAGCAGGCGGGAAGGGGTGAAAATTAAACAGTTTATAGAAATTTTAGAAATAAAAATTTTATTACAATTTACTCCGCAAATTTGTCATAATATTAAACCCTCTGTACAAACCTCCACATCTTAGCAATACTATTTGGTATTAGTCCGAAAGTGCTGGTGGATATAATTTGTAAACTAGACATTCTGAATTTTACGGCCTGATAACGCGGACTAATACCTTTTTGCATACCAACTATTTTAAAACAAGATTATATTGTATATGGTGACTGGTACAGAAATAATGTATAATAATAGTGTAATTACTGGAAAATGGGAGGAAAATTTATGCAGGAAATTTTGTTGGATAATGTAAGCTATTCAAAACTAAACAACTTAATCACTCATGCAACAGCTTATACTTGTGAAGAAAACAAAGTAATAGATGAATTGGGAATTTGGAAAAGGGAAGATATTATTGAGGCAATTAAATCAGGGAAGAAAATATCTAGGGCATCTGTCACACGCAACTATTTAGGCATATATCTTGGACAGCGTATATGTCATGTGATAACCAAAGAAACCGAAGGAGAAATATATTTAATTAATTCAGATTATCGTAATCGTTTGGAAAAAGAAGATATGATAGAAATGAATGAATGGTTGAAGCATGATAGAACTCATTGATCATTAAAGTCTGGTGTTAGTCCGTAAATATGTTGGCATTCAAAATTCCCAGTTTTGATTCGCATGAATACCGGAGATATAGAATGCAGATTATAGCACCAACACACTTTCGGACTAACATCTCTTTTATCAAACATAGCTTTCGTTTAATACGAATTTTTTTAGAGAAAAAGGTGATTGCATGCAAAATCAAACAATACTGTATGGTATAGTGGAAGGATATGAAAATATTTCTTTTGTAATAGAAGATTTCCAATGTATCTTCTTTCATTCAGACCCCCAGCCTAAATCTCCTATTATCCTTCCCCAGCAACAGGGATTTATCCTGGGACGTACTCCCGAAAGAAAATATGTCTATATCTATGCCAATCAGGAATTAAGAATATGGCATGAACTGACACTTAACACCTGGACATACTTTGTCAGTAGTTTTCCCGATATTAGTACCTATAAAATCCTTTGTTTTGAAAACGGTATTCTCAATAAGCTTTTCTTCCCATCTTCTGTTATATTTGAATATACTGAAAAGTCAGAAACGAAAGTTAAATATCAGGATGACAGCCTGACCTACACGTTGGCAGGCAAAAATGTGAGCGGGAATATCTCTATCCATTCCACACCTCATGAGCGGAGATCAGCCGAAAAAGGCGATTCCATTTCAACGGGAGGAATTAATTTAGAAATCACATTTGATGAAGAAAAAGAAATCCAGACTTTCCCCGAAATGTTTGGATATATATTAAACATGTGCCAGTTTATGGCATTCCGCCGAAATATAAGTTTTGAAAAAATAACATTCAGAGATTTTATTGATAATTTCCCAGAAATGACTGACTCTGTTGCAGAATGCTATGTTAATTATGAGCATGTGCATGATACAAATAAAGGAATCCATAGTTGCCTGACTTTCAATATATTGCAAGAATCCGTTACCAGCCTGTTAAGTTCAATCGTAAGCAACAAACCTAAGAAACCCAGTTTCAACATTGGATTTATTCCTGATGACGATAAAACCGCTCTTTATATTACAAGCATAAAAATAAGGGAAATCTGTTCTGCACTGGAATCAGAAATGGAATTATCTAAAATTCAGGTACAGCAGGAAACAGCTTTTGACAATCTGGTAGAAAAACTAAAAGACATAGTGAAAGAAGATCGTGATGGAATCCACTCTCTAACCGACCCAAAATCATATGACTATATCCTCGGCACTCTCCGGCATTTGTCAGGTGCCCTTGCTGACAGGATTGAAAAATGTTTCTCTGAATACCAGCCATTGATAGGTGAATACATATCCAGAGAAGATATTGATAAACTTGTACAATATAGAAATACCATTACACACGGTAATTTCATGCCATTAGACAATAAACTGGCAGAGACTGCCTTTGTACTTATAAAACTGGTATATTGCTGCATCTTAAAACGGATAGGGCTGACAGATAAGGTGATTAAAGAACTTTTTCAACGGCAGCTTACATCATGAAAGAGAAAAGGCGCTCCGGGGGGGGGCTGCCCTAAGAACCGGCAAAGGACTTATCCCTTGACCCTTTGCCGGGCTCTGCCCGGACCCGTCCTCGCCGGAAGCAGGAAAAGGAGCAGCAGCCCCTTTTCTACTGCATAAGGATAATCCGTGAACCTTATGTCAAGAGGCTTTCGCGGCATATCCTCACGCTTCGCGTTCCGGTATTCCACGGTCCTCCTGACAACGGTTCCGCTCCGTTGCCGGCATGGGCGTTATCTCTTTTCATGGAGACGTTTCTGACATCATCTTTCTTATTTTTTCCAATACCTTTTCCCTCCTGTTATGGATTGTTTTTCTGCTGCACCCGAATATTTCCGCTGTTTTCTTTACTGTCATATCCTCGAAATACAAAAGCCTTACCAGACGTTTCTCCTGTTCAGACAGTTTTTTAAGGGCATTTTCCAGCCTGTCCCAGCATTCGTCCTTTAAAACCGTTTCCAGTGTCGTATCATTAAGGTAATTTGATTTTTCAGGATAATATCCTTTTTCATGCAGTTTATTGATACTGCACACACCATGCTTCCTGTCGCATTCCCTCTGGTACCGCTCCCTCCGTTCTGAGCGGTACCATTCCAGATAAATCTCCCTGCCCACTTCCACCAGCGTACTGCCGCCCAGACGGATAAAATATTTTTCCCGTTCCTTTGGCTGCTTTCCCCTCATACAGCCGCCACCGCCTTTACCGCCTGCTTCCCGTCCGGATATTGCTTCCGCAGTCTCCGGGCTGCCTGCGAAAGTATGGCTGATACTGCCGGGCTGGTGATCCCAAGCTCTTTTGCCGCTTCTCTCCGGGTCTTCTGCTGGAAAAAACAAAGCCTGGCTGCCATTCTCTGCCGCTCCGTCAGGCATTTTAGCAACTCTTCCATGTTTTCCCTTTCCAGCAAATCTTCAACTGTTTTCGCACATACGTCTTCCATCGCTTCCCACTCTTCCGATATGGCGCTGTAGGAAACTGTCCTTTCCTGCTCTTTTGCCCTCTGGTTACGTTCCAGCCTGTCCTCCCCTTCAAGGACAAGCCGGATATGCCATGGCTCCTTCGCAAAAAAATGTTCCGGTAAATAACTGCTTATCCCGCTGGATGCATACAGATAATCTCCGCATGTATGAACCGGGAATACGGTGGAATGACCGCCGGCATGGTATAATGCATAGCCATTCTGATAGGCTGCAATCCATGTGTCATTTTTCAGCTCCTTTTCTGCCACCAGCCTGCCTGTATTCCTTAGATTCCTTGCGGTGGGCATTTTTCTTCCATGTTCCGGTATTTCGGTAATCTCCTTCAATTCCTGCAATGTCAATTCTGGCCGCCTTTCCAACGGGCCGTGCCGGAATTATACTGGCTGCATTGCCTGCACCATCGCAGGACAGGCAGTAAAAAACAGCTTCCGGCTTACCCGTTTTTTTTAACGGGGCTGGAAACTTTTCCTTACTGCCTGTTATCTTGTGTATATTTTAACGGAACCAGCGGCCGCTTTCCTCACCGGTCAGGTAGAAATCCACTTATTTTCCCACCATATCCGTAGAATCCTTTCATCTGCCCCTCCGCAGGCTTTCCACCAGCGCCTCTATCGTCCGCAGCACGATTTCCCGCTCCGGTTCCCTTAAATGACTGATGCGGTGGAATATATCCCCATGCCGCTTTTTCCCCGAATCGGAAATAACGCCCAGAAGGCTGTCTGCGTCTGCATCCATTGCCTGTACCAGATTTATGAAAGTTCCTATGCCCATGGCCATTTGTCCTCCCTCAATCCGGCTTACCGTGTTGGCGCTGATCCCTGCTTTCTCCGCAAGCGCTTCCTGTGACAGGCGCAGTTCCATCCTCCGTTCCCGTATACGTTCCCCAAGGGCTGCCAGTTCTTGTGATTCTACACGTCTGCCCAACACGGTTTCCCCCTTTCCTTACAGATTTCCATTCCCCAGTCTCGGCAGCAAAGCCAGCCAGACCATACGCAGGCTGTCTTTTTCCAGAGATTATGTATTTGCATTGACATTGTGGCCGCTATCCGCTCCCATATAGGTCGTGGTTCACCTCCGCCCGGTAATAATTGCCTATGGTCAGTGCTGAATTATAAAGCGATGCCAGCAGGTACGCTTTGATATTCCCCACTTTGCCGGTATTCCCCTGCAGGCAGGCAAGCACATAGGCTATATGCGAATCGTCCAGCTTCAGGAACCGCTCCTTCACAACCGCCGCCGGCCTTTCCGCCCCCGCTATCCGCAAAATTGCATGGTCAGGCATCATCATCACATCCACCATCAGCTCCACCAGCTCGTCCAGTTCCTCCCTCTGGCAGCCCCTGGCACCCAAAAAACACTCATACGAGATATTTTTCCGTATGGCGGTACGGTAACGTTCCATCTGTCCTGTCACATCAGATGGATAAAGATTGATAGGATCAGTCTCACTGAAATCAGTTTTATTAAATTCAGTATTATTAGGTTGTGATTTTGGAAATTCTTGAATTGCGGCTTTCACTACTCCTGAATTGTGATTTTCATCATTCTTGAATTGTGATTTTAATAATTCCTGATTTGTGGTTTCCACAGTTCTCCTGTCATAATTGCCGGCTGCCCTGCTTTCCGGCGTTCCTGTCGTTTCCCTTTCGTCAGGGTCTCCCCCTTTCTCCGGCAATGGCGGCTCTTCCCTTACCATGAAATTCTTTACATAGATCACGTTAGGCCTGCCCAGTCCCAGGCGCTTTTTCTCTATCAGCCCGATGCCCTTATCAGAATCCAGTTCCTTCATCAGCTTTACCGCTTTCTGCATTCCGCAGTTCATCAAGTCCGCTGTCTCCTCCACCGTAAAGACAATGTAAACCCTGTCCTCTTCATCGATCCACCTGTTTTTAATGCTGAGCCCCATGCGGTCCAGCATCAGCCCGTATAAGACTTTCGCTTCACAGGAAAGGCTCCTGAAGCACTCCGCTGTGAACAGCATTTTCGGGATACGGTAAAAGCTGTACTGCCCCGCTTCCATCCCATGGAAATAATCAAACTGGATCCTCTGCATCTTCCACGCCTCCATTCCACACAATCTTTTTATGGTTTTCTCCACATAAAAACAGAGGCAAAATTCATCCCTCTGCTCTTATGTGGAACAATATTCTGTTTTTCTGACGGAGCATACCGCTCTGCCAGTGCTATTCCCCCTGCTCAAATCTCCACCTCTTTAAGAGGCCATAGATCACTTCCTCTATCTGCTCCGCCGAATAACCAGCCGGAAAATATTCGTTCAGCTTCTTTCTCTGCAGCCTGACTGCCTGGGCTGCCGGTTTTTCATCAGAAAGGATGATCTCCATTCCGTTTTCGTCCAGTTTCCCTTCCCTGCCTGACTCCTTAAGCTTCCTTGCCTGTGCCAGATTAGGGAATACGCATAAACGCTGCATTGTCTGGCAAAGAAGCTCCTGCACTTCCGGTTCCAGATAGGATAATTCCACCCCGGCGCCAAATGCAATGCGTTTTTCATCTACATAATTGAGCATAGGCTTTATAAGGAAAGTCAGGCGGATATACCGCTCAACCTGTTTATAGCTCTCCCCGCTTCCTTCTGCTGCCACCTCTGTGGATTTCTTCCCCAGATAATCAGGGACAACCTGTCCCTCTTTTTTAGGCCTGCCTTTTACCCTGTCTATCGCATCCAGCTTCATTTTATAGGCGTAAGCTTTTTCGCTGTACAAAAGCTCTTCCCTCTGGATGTTGGAATCCACCATCGTCACGGTGGCTTCTTCATCTGTCATGCTGCGGACAAAGCATGGGACCGCCTTAAGTCCCAGCAGTTCACAGGCCCTTTTCCGCCTGTGCCCCGATATGATCTCATACCCGCTTTCCTTCCCCGGACGGACGAGCAGGGGGCTGATGATCCCATGCTCCCTGACGCTCTCCACGGTCTCCTGCATTTTTTCATCATCCAGCACCCGGAATGGGTGGGAATCAAAGGAATGCAGCTGGTCAATGGCTATATCCTCTACCTTTTCCGATAACCTGCCTGTGTCCTCTTCCAGCCCAAACAAAGCGTTCACATCTGGCATTTTGATATTGGAAGCGCTGCTTTTTCTACCTGCCATGCGCCAGCACCTCCTTTGCCAGCATTTCATATGCTGCCGAGGCCCGGCCTTTCGGGTCATGTGCAAATATGCTCTTCCCCTCTGCGCTTGCTTCCGCCACACGCACCGACAAAGGGATATAATTCTCAAATACCGGTATCCTCTGCCCGTAGTTTCCGCGCACCATCTCCATGATCTCCCTTGCATAGTTTGTCCGGGCGTCCACCATGGTCAGCAGGATTCCCTCAAAATCCAGCGCCGGGTTAATGCGCTTCTTTATCCTCATGATCGTTGCGGTCAGCTGTTCCAACCCTTTTAAGGACAGATATTGTGCCTGCAGGGGTTTGAGTACCGTATCCGCCGCCGCAAGCGCATTGATCGTCAGCATCCCGAGGGATGGCATGCAGTCTGTGATAATGTAATCAAAATATGGTGCCACCGCCTCTATGTACTCTTTCAGCATATACTCCCTGCTCATGGCGCTGATCAGCGACACTTCCACTGCCGCAAGGTCAATGTTTGCCGGAAGGAACCGCACCCATTCCCCGTGGGTGAGGATTCCATCCTCCGCTTCTATTTCCTGCCCTTCCATGATGGAGGTAAGCACCGTGGCAAGCGTCTTGTCCAGCCTGTCCGGCTCCCTTTCCCCCATGCTTGCGGTAAGGCTGGCCTGTGGGTCGGAATCTATGAGCAAAACCCTGTTTCCCGCCCTTGCAAGACCAATCCCCAAATTTACCGTAGTGGTTGTCTTTGACACACCGCCCTTTTGGTTTGCGAGGGCAATGACCTTACATCTTCTTCCTGTTGTTTCCATATATCCGCTCTCCTTCCTATCTCACACGGACGTTCAGCCCTTCCATGGGGATATCTTCATATCCCATGAGATAATAATCCTCCCCGTCATGCTCTACTTTTGTCTGCACCCAGCAGGGCGCTTCTTGGGAATCTTCCTGCAATAAAGCTTCAATCAGGCTTCCGCTGCGGTAACAGTATCCTTTCTCCGTCCTGTATTCCCCGTTTTCATCCCTGTGCAGGGTACTGGTCTCCTGAACCGGGCGGAACAGGTATTCTATGCTGCCGCCTACGTCTGCCAGCTTTTCCATAATTCTCCTCATTTCCCTTAACTGGAACATCTGATTGCTGTCCTTATGGTCCGCATGCAGCCCCCTCAGGTCTGCATGTTCATCATAAGTGGTGACATATAAAATATCATCAATCCGGCATTTCAGCCCTTTCATCTGCACTAACGCCATACTTAACTCTGCCATACTGCCCTCCTTCTGCACTTTACGGTTTTAAATCCCAAACTCTGATAAATCTATCGGGAAACAGTATTCCGGATAGCGTACTTTAATCGCCTCCCAGAAATATACTGCGTATTCACAGCAGAACAGGTCTTCCACTGTATACCGCCGGCACTCTTTTACCTTTTCTTCCCCTTCAAGGGCATACACGCTGGGCGCACCGTTGCAGAAAAGATTGAACGCCATGCGTACCACCCTTGCGCTGCCGCTGGTGATCCAGTCTTCCCTAAGACATTCTGTCTTTATGAAATCTTCCTCAAAGTCATAAATACGTTCCACATTCCGTCTGGTATCCCCGTTAATCCCAATGCAGTAAGCCAGCGCCTTATGGTATGCATCCCCGGACTTACAGTTCTGCAGGAAGTTCCGATAAAACATTTCATGCTCCTGGTCCTTAAAACTAATTGTACGTTTATTTCCTTTCATCATACCCATCGTCATACCGCCTTCCCCTGATATTCTGCATCTTCCGCCACCATCCCTGCCCCTTTGGGGTCAGACCATATCCTGCCGGTCTTTTCCACGATAAGCCTGCCGCCATCACAAGTTACTGATATCCTATCACCCGTGGAAAAACCCAAGTCCCGTAGCCATTTCCCCTGCAGCATGATCAATGGGTTATTCGTTCCTATGCTGGTTCCCCTTGCCCTATAAACTGTCATCTCTCTTTGTTTCATATGCTCTCCTCCTTTTAATCTGAGATAATTTCTACAATCCCATTGTCTTCAAGAATTTCCTGAATTTTGTTTATGCCGTCTTCCAGACTGCCGGAAGCATGGACTGTATCCATAATTTCCCCTGCTATGAATTCCATGCTTTCCCTGGTAATCCGATTGCCCATATGCACCCTCCCTGTGATAATAAAAAACAGGGCTAAACCAGCTTTCCCCTCTCTGGGGTTCTGAATTTAGTCCTGCCTGAATAATTCCAATATTTTTTTGCACCAAAATACAGTTTCCACCTCCCTGCCCATATGGCATAAATCCCCGCCGGAACCCTGGTGCTCCATATGCTTTTGTGAGATATCTGACCGAAAAAACAGCGCCGCCTTCCATCAATATCATGCTTCGTTGCAGTTTTGAGAAAGGACTAAATCAGCTCAAACCAGCGTATTTACTGGGTTTGTCTAACTTTAGTCTTATTATAACGTGGTCATCGCCTTCGCGCATTCCCGTCCAAAATAATAGCTGAAACATCAAATACGAGCGGCTTTCCTTTTCAAATGTTTCTATAAACTTCTGATACTCCTCATAAGTCCAAAATTCCAACCGCTTTACATCCGAGCGCCCTATCTTTTTTACCTTTTTGCATGGATTATTCCATAAGTTATAAATTTTCTGTGCATGGGTAAACAATGCGGTCACTTGGTTTTGCAGCATCCTCTGATAACTTTCAGAAAAATTCTTATTACGGATTTCATTCTGCCACGCAATAATATCTGCCGGAGTAATCTCATTCATTTTCTTTTCACCAAGATAGGGGATTACATGGGACTGTATCATGTATTTCTTATTCCGCTTAGAACGCTCCTTTAGTTCTCCGTCCTTATCCTTGAAGTAAATATCCACGAAAGAAGCAACCGACATATCCATGTCCGCATTTGCCACGCGCTTAAATTCACTCTCGTAATCTTGTGCTTCCTTTTTTGTCCGAAAGCCTCTTTTATACTTTTTCTTCCGCTTCCCTGTCCAATCCTCATAATAGAACTGGCAGTACCAGCTTCCACGCTCTGTGTCCTTATAAACCGGCATCTCAATATCCTCCATTCCTACTCAATCTGCGAGTTTGGGTGTAAGCACAAATCTCGCGTGTGAAAAATTTATTTTTCACATTTTCTCCTTTCGCTACACTGTTTCTATTTGTGTCCTGTTTCCATAAAACTTTGTTTCCCAAAAAGCCCTTGGAACTCTGCCGGAAATCACAATAAATCCAGCCTCTTTTAATTCCTGATTCAGTTCCTTAATGATTTTGTAGGCATATCCTTTGGAAATTCCTAATTCTCTTGAAATGTCCTCCGCATGCATCATGTAATTGTCGCCTTTCACCTTATCGCCTCCTCTCTTGATTATTTTGCAAGATATAATTGTTCGCTATTTATATCTTGCTTACATATTTATCATACACGTCATTCTATATAATGTCAAGATATTTTTATTGAATATTTTTCATCTTTGTAGTAAAATATTATTTGACATAATCAAAAAGTCCAGCTAAGAAATGTCAATAGGTAAAATGAAAAATGTTTAAAAAGTATTTTTCAAGCAGTTGAT
>NZ_QZDT01000068.1 GCF_009917485.1 Parablautia muri
ACCCAAAAACTTCCCATGATACAAAATATCCGCCTATAGAACTTCTAACAACTGGTATAATTCCCATGTCATCCCAACACATAGCTGATTTATGGCAGGAGTCCTCTGACAAGCCCTGCTTAACTTAATGGCATTGATTCACGGCCTGGGAGCCGCTCATAGTAACATTCGGGGCGATATTCCAAGTTTTACTTCGCAAAAATCGCCCCTCACACCTAAATCATGTTCTCACGGAATGCGCAGTAAATGCGCATTCCTGACCCGTGAAAAGTTACTTCGAGGATACTGTGTGCTGGCAAATTGATTTCCGTAATTGGCAGGCTGCTTTTCAAATATAATACCGATTCCTTTTTATAGAGCAGGAATGGGCACAGTCACTGTGGAAGGCCACAGATATCATAGCAGAACTGAGCCATTAGTCTTTTCAACTTGGATTTGTGTTTTTGATCTTGGTCAGTGTTAAATCTTGTGTGAAAGTTTCAGACAGCATTCCAAGTTCTTTTATTCTTCTCAACTGAAAGAAACATAAGTATGTTAATCCTGCGATAATCAATCAGATTAATTTTGGGTCAAACAAGGTGGACGGCAATACCAATACACTTACTTTCCATACAATCATTACTTTACAACAACAGAAGCCACAAAAAGTCCATGGCTCCAAAAGGAAATTCTTCGTATTTTCCCCTCACTGCCTGCAGCTGCTAAGAACTATACGGACACCATCTATCATCTTTTAGAGAACAAAGCGCCATATTTTTAGTTAACAACCCCGCTGCAAGCTGGCATGGCATCCAGCTTGCAGCGCAGCTAAGCTGCGGGGTATTGACCTCGCGGCAGCCGCCAAATGTCTAAGCCAACCAATGGTGGCTTTAAGCATCCACTTAGCTCGTTGCCCGCGGGAATTAATTTTTATAAAAATGCTTTTTAATTAATGCTCAGCCCGGCGCTTGCATATCCTACAATTGTGTTGAGTAAGGACAACCCACTTGCCGTTGCTGAAAATACCAGCATCAGCCGGGTTTGAGCCGTTACCGGAATATTAAGTCCTGCCAGCGAACCGTTTAGCAGCGTGCCAATAGATATTGCTCCGCCAAGTGCCGGGGTCAGGTTTATCAGCGTTCCGGCAATCGGGGAAAATACATTATTCGGTGTTGCTGACTGATAAATCTGGGCCCTTATTGTAAGGGTGGAACCTATTAAGGAAAGCGCCACTGTCGTACTAAAGAATGCACTGAACGAGGTTATAATACCGTCACGCGAAACCTGAAATGCAAAGTTTGAAAGTGTTCCGCTGGCATTGGTAATATCAATTGATGAACCCAGAAGCGTAAGCCCTTGGGCACTGTTTCCAAAGCCAACAAAAGCAGGAAGTCCCGCAAGTCCTCCGGCGATTGTTGTAAGAGAAACCGGCAGCCCTGAGGCAAACGGAATCATCGCCCCTGTGCCCGCCACACCAGTTGCTCCTGTGACTCCGGTTGCTCCTGTGGCTCCCGTAGGGCCAGTTGCTCCTGTGGGACCAGTCGCTCCG
This sequence comes from Parablautia muri, assembly GCF_009917485.1. Taxonomy (GTDB): domain Bacteria; phylum Bacillota; class Clostridia; order Lachnospirales; family Lachnospiraceae; genus Suilimivivens; species Suilimivivens muri. Next base: position 1,529 of record NZ_QZDT01000068.1, read on the forward strand.
GTTGCTCCATCGGCTCCCGTGGGGCCGGTTGCTCCGGTTGCTCCATCGGCTCCCGTGGCTCCGGTCGCTCCTGTAGCTCCATCAGCTCCTGTGGGACCAGTCGCTCCCGTAGGACCAGTTGCTCCGGTTGCTCCATCGGCTCCCGTGGGGCCGGTTGCTCCTGTAGCTCCATTGGCTCCCGTGGCTCCGGTCGCTCCTGCAGCTCCATCGGCTCCGGTTGCTCCATCGGCTCCCGTGGGACCGGTCGCTCCCGTAGGGCCAGTCGCCCCCGTAGCTCCGGTTACTCCTGTAGCTCCGTTGGCTCCCGTGGGACCGGTCGCTCCCGTAGCTCCATCGGCTCCCGTGGGACCGGTCGCTCCCGTAGCTCCATCGGTTCCCGCAGAACCAGTTGCCCCCGTAGCTCCATCGGCTCCCGTAGGGCCGGTTGCTCCCGTAGGGCCCTCATCTCCCGGACATCCCTTTGGTCCCTGGATTCCAATTGGCCCGACTACCCCCTGGATACCTTGTGGCCCGGTTACGCCCTGTGGTCCCATTGGACCTGTCGGGCCGGTTGCTCCGGTTGGCCCCGGAATACCTCTGGGTCCCGCAGGTCCTACATCTCCCTGTGGTCCCGCAGGTCCTGCCGGTCCTATAGGTCCCGCCGGCCCTTGAGGCCCTACATCTCCCTTAGGGCCTTCACAACCCGGATCCCCTTTCGGTCCAATATCACCACGGACACCCTGGATACCCTGAATCCCCTGTGGTCCTGCATAACCTCTTGGCCCGGCATAGCCTCTTGGCCCTGTATTCCCGGTTGGTCCTACCGGCCCTGTATTACCCCTGGGCCCTCTCGCCCCGGGAACGCCGGGAATACCCTGTGGTCCCATAGGTCCTTGATCGCCTCTGTCGCCTTTCGGTCCGGGACAACCCATATCTCCTTTGACGCCCTGAGGCCCCATGGGCCCCTGATCGCCCTTAGGTCCCGCTGGCCCGCGTTCACAACAGGGCGGATTACATTGATTCTGACATTTGTTACACGAATTGTTATAATCCATAAATACCATATCCTTTCTAAATATCTGAAAATACACTAAAAAAGTATCTTTTTCTACAAATATTCTATGCTTACCTAAAATATTTGTTCCATATTGTAGAAACAGCGGGTAGCACATGCTGTAAACTTTCCTTATAGAAATAAACGCTATGACATTTCACAGGCCTACTTATAAAACAAGCACTGTCATGCTTCGTAAGACACTTATTGTAAAAAATAGAGCGTGTCAAAACACGCTCTACGAAATCTCCAGACTGTCGAAATACTGCTTATTATAAAGATATGATTTGGAATAAGGCTTTAAGGCCCCTGCTCTCTCATTGTATTCCTTTGCCTTTTTCCGGTCTCCCATTTTATCATAACAAACACATAACTGTAAAAGAGGAACATAATCGTAACAGTCCGGCAGCACAAACCCTCCTGCATATTCATTTTTGGGTCTGCTCAGCGCAGTTTTGTACCAATAAGTAGCAATGTGAAAATCTCCATGGTCCAAAAAATATTTTCCGATATCGCAGCACAACTCAGCTCTTGGTAAATCAAAGCTCATGCTCCGCAAAAGGGTATTTAGCGCACATTGTTCACGCCCCAGACCATAATAGCATTTGGCGCAGATTGCACATGCTTCTATCTTGTTTTCAATCCAGCCCTCCTCCAAACTCAAAAATTCCTCCAACACGGAGACAGCCTCCTCATATTGTTTATGATAATATAACTCCCTCCCAAAATAATACTGCTGCCGCGGATCTAAAAGTTTCCCCTCCGCTAACACTTTACGGTATATATTCAGGTTCCGGTCAGGATCGTTTACTTTTATTTTTTTGTGACTAACTGCAATATCAGAATAAATTACGTTGCCGCTTGGGGGAATTACTTCATGCACCGCACCAATCCATTGGTATTTGGGGCAGTTTTTAATCCATCTTTCCCTGAAATAGGAAAAAGAAGGTTTTCCGGTTTCATCAAAAGAAGTATTATATTTCATCATTACAATATCCACATCCGGTGACAGAGTCTGCTTCAATTGCAAAAATTTATCCTTTTCCGTTTCTTCCAGAATATCATCAGCATCCATCCACATACAATAATCCATAGATGCCTTGGAAAAAGAATAGTTTCTGGCATCGGAAAAATCATCTTTCCACGGATATGAATATACCTTTGATGTATATTGAGACACTATTTCTATCGTCTGGTCTGCCGAACCAGTATCTACAACAATGATTTCCTCTACAAGTTCTCTCACGCTTTCAAGGCAGCGTGCAATTTGCCCCTCCTCATTTTTAACAATCACACAAAGACTTATTGTCGGCATATTGCTCTCCTTTTTCTTTGAATTATTGTCTTCCAAATTTTTCTATACTCAAGTTCATATTGATTTCGCAAGGTCCTGCTGAAGAATCCCACGCAAAAAACAGCGTGGATTCGCACGGTATTTCAACCACAAAATATCTTGATACCACAAGCATTTCCTTTCGTTTTACTGACTCTGCATACGCGCTGTATGTCATATGCGCGCAGCCATTCAATATGGGTGTAAGTTTTATTGATCCATGTCGTTTCACTATCGTGGATATATAGTAATAGACAGCATAGCATCCGGGGGTAAGCGAGACAGAATTGTCATCGCAAAGAGAAATATTTTCGGTTATATCCGGTATATCTATTTTAAGCGGAAGACTGGTGTTTTCCGGCAAAATAAGCTCCTGGCCCGAAAATGATGCAAATATACTATTCTGCGGATAACCTGCAGGTCCCGCCGGGCCACGTGCACCCGTATCTCCTCTCAGTCCCTGCGGTCCCGCCACGCCCTGCGGCCCTTGTGGTCCTGTGACTCCCTGGGTACCAGTCTCTCCCCTCTCACCGGGGCATCCGGGCGGGCCGGGCTCTCCTCTTGGACCCTGGGGACCGGGCTCTCCCCTCTCACCAGGACATCCGGGCGGGCCGGGCTCTCCTCTTGGACCCTGGGGACCGGGCTCTCCCCTCTCACCAGGACATCCGGGCGGGCCGGGCTCTCCTCTTGGACCCTGGGGGCCTGGTTTTCCGCATTCGCCAGGACAGAATGGCAAACCAGGATTTGCACACTCACCGGAACAGCAAGACGGGAACGCTTCTCCGTTTTCCCCAGAGGCATATGGCAAATCAGGCTCCAAATTTTCGTCAGAACTGCAAACTGGTCCGGAATTTACAATTTCATCTGCACAACTGGGTAAGCGGCAAACAGAAGTATCATATTTGCCTGATTCTGTCGTATCTGCATGCTCAGAAGGAGCTGATACGGCCGTATTTGCCCCGGATACATCATCAGGCGAAGTCCGAGCTGTGCTTTGATGATTATTTTGTTGATTGTTTCTATTATAATTCCTTCCCATGCCAAACAGATTCGGCGGATTAAACATCCAATTCATATTAAAATTATTCAAATAAAATCACCTCATTCCTATTTGGTACCGTATGACAATACACTTATCATATAGAGATTTCTGATAGGTATAATAAATTATATGCATAAATTTTTTTTACGTTTCTTTCGTTATCTTTGCTTTGGATTGTTCAAATGAAAGAAATGTTTTTTCATGCTCCGCCTACCTTTTATAATCCAAACGATAATCCTATTTTAATTCCCTGTCTGCATTTCCCAAAATGCAACGGCATCTTCCAGCCATCCCTCCGCTACTGTTCCGATTCCCAAACCAAAGCTATGACGGAGTCCTTCATACGCATGAAATTCCGTGGGGATACCAAGCTTACTCATTGCCTCAAGCCGTGCCTGCATCGCGCGCCAGTTTGCAATACCGTCATCGGTTCCGACACATGCATAAGTCGGCGGGTCATTCTCGCTGTATTCGCTATGTCCTGTGTACTGCATTACAACCGCTCCCGGTTTTGGCATATCACCGCCTTCAAAGACTGCCGTCCCATAAGCGCCAAGGTAAGCTGCCATCCTCCCTCCTGCCGAACCGCCCCACAGAGAATAGCATTCGGTATCCACTTCCAGTTCCTGGGCATTTTCAAAAATAAAACCGATTGCTCTTGCCAGGTCCTCACAAGCGGTCTGTGTGCCGGGACGGTATATCAGTGCAAAGGCGTTATATCCCATCTTTGACAATTCCAGCGCATGAGGAAAGCTGTCCTGCATAGCTCCCACGTAGGCAAAACCGCCACCTGCATTACATATTGCAAATTTTTCTCCCGGATTCCCCTTAAAGAAAAATAATCCTGTATCCCTTTTTGCCGGTTCGGCTGCTTTTTCTTCTTCCATATAAATATCATAAAAAATCCTGTTTCCGCCTTCTGGCCGGTTTCCATATTAGAACCATCTGCGGGCTCTTTACCTGCACCGCATCCGGCAAAGCATACTGCCAGGCAAAAAAATACCGCAAGAATCATTGCTTTTTTCATATAAATCCCCCATGCTGCCAGTTCCTGCGCTTTATGAACCGACTTTATGTTAACAAGCGCTGCCACGCTTTGTGAGCCAGCTTATTGTAACAAAAATCGAGGCTTCCTCAGAAGTCTCGATTCGTTCATCAGTTATTACCTAAAAGTTATATGTATACTTAGTATAAAAATTATTTTCTGTAAATGTACCTCACAAATTTGAGTTCGGAATTTGAATTCGAAAATACACAAAGCAGTAGCCCAAAAGCTGTGGCTGCACGGTAGATGGAAAAATTTTTCGTGCGCGTTCAAATGGATGACATATCCTTAAGAACCATAATAATCTGACACAATTTGAACTGCGATTTCCTTTGCCCGTAAGCTGGATACATCCATGCCGTCTGTTCTTCCAAGATGCACACAAAAATATATATTCCCTTCCTCACTTTCTGCAAATCCGGTAAACCATGCATCAACAACAATGCCATCCGTTTTGCCCATTCCTGTTTTACCGTATATGGAAATATCTGCACTCTCCTGCTTTGGCACAAGCATAACCTGCTTCAGTTCATATTGCGTTTCTTCTGAATAATCCGAGTCAGCACCAAAGATACGTTCCATTACCTCCACCTGTTCTTTGGGGGAAATCATTAAAGACGACTCAATCCAAAAACCGGTTAAAGCCCGATTGTTATTGTTTGTATTTAGCTGCCCCTCCCAATCGGAAATGTCGCAATTACCATACTGAAGTTTATCCAGTTCTTTTTTCATGATATCTTTCCCAATATCATCTATGACCTGTCTGTAATACCATACGCAGGAAGTACGAAACGCTTCGCTAAAATCAATATCTTTATTCCAGTCTTCATTCCAAAATACTTCACCGCTCCATATCCGTGTGGAATCCTTTGGCGTAATGATTCCATTTTCCAGTGCAATCAGGGAAGAAATAATTTTAAATGTAGAACAAGGTGAGCTTCTGGTCAATGCAAGCTCACTATTATAAATAACATACCGTCTGTCAGATACATCGTATATAACCGCCGCTCCATTTAACCCATTGAAATAATTTGACCAGTCCGCATCAATCATCTCCGGTTCTATTGCCAAACCTTGCGCAAAATCAACTGTATCTGCCTCCATGGAAACATTGCCTGATTCATTTTCCGGTTCTGCCGTTTTTTCTTCTTCCCTTTCTTCTTTTTCCTCCTCCGTAAAAATCTTCTGTTCTGCACTGTGTTTATTTGAACAGCCTGTTACGATCAGTACACATGCAAATGCCCAATATACCAATTTAAAATATTTGCTCCGCTTTTTCATCATTACTTCCTGCAACGTTAATCCCATGTCCCTGCTTAGTAGCATTCCAAATCACGTATCGCAAGCTTTGCTGCCATACTGCCACAAATATAGCCTTTGGCAATTTACTTCCGGGCTTTTCCTTTCCTACTCATATTTTTTGCAAATGCGCTCACTCTGCTCTTTTCCGGAAAACTCCCACAATCTCTTTTCCAAATCCCACATCCCCCAGCATCCGGTAAATTTCCACCGTCCACTCCATGGAGATTTCATGCATCAGGTTTTCCAGCCTTACCGTTGTCCCATGTGCAAATTTCCCTTTCTCAGGCCTTTCATAATAGTTTGTAATCGGATTCAGAAGATGAAAATCCACGAAAGTATCCCCGTAAAAGTCCATGCATTCAAATCCCCCTGCCTCCAAAAGGCTGATCAATCCTTCCCTGTTGAAATATCCTGTATGGTCCGGGTCGTCTAACCAGTATTCTTCCTTTCGTTCCCCGCTCCTTAATAACATCTGCTGCAGATAAGAATAATTGTTGGCTACTTTGATAACGAGAATGGATTTCTCAGTCATCAGTCCTTTTATCATTTCAACACATTGCTCTGCATCCAGCACCATGTCCAGAATCCGGTCCATATTGACAACGTCAAAACATTCTCCCCGCTTTTTCATCTCAGGGATAATCGTCTCCATGTCCCCCTGCTCCAGATAAGGACACATTTGGGGTTGAAAATGTTCAAGTGCGTAGGAACCAATGTCAACGCCTTTTACCTTGACCCCCTTGTCATGAAAATACTAAAGTAAGAACCCTTCTCCACATCCGATATCCAACAGGGAGTATTTCCCTTCTTTCAAATTTTCCTGTTTTGACAGATTCTGTTCGATCACATAAGCCGCTCTTTGATTTTATTCATAGTAAATGCAAGCTCGTCCTCTGAATACTCCTTCATATAGGTTGCTCCGGAATAATTTTGGAAATATTCATCTTCAAAATTCTTCTTTCCTCCAGCGTATTTTTCTGCGCAGCTCATAATAGCCGTACCGGTTCAAAGCAACGTTCTAAAAGCTGTACTACATCTCCCAGCTATACGGTCTGTTTATTCTTAAATCCTTTCCCATTTACGATTCCCTCCTACTGTCAAACAAACGCTTACACTCCGCAAAGCGTGGCGTCCACTGTTTTGTTTTGTATTTGTTCTTATTTTGTTTTCTTTTTTTCTCTGCCATTATACTTCTGCTTTTTCATATGCATCTATCCTTTTTTCGTCCGGCATATGCGTATAGCAAATAAAGTTTCCCTGCTTTTTACGGATTTCTCCGTAAATCTTAATAAACAAATTTCTGCAGTTTCACCGTAAAAACGGTTTTTACATTGGGCTCGCTCTCTAAGGTAAGCTCCCCGCCCAGCTGATGCGCCAGATTTTGGGCAATGGTAAGTCCCAGACCGTTTCCCTGTATCTGCCGGTTTCTGGAATCCTCCATGGTAAACAACCGCTCAAATACATTCCTTGCAAACGCCTTATCTATTCCCTTTCCCTTATCTGCCACATCAATATAAACATATTTATCCTCTGTCCTTAAAGAAACCCCCATATATTTTCCATCAACGCCATACCGTATAACGTTTGAAATAAGATTGAATAAAATCCTCTGCAGGGCATCTTCGTTTCCCCAGACAAAGACCGCTTCTTCCGGAATTTCAATCTCCACCTGAAATTCCTTCTGCGTCAGCATATCGTAAAAGTCCAGCACATTTTCCCTTAAGGCCTCACAGATATCTATCTTTGAAATTTCAATATCCGTATCCCCGGCCTCCAGCTTCGCCAGGGTAAAAAACTGGTTCATCAATTCCATGACTCTCTGGGCCTTGTGTTCCACCTTTAGAAGCATTTCTTTTTCTTCTGCCCCGCTTAACCGCATAATCTCCAGATAGCCTAAAATAACCGTCATAGGTGTTTTTATATCATGGGAGATGTTGGAGAGCATCTTCTTTGAGGAAAGCTCCGAACGTCTGAAATCCGCCTTGGTCTTTCTTTGGTTTTCCAGTGTACGGTTAATCTGTGCCGCTAAATCCATGAGAACCCTGTTGTCTGTAAAAACCATAACGTTCTCATCGCTTTCCGTATCCTGGATTTCTTTTAGCTTTTCACTGATTTCCTTTAATTTTCTCTGTATTTCAGACCGGAAAGCTAACCGCTGATAGATGGCAATACAGACCAAGACCGCAATGCAGACACATAAGAAAAAAATAATAGTCCCATCGCTCATTTCATTCCCCTGCTCCTGCCGCCCCGTCCCCTAGCTTATAGCCGATACCCCAAACGGTCATAACATATTTAGGGCTCCTTGGGCTGTCCTCAATTTTGTTTCTTAACCTGCTGATGTGGACATTGACCGCATTTTCATCTCCCAGATATGCGTCATTCCAAATCAGAGAATATATCTGCTCTTTGGTGTATACTTTCTTTGGATTTTTAAGAAGCAGTTTCAGAATTTCGTACTCCTTTACCGTAAGGTCCACTTTTACATTCCTTTTTGTTACGGTATAGTCTGTCAGGTTCATGACCAAATCGCCAACCGCCAACGTTTCGCTCTCCTGCTTATCCGGTTTTGAGTATTGGATGCTTCTGCGGATATTGGCCTTGATACGGGCCAATACCTCCGTCACCGAAAAGGGTTTCGTAATATAGTCATCCGCCCCAAGCCCCAGGCCCAGCGTCTTATCCGCATCCGTATCTTTTGCAGATACAATCATAATCGGAACCGTGCTGCTTTGGCGGATATGCTGCATAACCTCCATCCCGCTGATTTTCGGAATCATCAAGTCCAGCAGAACAAGACTATAAGTATCAGCCGCAAATTTCTCACAGGCTTCTTCTCCATCGGCAGCACAGACCACTTCATAATTCTCCGTTGTCAGGTAGTCCTTCAGCATCCGGCTTATTTCTATGTCATCTTCTACCAATAACAATTTCATGATCGCATCTCCTTAGCTGTGTTAACGGCTCTCTTATTATGGATTGCATTTTTTACATGGCACATATCCCTGGGCAATTACTTCATCCCGCGACAGCGTGACAGCCAATTTATTCTTTTCACTCATCTGACTTACGCTTGCACAGGAAGGTATATGAAATTTACCTGTGTTTGTATTACAAATATAAGATATGGATGACGGCGTATCCACTGCCCCAGTAGATTCCGTTATCTTAGAGGTGTCCACTGTCCCGGCAGTTTCCTCCGGCTTAGCTGCTTTCCCTGTCCCGGCAGATTCCTTTACCTGGCTGCCAGCCGATGCTTTGCTCTGTGTACCTGTAGGTTCTCCGGCCAGCCAGGTATCCGATGGGCTGCAATTCCAGGAAATCTTGTTTCCATCGCTGGTTGCTATGATACTTCCCTGCTCATCTGTCCTGTAAACCTGTACGCCCATAGCCCTTAAATTGTTCATGGTCTGGGCATGGGGATGGCCGTAAGAATTTCCTTCCCCGCAGCTAATTACCGCATAGGACGGGGCTGCCGCCTTTAAGAAGGCTTCTGAGGATGAGGTCTTACTGCCATGATGCCCCACCTTATAGACATCTGCGGAAATATCAATGCTATTTTCTAAAATATCCTGTTCGGCTTTTTCTTCCGCATCACCGGTAAACAGGAATTTATTTTTTCCATTCTGAATGGTCAAAGCAATAGACGCGTCATTTGGATCGGTATACTCTTTGTTAGGCCCAGCAATGGTTATGGATGCCGTTCCAAGATAATACTTATCGCCAACCTTTGGCGTTATATATTTCAACCGTTTATTGTCCAGCGCCTGTATCAGCTTTTGGTAGGTCTTCGTATCCTTCTCATAATTTGACACAAAGACCTTATCAATATTAAATTTTGTAATAATAACCGGAGCCCCACCTATATGGTCGGCATCCGGGTGGGTCAGAATCAGGTAGTCCAGATTTTTGACTCCCTGTTTTTGCAAATAATTTTGAATCGCTGTTCCTTTCGAATCATCACCTGCGTCAATCAGCATGCTCTGTCCACCGCATTTTATTAAGGTGGCGTCCCCTTCTCCCACATCGATAAAATGCACTTCCATTTCATCCGGGCTGGCCGCTTTCGCGAAAGTTGGAACAACCCATGCCACTCCTGCCAATAATGATAGTGTCAGCAGCAGCGTTAGAGCTCCCTTATAGATTTTCCTCATAGACTTATCCTCCATGTTCCTGCCGTCCCACAAATTGGGATACGGCATAAATTTGAATGTGAAGTTATCTTTCTATTTCACCCCTGAAATACGATAAGTCTATTTTACCATAGAATGTTCCTATTTCCAATTTTTTTGCAAATGTGAAAACCTGACCCCGGATTTTCGCAATATTGGTATTCGTTTGGCTCAGGACTTTACACTTGCTCTGCCGCCTTTTGTTCTTTTACAGGTTATCCGGAGCAGGTTTCAGTTCGTAGTCCTCCATCTGCTCCTTTGTCAGTGGATGGGGATAGAGTATCTCACTCCATGCGCATAACCGTCCGCCAGCCACTAGGCGGCGCCTGCCTTCGTTATAGTTGACAAGCATAACGGGGCTGTTCTCTTCCGGCTGCGGAAACGTTGCAATGTCCACCGGGCGCTCTGTTGCGTAATAGCGGTAGAATACAGCCGTACTGTCTTTTGTCTTTTCCTGCATCCCATACATCATGCGCCAACGTCCTGCCCTTTTTTGAAAATTTTCTTCCGCAGCGTCCCTGTTTTCATGACAGCTTTTCCAGTAGCAATCACGCCCGCAGGCAGTTTCCGTGAAATTCCAGACAGCAAACTTTTCTAAAGTTCCCCGTTCACAGCCCAAAGCAAAACCGTATCCCGTTTCAAACAGAATTGTCCTTTGAATCTCATAACCATCCATTTTGTCCACTGAATCAGTCCTCCTAGTAAATAATATAGCAACAAGAGTTATATCGTTAATAAAGTCATATCTGACGAATGGCAGAAGAAGAATTCTCTCCATCAGAAGTTATAAATATTTACTGTGTCTGCGACTTTCTTTAATGCGCCGGACAAAATATAGAGACGGAATCATTGAGGCAGGATGATTGACGTATCCTCCTTGGGAATCAGTAGATTTCCGCCAGCAAAACTTTTTCTTACATTTTTCATTGCATTAAAAAAGATTTTCCGCTATACTGTTGACATATTTCCATCTAAAAGCAGTAGCAGACCGGCCGGCTTTCGGCAAACTGTTACTGAAACCGACTCTTGTAAATTCGCCTGCGGTGAAGGGCCGGATTCACTCTAGGCAGAATATATGCTTTCTTACCGACTTAGAAGTAAATGCAAAGTCTTGGGCTGAATTGTCACAAAAAACCATCCTATCAATTTAGAAACCTAAAACCATTCTCAAACAAATATCATAGGAGAAAGAATTTGAAACTTTATACGCAAACATATGTACCTGAACTCCACCAGTCGTTAGCTACCCCCACTGCAGAAATTGACGGTTTTCCCGTCCGTCCGGGACTTTTTGATGTGTTCGGAGCCATGATGCTTCCGGTAGGCGTAAATTTTACCGTCCAGACACATTATGGCACCTCCTGCACCCTTCTTCTTTTTCACAGAAATGCCGCCGAGCCTTATGCACGTCTGCCTTTTCCTGAGGCTTACAAAATTGGAGATGTATATTCCATGATTGTATTCGGACTGGATATCGAGGAATTTGAATACGCCTATCAGATTGACGGTCCTTATGACCCCAAAAACGGGCTTACTTTTGACCCTGATGCCATTCTCCTTGACCCTTATGCCCGGTCCGTAGCCGGCCACAGAGTCTGGGGCAATAAAAAAATTGACGGCTACCATGCCCGGGTTGTCCGGGATGTTTTTGACTGGGGTGTTATGCCCCAGTCCTCCCGCACTATGAGCGATTTAATTATTTATGAGTTACATGTAAGAGGCTTCACTTACCATCCATCCTCCAACGTAAACCACCGGGGCACCTTTGCCGGGCTTAAAGAAAAGATTCCTTATCTCAAGGAACTTGGCATCAATGCGGTGGAACTTATGCCTATTTTTGAATTTGACGAGACCATGAATTCACGGGAAGTGGATGGAAAAAACCTGCTGGATTATTGGGGCTACAATACAGTTGGCTTTTTTGCCCCCAATATCCGCTACAATTCCAGTGAAGAATACAATCAGGAGGGCCGGGAGCTAAAAGAACTGATCAAAGCCCTTCACGACAATGGAATAGAAGTTATTTTGGATGTAGTATTTAATCATACTGCCGAGGGAAACGAGCAGGGTCCAACTTTTTGTTTCAAAGGCTTTGACAATAAAGTTTACTATATGCTTACCCCCGATGGCCATTACTATAATTTCAGCGGCTGCGGCAACACCCTAAACTGCAATAACCCTATCGTGCGGCTGCTGATTCTGGAATGTCTCCGCTATTGGGCCGTAAGCTACCGGATTGACGGTTTCCGGTTTGACCTTGCCAGCATTTTAGGCCGGCACGAGGACGGTTCCCCCCTAAACAATCCGCCCCTTTTAGAGCTCCTTGCCACGGACCCTGTGCTGCGCAATGTAAAGCTCATTGCCGAAGCCTGGGATGCAGGCGGTCTTTATCAGGTAGGACGTTTCCCGGCCAGTAAACGCTGGGCGGAATGGAACGGCCGCTATCGCGACTCCCTGCGGGCTTATTTAAAAGGGGACTACTGGCATTCCTGGGATGCCGCCCAGAGCATCACCGGTTCCGGCGATATTTATGGCGGTCACTATTCCGACAACAACAGCAATTATGCAGGTTATAATTCCTGCGTAAACTTCCTCACCTGCCATGATGGCTTTACCCTTTATGACCTTTACTCATACAATGAAAAGCACAATGAGGCAAACGGTTGGCGCAATACGGACGGCTCTGATGACAACCGCAGCTGGAACTGCGGCCATGAAGGGGATTCCACCGACCCTGATGTGCTTTCCCTCCGGTTCCGGATGATGCGCAACGCCTGTGCCATATTAATGTGCAGCCGGGGAACGCCTATGTTTTTGGCGGGAGATGAATTTGCCAATACCCAGTATGGCAACAACAACGCTTACTGCCAGGACAACGAAATTTCCTGGCTGGACTGGGGATTGCTTGAAAAAAACCGGGAATTATTCGAGTTTTTTAAATTTATGATTGCTTACCGCCACAAGCATCCTATTATCCGCAAAAAACTGCCGGATGCTGTCTGCGGCATGGAGCCCCTGCGGACCCACGATATCAATTCCGAAAAGACGGATATCCCCAGAGATACGAAAACCATAGCCGTCAGCTTTGCCGGTTACAATCCGGAAACCGGAAAAGACGACCTTGTCTATGTGGCGCTCAATACCTACTGGGAAAATGTATGTATCAAAGTTCCTTTCCTGGGACACCGCCAGGCATGGTATTTAAGCGTAAACACCTGGGGCGATGGGCAAAACCGCTATTTCTATCCGGAAGGGGAAGAAGTGCGCATTGACCATGAATTTATTATGCCTCCCCGCTCCGTGGCCGTTTTTACCGGACGGGAAGTGCAGGCCTGATTTCCGTGTGATTTCATTTTCCCTTTAACAGCCCGTATTTAGAAAATATCATTTCAAAATTTCATTCCTCTTGGCCGCATCAAAACCGGCCAGTGACGGGTGGTTTGTCAAAGCCTTTATGATTCTCCACCCGTCACGGCTGTTTATAGCATTTTTCTCAAGGGGCATAAATCCAAAGTCCAGATAAATTTTACAGGCAACCCATGTGGTGGTCTGGGTTGGAATCTTTGCGTGGGTATAGCCCAGCTCCTTAAGAAGCGAAAGTACATAGGAAATCAAAGGCTTAGATAGTCCCTTCCCCTGATCCTGCCTTCGGATGGCAACCCAATGCAGCCATCCGTCCCCTGATTTATCTCTCCCCAAAACATCATAAAATGCAGTTGCCGTTGCCACCTTTTCCCCCTGGGAATTTTCAAGAAAGACCATTCTCTTTGGAAGTTCATCCTCATGTTTGGCGTAATATTTTTCCCAGGCCTTAAGCCCCTGCTCATAGTCGGTAAATTCTTTGGCTGATTTCTCAATCCCAATCCACGAATCCCGATCTCCATATTTGTAAAATGCAAAACGGTATCCTTCCGGCAGCCCATAATACGGGATTTCCGTTAAATCCCGTTCCAGCATCAATTCATAATATTGAATCCTGCTGTCATGATTGTCAAAATCAAATGCGGTCACGCTCTGCGGACCAGCTAATTGCTCCAAATTTTTCATTTTTATAATCCGCCTTTCTGCGAAAGGCACCAATGCGTCATGAAACATTGGCTGACTTTCGCTTTTCT
>NZ_QZDT01000069.1 GCF_009917485.1 Parablautia muri
TCATTCATCTGAGATATGTAACTATAAATTCCTTGATTTTTTAAGGAAAATCACTTGACAATATAGGGAGGAAAATAATATGGCAATCACAAAGGAAATGTTACTTGGAGAAATTTTAAGAACCAAACCGGAGGCGGCAGAGGTGTTGATGCAGATGGGGATGCACTGTTTAGGGTGCCCGTCCTCACAGATGGAGAGCCTTGCGGATGCCTGCATGGTGCATGGGCTGGATGCCGATGAACTCTTGAAAAAGCTGAATTCATAGGAGGAGTGCAATGAGCGCATTTTTAGGTTCGATTCATCACTGGCTATACGGAAAAATAGAGTTCCAAAACGGGCTAGTTGAAAGATTATCAGATATGATAAGCAAAAACGGGTATGATGATGGCATTCTTTCCGAAATGGAACAAAAGTATGGGGCGGTGGAGAAAGGCAGTCTTGAAAATATGATTGATAACAGTAATATACATGGCTGGTTACAGGATAAAATCGCTGCCGCTGAAAACCGCCTTGCTTTTCTGGTCATCTCAACGATGGATGCCCATTCTGAATGTATGCCGGATATTGCGAATGCTGCATATGAGTATGGACGGAGCAGGAAACTGTCGGGGAAAACAAGCGCAGAAGAAGTTTATAGGCATTTGGATAATCTGCTATTGAACGGAATGCCTTGTGACAGGGTTAATACTGTGGTTTCCATAAGTCAGGAGGCAGTAGTATGGAAACAGACTGTGGATATACATTTGCCATATTGGGAAGCATTACAAGGAGATGTCAGTCATTATTATGACCTGAAGGAGAGGCTGATCGCAGGTATTTTGGAGGGCAGCGGTTTTTCCTACAAATATTTAGGAAATCAGACATTCACATTGATTAAGGAGGGATAAATAATGTATGGAATTGATTTACTGATGAAAGAACATGAGAATATCGTAGCACTGACTAAGCATTTAAGGAGAACCTGCTGTGCTGTGATTGAGGGGGCAGACATTGATGTTCAGGAGTTCCTGGAGTGTATTGATTTTGCAAGAACTTATGCAGACAAGCATCATCATGGAAAGGAAGAACAGATATTGTTTCGGTTTATGCTTAATAATTCCGATCCTGTTGCAGAAAAACTGGTGCGCAATGGAATGCTGGTGGAACATGACTTCGGAAGATTCCATATCGGGGAATTGGAGTACGCAGTTAAGCAGTATGCCAGTGTTCCGACTACAGAAGGAAAGCTGGATATCGTCACCCATGCATCGGGTTATGTGGATTTATTGCAGCGTCACATTGAGAAAGAAGATACCGTCTGCTACACTTATGCATTACGAACACTGTCAGAGGAATGCAAAGCGCAGATTGATGAACAGACAAGAGCGTTTGAGAAAAAAGCGGAACAGGACGGCATACAGGAGAAATATATTACATGGTTAGAAAAAAGGAGATAGGCGAATGGGTAAAGTTGTTGATTTCACAAAAACAGTTTCAGAGCTGGTAAGTGAAAATCCTGAAATAAAAGAGGTATTGGCAGAAGCAGGGTTTAAGGAAATTATAAAGCCTATGTCTTTAGCTGTAATGGGTAAGGTAATGAAGATACCAAATGGAGCTGCCATAAAAAATATTCCTATGGACAAAGTTTTTGAAACTTTTGAGAAACATGGGTTTGAGGTGAAAACAGAAACATCTTGAACGGGTGGTTAAAAATCAGGCTGAGGGAAGGAGCAAACGAACAGTATGGAAAAAATAAAAAATATAGACAAGGCAGAAATTTTAGTTTTAAAAGAACAGGTTGCTTACCAAAGCAATCAGGTTGTAAGCAGGACTTTAGCACAAAATAATGCGCTGAGTGTCACATTGTTTTCTTTTGACAAGGGAGAAGAAATCAGCAGCCATGAATCCAGTGGTGATGCCTTTGTGATTTGTTTGGATGGCGTTGGCGAGATTACGATTGATGACAAAAAGTATGAACTGCATGAGGGAGAATCTATCGTAATGCCCGCAAAACACCCTCATGCGGTCTTGGGTAAAGAGCAGTTTAAAATGTTGCTGGTTGTTGTATTTTAGCGAAAGGGGGATGCGGCATGAGGGTGAATGTAGATCAGAATGCTTGTATTGGATGCGGGCTGTGTGTTGGGATGGCACCTGATGTATTCCGTATGAATGACGATGATAAGGCGGAGGGGTATCAGGACTCTGCACCGGAAAACGAAAGCATGGTACAGGATGCCGTTCGTTCCTGTTCTGTTTCCGCTATTGAATGGGAGGAATAGAGATGATAAAAACAATTAACCCAAGAAAAGCAGCAGTCATCGGCTGTGGATTTGTAGGCGCTGCAACAGCATTTACACTGATGCAGAGCAGGCTGTTCACTGAAATGGTGCTTCTTGATGCAAATTATGATAAAGCAGACGGAGAAGCAAAGGACATTTCGCATGGCGTTCCGTTTGCCGGACAGATGAAGATTTATGCAGGAGGCTATGATGACCTGATGGATGCTTCTATTGTCATTGTGACTGCCGGGGCAAACCAGAAGCCGAATGAAACAAGGCTCGATTTAGTACATAAAAATGTTGCTATCTACAAAAGCATCATTCCTGAAATTGCAAAGCGCAATTTTAAAGGAATATTGCTGATTGTATCAAATCCGGTTGATATTCTTACTTATGCTGCTGTAAAGCTGAGCGGGTTTCCTGAAAAAAGAGTAATTGGTTCCGGAACGGTTCTTGATACCGCAAGGCTAAAATATGCGCTTAGTAAACATTTAGGGGTAGACAGCCGTAGCATTCATTCCTTTATCATTGGCGAACATGGGGATAGTGAGATTGCAGCATGGAGCAGCACGAATATATCTGGTATTCCATTGAATGATTTTTGTGAGATGCGTGGACATTTCAACCATGAGGAAGCAATGCGGGAGATTGCGGAAGATGTAAAAAACAGCGCTTATGATATTATTTCTAAAAAGCAGGCTACTTATTATGGAATTGCTATGTCGGTTAAGCGTATCTGTGAATGCGTTGTAAGGGATGAAAAATCTATTCTTCCGGTATCTTCTATCATGCATGGAAATTATGGGATTAAAGAAATTGCCCTTAGTATGCCCGCTATTATAGGGGCAGACGGAATCGAAACCCATGTTCCTATTTCTTTGAATGAAAAGGAAATGGAGAAACTTCACAATTCGGCAAAAACTATAAGAAAAATTGCAGAAGAGCTTGATTTGGAAGTTGTCCCAAATTAGGAAAAAGGAATATTTACACTGAAACTTAGGCGGGAAAGCGTTTGTTGGAAGAAAACCAATGAGCGCTTTTCTGTTTCTAAAAGCAACAATACACTGCCGTTCCCCGCCAGTCCTAATTCCGTTTCAGATAAATCAATTTTTCAGAAATAGAGGACAGGACATTGATAAACAAAGATAAAAAAGACAGGGTGGTGCGCCAGTTTGTGACATACTGCCGCATGGCATTGAGATACGAAAAAATTAACTATTACAACGAACGCAAGCGCATGGCGGAACGGGAATCGCACATGGAGATGTTTTCCGAAAAGCAGTTGGAAACGGTTGATAAAATCTTTGATACATACCACGCTGACTATTTTTATGTCATGGGTTATGAAATCGGCATAGTGGACGGTGATTTGGCACAGGCATTAAGGGAACTGTCGGACAGACAGTTACAGATTGTGCTGATGTATTACTTCATCGGATGGACGGACAGGGAGATTGGGGGAATCCTCGGTCTGGCAAAAAGCACTGTCTGCAAATGGAGGAATGATACGGTAAAAACACTCCGGTGGCTGGTGGAGGGAATGTGTCATGGAGAATAAATTTAAAGACAGGGACATTTCCTTTGCGGTAGGCTTCATAGAGGGGCTTTGTCTTTTGGTAGGTAGTGACATTCTTAATGAGCAACGCCATATCCGAAAGACGCTTTTCCGCTTCCTTTAGGCTGTCCCCCGCCTGTTCGCTTGCCGTGGCGATTTCCTTTATCCGGGTAAGCAGATCGGCGTACTGTTCAATCTTGTTTTCGGTAAGGAAGTTCATAGTCTTTGCCGCCTGTTTCAGATTGTGGATTTTCGCCCACTGTTCATAGCCCCGGCTCTGCTGCGCCTTGATACTGTTCTCAATGTCAATGAGAAGATTAACGCCCCTACGCTCTGCCTTTGGAGCTTTGGCGGCGCGGGTGCGCTTGCCCGCTATCCGTTCCCTTATGGCTTCTTCTGTATAGTCTGCGCCGAGGGTTTTTAGGCGGGTAAAGCGTTCCTGCCCCGGTGCGCGGCATGACACATATTTTCCCGGCTTGATCTCATAGCCCGCCGCCTGTAACCGCTGCAATAGTTCCTCAAAGCTGGAAACTTGGGGAATGAGCGCGTCCATGGCGATTTTCAGCTTGCCTTTCCAGCTTGTCCCGGTTTTTTCCGCTTGGTATTCCGCATAGCTCTTTCCCTTGCTTCCCTTGCCGGGGACGACCACAGAAAGCCCGTTGTCCCGGCACAGCTTGTCGCTCATGTTCCGTATGCCGTAATACGTCCGCTTGTTGGAAACATACTTGTGATGATCTACGAAGTTGACCGCGCAGAAAATAATGTGATTGTGTATATGCCCCTTGTCAATGTGTGTCGTGAGTACATATTCATGCTGCCCCTTTGTTACCGCGTCGGCAAGCTGCCGCCCGATCTCATGGGCTTTCTGATAGTCCACTTCTCCCGGAGCAAAGGACTGTATCAAGTGAAAGGCTAAGTTGTTGCCCTTATCCCGCGCTTGCGAGAGGGTATAGCCAAACTCAATATCTGCCGTTTCATAGCTGCACCCGAAAGAGGATATGAGCATTTTTTCGTCCGTCTTGTCCGGGTTTTCGATATAGTCAAGGGCTTTGCTTAGAGTGCTTTTAACAGGCTTAATCTTTGTAACCGCCATATTTCCGCAAGCACCCCCTTGATTTCCTCTATATCCTCTTTGTAGGCGTTTCCCGTCGCGTTTACGCGACGTGCGATCTGATTGACATTGACCCCGATCTTCTGTATCTCCGCTGTCATTGCTTTTATGTCCGTGTGGTCTACTTGGATAATGTACCCGTCAATGGCGATCTTGCGCAGATACGCCGCCATGTTGCTTGTGGGGACGAGCTTCATTTTTTCCTCAATCAGTTTCCTTTCTTCCTCTGTCACATAGAATTTGACCTGTATTGTCCTTTTGCGTCCGTTCATGGTTTTTCGCTCCTTTCCGTTCTCATAGAGGGTTTGGGACACTTCCCAACAAGCAATTTCTGACCGACCGGGCGGGCAGAAATACGGAAAAGGGTACTCTTTTCCTATGCTTGCTACGAAAGTTCTTCCTACTACCTACAACACCGGGAATGTCTGATTTGGCGGATTTCCGCAAAAGAAAAACGCTGCAACTGAAAAAATTGCAACGCTTCTTAGTTCCTATTCAATTTTAGCCGGACAGCGGTTATTCTCTCACACCCTCAATCTCTGCAATCTCCCGCGCCGTGGCGGTGACTATCCGTATTCCCGTATCGCTCATATCGTCAAGCAAAGCGTCAAGCTACCGCCGCTGGGTATTCTTCCCGGCGGGCTGCTCCAAAAGGAATTGGTCTACCGAGATATTGTAACGCAGCATAAGCTCAAAGAATATCTGTAAACTGGGGTGCTGCCCCTTATTCTCAATATTCGCAAGGTAGCGCGGGGATATATACATTTCATCGCATACCTTTTTCCGGCTTTCCTTGCGCCCTTTCCGGGCTGTCTTAATTGCTTCCCCAAAAGCCTTAAAGTCGTATCGTGGTACTGGTCTTTTTGCCATATTCATTCACCCTATTACATTTTACTGTTCACCTTTCTTTTTGGATATGTCTACATAGTACCTATCAATAGCTTAAATAATTCCTATTTCTGCATAGAAACTTTACATCAATTTTACAATGCCGCGATATTGGATTTGATTTTTGTCCTGTATGATATAGCTGTAAACTTCAAGAAAAACAAAAAGCAAAGGAGATTCAAAAAATGAAAACATCAAAAAAATACTTGGCATTTGCCCTTATGAGTGTTCTAATGCTGTCTGCATTAACGGGGTGCAGTAATAAGAACGAGGGCGATTCAGCCAAATTTGACACAGCAAGAGAGATCAATGTACTTACCCGCGAAGATGGCTCGGGGACACGCGGCGCGTTCATAGAGCTGTTTGGAATCGAGCAGAAAAATGAAGCGGGAGAAAAAATCGACTATACAGCAGACACCGCCGCCGTTACAAATTCTACGTCTGTTATGATGACAACGGTTGCCGGGGATTTATACTCTATCGGATATATTTCTCTTGGCTCCATGAATGATACTGTAAAGGCGATTCAGATCGACGGCTGCGAAGCAACGATTGAAAATATCAAAAATGGTACATATAAGATTGCGCGTCCCTTTAACATTGCGACAAAGGACGGTTTAAGTGACACAGCGCAGGATTTTATCGACTTCATTATGAGTGCGGACGGTCAAGCAGTGATTGAAGAAAATGGATATATTTCTGTATCTGACGCGGGAAGTTACAGCGGGGAAATGGATTCGGGCAAAATTATTGTAGCGGGTTCCAGCTCTGTCACCCCGGTTATGGAAAAACTCAAAGAAGCCTATCTTGAGAGAAATCCGGGCGTTACGATTGAGATACAGCAAAGTGATTCTTCTACTGGTATGTCTGACACAATAGACGGAACCTGCGATATAGGCATGGCTTCCCGTGAGCTGAAAGATTCCGAAATGGAAAAAGGACTGACCGCTACCGTAATTGCAATGGACGGTATTACAGTGATTGTTAATAATGACTGTCCCATAAATAACCTTACAAGTGAACAGGTAAAAGATATTTTTATGGGTAATGCGGTTCGTTGGAGTGAAATATCACAGTAGGATTTTAAGGGGCTGCGGTAAGAAAGCCGCCGCCCCTTTTCAATAAGGAGCATGATTATGAAGAATATAAAAGAAAAAGTGATGAAACTGCTTTTTTTCTTGACAGCCCTTGTTTCCATAGCAGCGGTAATTCTAATCTGCATATTCCTGTTTGCAAGCGGTATCCCTGCGATAAAAGAAATAGGCGTTTTCAAATTTTTGCTGGGTACAAGCTGGAAACCCGCAAATAATCTCTATGGGATTCTCCCTATGATCGTCGGCTCTTTCTATGTAACTGCTGGAGCATTGATTATTGGCGTACCGATTGGAATATTGACAGCGGTATTCATGGCAAGATTTGCTCCGAGAAGTATCTATGCGCCTTTGAAAGCTGCTGTTAATCTAATGGCGGGGATTCCGTCGGTTGTGTACGGTTTTTTTGGATTGGTAGTCTTAGTGCCTTTTATTCGGGAAGCCTTTGGCGGGCGCGGTATGAGTGTACTTACTGCTTCTGTCCTGCTGGGGCTGATGATTTTACCTACCATTATCAGCGTTTCGGAAACTTCAATCCGGGCTGTCCCGGAAAGTTACTATGAGGGAGGGCTTGCTCTTGGAGCTTCCCATGAAAGAAGTGTATTTTTTACGGTTCTTCCCGCAGCAAAGAGCGGTATTTTTGCAGGGGTTGTATTAGGGATTGGGCGGGCAGTCGGTGAAACAATGGCGGTTATGATGGTTGCCGGAAATCAAGCGGTTATCCCGGACAGTATGCTTTCCGGCGTTCGGACACTGACCACAAACATTGTATTGGAAATGGGATATTCTACGGATTTACACCGTGAAGCGTTAATTGGTACGGCTGTTGTCCTGTTTGTTTTCATTCTCATTATCACTCTGTCCCTCTCCCTGTTCAAAAGGAGGGTGAAATAAATGGTTGGAAAATTGAAACGGAAATGGTGCGCATACAGACGCGACCCTAAATCTTTTGTTCTCTTTCTTTCTGTATGCCTTGCAGCATTGATTACAATGCTTGCGCTTATTTTTATTATTGCATACATATTGATAAAAGGGATTCCAAATTTAACGCTGGATTTATTTGACAGCAAATATACAACAGAAAATGTGTCCCTGCTTCCAGCACTTATCAATACACTGTTCATTATGCTGCTTTCCCTGCTGTTTGCGGTTCCCGTAGGAATTGGTGCTGCAATTTATCTGACAGAATACGCAAGACGGGGAAATAAGCTGGTTCATATCGTAGGTATTACCGCTGAAACATTGTCCGGGATTCCGTCAATCGTTTATGGGCTGTTCGGTTCCCTTTTCTTCGTGAAATATCTTGGGCTGGGGTTGTCTTTGCTGTCCGGGGCTTTGACATTAAGCATTATGATTTTGCCGCTTATTATGCGGACAACAGAAGAAGCCTTGCGAAGCGTTCCCGACAGTTACCGCGAGGGCAGCTTCGGGCTTGGAGCCGGAAAGCTACGAACCGTATTCTCTATTGTCCTGCCCTGCGCCGTTCCGGGTATCTTGTCCGGCGTTATTCTTGGAATCGGGCGTATCGTCGGGGAATCGGCGGCACTGATCTTTACTTCCGGAACCGTTGCAGAAATAGCAACAAGTATTTTTTCGTCGGCAAGAACTTTATCCGTCCATATGTATTCTATTTCGGGTGAGGGACTGTATATCAAGCAGACTTACGCAACTGCGGTTGTATTATTGGTTGTTGTCATTCTGATAAATGCACTTTCTGGGTTTGTGGCAAAAAAGATAGGAGGTAAAAACACAGATGGATAAAATCGTGGTTGAGGATTTGGATTTATTCTACGGAAACTTTCAAGCCTTGAAAAAAATAAATGTGGCGTTTAAGGAACACGAAATTACCGCGCTGATCGGACCGTCGGGCTGCGGTAAATCGACATTATTAAAAACATTGAACCGAATGAATGACTTGGTGGAGGGCTGCCACATCAAAGGGACTATCCGTTTAGACGGTGAAGATATTTATGGAAATATGGATATTAACCTACTGCGTAAACGTGTGGGAATGGTATTTCAAAAACCGAATCCGTTCCCTATGAGCATTTATGACAATGTTGCCTTTGGAGCAAGGACGCATGGTATCCGTTCTAAAGCTGCGCTGGACGAAATTGTAGAGCGTTCCTTAAAAGGGGCGGCAATTTGGGACGAGGTAAAAGACAGGCTGAAAAAATCTGCGCTTGGTATGTCGGGCGGTCAACAGCAGCGTCTTTGCATTGCCCGCGCTTTGGCAGTGGAGCCGGAAGTTTTGTTGATGGACGAACCGACCAGCGCACTTGACCCTATTTCTACGGCAAAGGTAGAGGAACTTGCCGCAGAATTAAAAAAGGACTATACCATTGTCATTGTGACACATAATATGCAGCAAGCACTCCGAATTTCCGACAGGACAGCGTTTTTCCTGCTTGGGGAAATGGTGGAGTTTGGAGAAACAGAAAAATTATTCTCCATGCCGCAGGACAAGCGGACAGAGGATTATATTACGGGGAGGTTTGGATAATGCGCCTAAAATTTGATGAACAGTTAGATTTATTAAATAAAGAGTTGATTACAATGGGGGCTTTTTGTGAAAATGCGATTGCTATGTCCGCAAAAGCTCTGACAGAGGGGAATCCCGCGCTTGCAAAGGCTGTTCCCGATCTCTCTGTTCAGATAGACCACAAGGAGCGCGAAATTGAAACTATGTGTCTAAAGCTACTCTTACAGCAGCAGCCCGTGGCAAAAGATTTGAGGGTTGTATCGTCCGCGCTGAAAATGGTGACAGATATGGCAAGAATCGGAGATCAATCCGCAGACATAGCGGAAATTATCACATTAGCCAATATCCACGCCACCGACGACACACAAGTTATCCATGATATGTCGGTTGCTGTCATTAAAATGGTAACAGACAGTATTGACGCTTTTGTGAAAAAGGATATGCAGATGGCGAAAGCCGTGATAGATTATGATGATGTGGTGGATTCCTTTTTCGATAAGGTGAAGAAAATGCTGATTGAACTTTTCAGCAAGCCCGAAACAGACGGTGAGTATGCCATAGACCTGTTAATGATTGCAAAATATTTTGAACGTATCGGAGATCATGCGGTCAATATTGCAAAATGGGTTCTGTTCTCAATCACAGGGAACAAAGAGGGGTGAACATACCGCCATTGATGAAATATAGGTAATATGGTATGATTGAGTTCGGAATATTGCCACAGGAAAGAAAGGAGCAGATTTACATGATTTATTGTGTTGAGGACGACAGCTCTATCCGTGATCTGATGATATACACATTAAATTCTGCCGGATTTGAAGCAAAAGGTTTTGACGGCGCGGACACCCTTTTTGACGCTTTGCAGACAGAAAAACCCCAGCTTATTATGCTTGATATAATGCTTCCCGGCGAAGATGGCATTTCCATATTGAAAAAGCTGCGTATGCAGGGGACGACAGAGGATATTCCTGTTATTATGGCGACAGCCAAAGGAACCGAATACGACAAAGTAACCGGGCTTGATTTGGGAGCTGATGATTACCTTGCAAAGCCGTTTGGCATGATGGAAATGATTTCCCGTGTGAAAGCGGTATTGCGCCGTACAAGTCCGAAAGAAGAAACTAAAAAGCTAAAAATTGGTAATTTAGAATTGAATTTGGAAACATATATTGTACTTGTAAACAACGAACGGGTTCAGTTGACACTGAAAGAACATAAGCTGCTCCATACTTTTATGGAAAACCCCGGACGGGTGTTTACACGCGATCAGCTTCTTGAAATGATATGGGGCATTGACTACATAGGAGAAACCCGAACCGTAGATGTTCACATTGGAACACTCCGAACAAAATTAGGCGAATGTGGGAGCTATATTGAAACGGTACGGGGAGTTGGGTATCGAATGGAGGGGGAAGTATGACGAAACGAATTTTTCGTTCAATCTGCCTTGTCGCATTGACTGTTTTTCTTGCGTCTGTTGTCCTGTTCATGGGTGTTCTGTATGAATACTTTTCAAATGTTGAACAGACACAGCTAAAAATGCAGACAACCCTTGCCGCACAGGGCGTTACAAATGAGGGCATTGATTATTTCCATGATTTGAAAGTGAAAAATTATCGTATATCATGGATTGATACAGAGGGAAATGTTATTTTTGATAGTGCGTCTGATACTGCGGAAATGGAAAATCATTTAGAGCGGGAAGAAGTGCGGGAAGCCCTTTCTTCGGGCTATGGTGAAAGTAAACGGTATTCTGCTACTTTGATGGAGCGTTCGTTTTATTCCGCGCAGAAACTTGATGATGGCACTGTATTACGGCTTTCCATATCTCAAAATTCTATTTTGACGCTCCTTTTAGGTATGACACAGCCGATTTGCATTATATTTGTGATCGCGCTGATTCTTTCCATTGTTTTAGCTATTCAAGTTTCAAAAAAAATAGTAAAGCCATTAAATGAAATTGATCTTGATAATCCGTTGTCAAATGAGGGCTATGATGAGCTTTCCCCTTTTTTACGGCGTATTGACAGCCAGCAAAGACAGCTACGGGGGCAGAAAGCCGAGCTTCTCCAAAAAGAGAATGAATTAAATACGATTATCGGCAGCATGAATGAGGGCATGATTCTCCTAAATCAAAAAGGGAAAATTATCAGTATAAACCCTGCGGCAAGAAAACTGTTGGACGCTGGCACAGACTGTATCGGTTCTGATATGCTGTCCTTATGCCGTAATCTTGAATTGCAGGAAATCCTTACGAAAGCCTTGCACGGAGAACGGGGCGAAAACATTATCCGGCTACATGGAGAAAGCTATCAAATTGACGCTGACCCGATCACTTCTGAAAACATTGTGAAAGGAGCCGCGCTTTTCTTTTTCAATGTGACAGAAAAAGAAAAAGCGGAACAGATACGGCGCGAATTTACCGCTAATGTGTCCCATGAATTAAAAACCCCGCTTCACTCCATTTCCGGGTATGCGGAGCTTTTGAAAAACGATATGGTAAAGGAGAATGATAAAATACCCTTTGCCGGAAAGATTTATGATGAAGCCGGACGAATGATACGGCTTGTGGAGGACATTATCAGTCTTTCGCACCTTGACGAAGGTGCGGACGATATGCAGAGAGAAAATATCGACCTATACACATTGGCAGAAAAGGCGGTACAGAGCTTAGAGCCAGAGGCAGATACCGTATGTGTTGCATTGGAGCTTTCCGGCGTTCCGGCTCCCCTTAACGGCATACCACAGCTTTTATACAGTGTGATTTATAATCTTTGTGACAATGCGATTAAGTATAACCATGAAAACGGAAAAGTAATGGTGAACATACAGAATGAAAACGGCATGGTAGTTTTATCAGTGGAGGACACGGGGATAGGAATTGCACCCGAACATCAAGAGCGGATTTTTGAGCGTTTCTATCGTGTTGATAAGAGCCATTCTAAGGCAGTAGGGGGAACCGGGCTTGGGCTTTCTATTGTGAAACACGCCGCTAAAATCCATAATGCTAAAGTTGATGTAAAAAGTCATGTCGGAAAAGGCACGACGGTTATTGTAACATTTCCAAAATGAAACATTAAATTGTATAACCATTTTTCAAAAAAGCTGCATACGGCAGCTTTTTTGTTTTACATGGATTTTACAATTTCAAGATATTGGATTTGATGTTGACTTGATAATATCTAAATAAAACAAAAGAAATGGAAATACCTGCCAATGCGGGAAAAGACAAAAACCGCTGACAGGTAGGATTTTTGCGTTCATTTTCAAGAATCAACATAATCGGTGGTTTTGAAAAATCAAAGCCGCCGTTTCTTTTTTATCTTCTCAAGGAATGACGCGGTTTCACTGTTAAAAGCGGCGGCTAAAGGAGGTAGCCGCCATGAAGCACATACCGTATCGACAAAATCCGATGGTCATTGACATATCAAAAAAAGCCCGTCCACCGCCGGGGGAAATTCTACCCACGAATATGAACTGTCTAATCAACTGAATACTGCTTACAATTCCTCTGCGCCCGTCTGCAACTTTGTAGACGGGCGTTTTGTGTTCCCCCGGCAAAATTTTTTCAAAAAGTTTGCAAAATCACCGCCTATTCGGGGGTGCGCGGTTTTGAGGGTTTATGAAAGGGGACATCAGAAAAAATCACCCGCTTTCGCGGCTGCGAAAGGAGGTGAGAACATGAATGAACCGAACCGTACCCAATGGCAAATCCGTTGTGCTTTTAATGGCTTTTGCAAACAGGCATTGAAGCGCAAAGCAATGAACGCCCACAGGGACACAAAGCGGCAGCAGTCAAGGGAAGTAACATTCTCCGATCTGTCACCACTGGAAGAAAGCCAGCTTGTTACCTACGACAGATATTTTGCAGATGATGAAGCTGAACAGTCTTTCATTATTGCGGGAAAAGAGATAACCGCAAAGCTGCTTGCCGAAGCCCTGCGGAGCTTGCCGGAAGAAAAGCGCGAAACTATCCTGCTGTATTATTTCTTCGATATGAGCGAAACCGAGATTTCAAGGCTCTGCAACATTCCGAGGACAACAGTGAAGTATCGCCGCAACAGCTCTTTTGAGCTACTAAAACGCTATTTGGAGGAACGCGCCTATGACTGCACAGACTGGTAACAATGAAAATGCCGAACGCGGCTTGTTACCCTACCCGGTAATCATAGCCGCAACAAAGGGCGACCCGGAAGCTATGGCGATTGTCGTCAAGCACTACGAAAGCTACATAACGTCCCTGTCTATGCGCAAGCTCTACGACGAGCGGGGAAATGTATATTGGGGCATAGACGAGGACATACGCGACCGTTTACGGTCACGGCTTATGCGGGCTGTCCTTTCATTCGAGGTTTAAGCTGATTTAGGACAGGCAGCGTCCCTCTTTCCGCTGCCCCCAGCAGAACCTTTCCAGCACCTTGACAAAGAAAGCGGCGCAAGATAACGGCGGCGCAGCATAGGGCAGATCGGATACGTCCCTTTTGCGCCGAGCCATACGGCGGGTGCGCCATGACACTATCCCGGCGGGGTTTTCTTTTCCCTGCCGGGACAGCCGAGCGACCAACACCGAGCCGGGGAGCAAGTTTAGCAGCTTGCGGGCGACGAAAGCGCAGAATATATAATGATACTCCCTTACCGCCACAGTCCGATCGTTCAAAGCATCGCAGGCAATGGGTAGGGCTGCATGAGAACCATGCAGGGGTGAAACTCCCGTGAGGTTACGCTATTAACCGTCCGATCACAGCCCCTTTTTCACCATTAACCATTTACCCATTTTTGAAAGGGGGATTTATAGAATGAGCAATGCTGATGTGCCTATTTGGGAAAAGTACACGCTTACCATTGAAGAAGCGTCAAAATATTTCCGCATTGGGGAAAACAAGCTGCGGAAACTTGCAGAGGAAAACCCTACGGCGGGCTGGATATTCTTGAACGGCAACCGTATTCAGATCAAGAGGAAACAGTTTGAAAAAATCATTGACACACTGGACGCAATTTAGCGAAAAAGATAGTGAAAAGGAGCCTTGAATGTGCTATAATAGATGTAGGCATATCAAGGCTCTTTCCGACACGGAAAGGAGCAAAAACAATGTCGGAGAAAAGACGTGATAATAGAAACCGCATTTTGCGTTCGGGAGAGAGCCAGAGAAAAGACGGGAGATATGCTTACAAATATACCGATACTTTTGGCAAAGTGCAATTCGTCTATGCGTGGAAGTTAGTGCCTACGGACAAGACCCCAGCCGGGAAGCGTGACGACATATCCCTTAGAGAAAAGGAAAAAGAGATACAGAAAGACCTTGACGATGGGATAGACACAATCGGAAAGAAAATGACCGTCTG
>NZ_QZDT01000070.1 GCF_009917485.1 Parablautia muri
ATCTCAGCGGCAAAATCGGTAAGATAATGAAGCTGAATGGACGCATACGCCGTATGGATTCCATGATGATAGAATCCAACATTCGTTTTCTGAGCCGTATGGAACTGATCTACACCTGTATATCTAAATTGGTTGTTTATCTTACAAAGAAGCAGCCCGATATGGTTTCTGAACCACTAAAACATTACGCAGACCCGAATGATTATAACCGCATCTTTTATCATCAGAGAAATGATGATATGTAGACAATGATTCAAATTTTCGGAACAGGCAGGACTGCTCACTAGGCAGGTCCTGTACGCGGTTCTGATAGGTCCTCTGGCTGCAAAACCAGGCCCAGTCATATTCCTTCATCGCCGCGATCTGCCTATCGTCCATACCAGCTGCGCGGTATTCCTGTTCCAGCCGGGTCCATTCTGCATCAAACTTCCTTTTTTCGTATCCATAGTGAAATCCCATAGTTTTCCTCCATTTCGATTCAGGCGTGGTTGACGGGTGAATCGAATGGAGGCGGGGATCGGCATCGGTACACATCGGGAGGTTTCCCTAAAAATCGACAATAAGAAACGCCAACTTCTCGCAATGAGAAACTGGCGCAACAAAAAAGACCATGATTATGCTGATTTATATAAATTAATAATACTGATAGATAACTATAATATCCTGGAGGAGGGCCTATGCTTTTTTTAATTGATATATATCATAGCTATTACAAATGAATATTGCAGACATAGCGGTATCCTCCTATATACCACCCCTGCTGATTGTTGAGGGTCATCTGGAGGTCTGCTTTTTAGCAAAAAGAAATAGCTGCCTTGATTACTCAAAACCGCCGAAAAAATCAGCTGTGCAAGAAAGCGTACAAAATCCTCTGCCCGTCAGCGGTTTTTTTCTTTTCCCCGCTGTGGAGGCAGATGTTTGAATATGTAAGCTCGTTTCATTCCACAAAGAACAGAACCCGCCGGATCAGCTCCGGGATATTGACCGGGGCGGTGATATAGTCGTTCACGCCCTCATGCCGGTATTCATATTCCGTGGCAAGGTCGCTGTTCTCGGTGAGAATAAAGAACAGCAGAAGCCGGACAGGGGGATTCTTCATTTGGGACATCCCCGCTACCCGCCGCAACGCATGAAACAACTCCATTGCTGTACCGTCCGGCAGGTCCACATCACACAAAATCAGTTCTATTTCCTTATCCTCAAAAATCCGGCGCTTGGCCTCCCCAATCGAGGGAGTCAGAATCAGGTCAAAGCCCTTTTGCTGCATAGCAGCCCGCAACACTCCGGCGCTGGTATCTTCCGCATGGACAAAGAGCAGCGTATGAAAAGTCGGCGCCTTTTCACCGGATAGCTGCCGGCAGGCGTATTCCACCAGCATATCCTGTAGCAGCATCCCTTTCATTTTGTCCATACACAGCGTTGCGCCCCGTTGCTTGGCCTCCTGTTCGTAGTCCTCTTTATCATGGCAGGACACCAGAATAAAAGGCAGCTCCTTGTCTGTGGCCCGCACCTCGTCCAGAAAGCCCATGCCGGAACCGTCCGGCAGGTCGAGAGCACAGCAGATTACCAGAGGCATTTCCTCTTGGATGACTGTCCGAGCTTCTTTCAGTGTGGAAGCCGTTTCTACCGGGTAGCCTCGCCGTTGTAAATATTTTTGCAGACACCATATATAGGTGTCGTTGTCGTTGATCAGCAGTATCTTTTTCATATGTCCTCACCCCCAATATTGATTTACTACAAGCATAAACTACAAATGTTACACAAATGTCCGAGGGGTCTTTGATTTCGACAGAAAAACAGGCTGAATTATTACAAAGCTCGGACATTTCAAAATATTTTGTCAAGGGATAGAAAAAAATCAGTGGCGCAGCTAATGAACCGCTCCACTGATTTTCCCAAATGTCCAATTTACTTTTGTGTTTTCTTCCACTTTGCATATTCATTCGCAGTGGCATTTGTTTTCCCTTTTATGGGAAGCTATAACAGTAGCACCATGATTAAATAGTATTCGTTCCTATTTCTCAAAAACTACAAAAGCACATTCGTAAGGATGGGCGCAATACAAACTTTCTCGCTTATCAGTTAATATACTTCTCAGTATAAGTTGAAAATCTCCGCCACCTGATAAAATCATGTATTCTGCCGCAAAAAACAGCAGTAACTGATTTGTCATCACCGCAGCCGCTGCACCCCCGCCTCCTAAAACCAATGTAGGCATAGCCGTTCCTAACAGATATTGCCATTTTTTCAATGGTTCGAAGCAAGTGCAATATGGAGATAATGTACTCCAAACGATTCCGAAATCAATCGCATGAAAATGATTTTTTGAAAAAATCCCCCAGGTAATTCCATGTATCAGCTCATGCACGATAATCAGGCATAAAATAAGCAAAGGCAACGCCACAACATATCCCCAGGAAATACCATCTAAATTAAAACCATTCACCTTATTGTAGAGCCAAAATGTTAAAGCCATAAACGGAAACATGACTAAAAGAGCTAAATACTTTGCCTTTTGCGTATTGATAACCACATTCTTCATTTTATATCCTTTTTGCTGCATTTCAGAATTAAATTTTTCAAAGTCATTTTTACGTTTCAATTCTTTTTCTGTTAATTTTCTTTTATCGTCAGCCATAGATAATTCCTCCAAATTTCATACGCTTATTCCATCGCCCGCATTTGTTCAATCAGGGATTGTTTTTTCTGTCTGCGGATTGTCCAAACAGACAAGATCAGCTCCATTCCAAACAATACCAGAATGAACAGGCCCATTTCCAAAACCGGGAATTTGTAGGGTACTACATTTCCGGCAAAAGTATCTATGCTCATTTTTCTGCAAGCAAAGATGGAAACAGGAAGTCCAACAATCAGCATCGCTAATGTTGCAAAGAACGCATAGCATAGGCCCTCGCAGATGTTCATTTTACATAGCTGCTTTTGGGTCAGTCCGATGGAACGCAAAACACTGTTTTCCTGTTTTCTGGACATTTGATTAGAGAGGGTCGTGTTAATCAGGTTGATAACGCCAAAGAGGAATATCAGCCACGAAAAGACCTGCATACTGCCAAAAGCCACAGAATTTTGCCATTTTTCAAACTCAATTATAGTGTCAATATCATCTAATGCAATATCAGTATGAGTGGCTACAATATTTTTCAATTCATCCCTCACATGATCCGCTTTTCTCGGATTGCTCACAATATTCCACGAATAGTCAAACAAAGTTATTTCTGGATGTAATTCATGGAATAATGCTTCTGGTGCAAATTCAAGTGCAGCGTCAAGTGTAAGTGTCTTATGTCCATTTTTTATATCACCAGTGTAATATATCCCTGATATAGTAACAGGAATAGTTGATTTCCCAGAGGTAACTTCAACCGTTTCTCCCACTCCTATATTTTCACGGTTACTTGTGGTCTGATCAATTATAATACTATGTGAATCTGTTGGCATAGTTCCCTCTGTCAGAGCCGCTTCAAGGGTCTTATAATTCTGGTCGGTCAGCATATCACACATACCAGCACACTCAATTCCGTTGGCACGATAATTTATATGAAGGCTTTGCCTTTTTGTAATCACATCAGTTACACCATCAATGGCCAAAATCTCCTGCTTTAGTTCTTCATTTAGTGGATTTCCTACCGCCATAACTTCGTGTTCTGCCAACTCAGAATGCAAATAAATTTTATAGTCACCATCCGGGAAACGCTGTCTTGCTATCGCCTCTGGCGAGTGTACCAAAACCAGCGAAGATACCACCATCAGAAAAATTCCGCCTATACTCAAAGATGCTACAATACTGATTGTCTTTTTTCGGTCACGCTTAAAATTCGCAATTCCCATTGAAACAGGATTGAGCTTGATATTCTTTTTCCGTCTGCGGATGTTCTTTTGCGCCGGAGTAAAACGGACGGCTTCAATGGGGGAAATCCCTGCCGCAATCTTTACAGGCTTACGGATGGAAACAGATACCATGATCCAACTGCTTATGAGTGTCAGGGAAACCATAACGACATAGGAAACAGCGTTAAAACCCTTGGAAAACAGGAGAAAACCACCGCATACGCCCAGCACTGTACCAATCAAAATTCCGATACTGCCGAGTTTGCGTCCCTCCCGCTTTACAATCCGCTTGATTTGCTTTGGCGTTGCACCAATCGTCCGAAGCTGCCCGTAGCTCTTGATTTTGTCATTGATGGAGATACGGAAGATACTCTGGATCACAATATAGCCGCCGATCAGCACAATGGCAATCACGCCAGCCATCAGTGCAAAATCAAAGGACTTAGAAACATAAGTAAAATACCTGTTGTTCATGCGGGGATTAGGAAGCTGATATTCCTCTGTAATCTCCCTGCAATAAGAGGTCATCAGTTCTTCTCCCAACTGGTCGCTGTTTTTGAAATGGGCATAGGCGCGATAGCCAGCCGGGTCAAATCCATCCCATTCTGTCAGGGCAGCTTTGGAAAGAATGATAGCGCAGGTATTCGCTTCTTTTTCATTTACACTGTCCATAATGCCGGTAACGACATAATCACCATGAAAGCTCTCGGTGTCTAAGGTCACAGTGTCCCCGATCTTGGCATTGTTTCCATAGGTGGAAAGAAAGTATTCGCTTACAACAACTTCATTTGCTTTTTCAGGAACCCGGCCCTCTAATAACTCCATCTGCACCTTGGTAATCTCCATCATTTGCGCGTCACAATACACATAGGACGCATGATAGCCCTGTTCCGAAAGTTCCTCACCCAGCATATAGTAGCCGCCTACGCGCTCAAACTCCGGCAGTCCTTTCAGGGTTTCAATCTCGTTTTCCTCTACGCCCATCCAAACCGCCTCATAAGTATCGACAACCTGATTGCGCTGCATTTGTATCAGAGAAGTAGACACAATTCCCGTAAAGCAGATCAGAAACGCCGCCAGCGCAACGGCGATCACCACCATCAGATTCCGATGCTTCTCGCTTTGTAAACTTTTCTTTGCCAGCTTCTTTGTAATGGCGCTGGTATCATTCTCAAAAGGCCATGTCATAGCCTGCCAC
This sequence comes from Parablautia muri, assembly GCF_009917485.1. Lineage (GTDB taxonomy): Bacteria > Bacillota > Clostridia > Lachnospirales > Lachnospiraceae > Suilimivivens > Suilimivivens muri. The sequence goes on from NZ_QZDT01000070.1 coordinate 5,045, forward strand.
CTCCTTATTCCACAATCTTGCCATCCTCAATGCGGATAATCCGATCTGCAAGGCGGGCAATGTCGTTGTTGTGGGTAATCATCACGACAGTTTGCCGGAACTCCGCGCTGGTGCGTTTGATAAGCCCCAGCACCTCGGCGCTGGTCTTGCTGTCAAGGTTGCCGGTCGGCTCGTCGGCCAGCACGATAGCCGGTTTGGTAATCAGGGCGCGGGCAATCGCCACACGCTGCTGCTGGCCGCCGGAGAGATTGTTCGGCATATTTTTCAGTTTATCTTCCAGCCCCAGCAGGTGAACGATCTCGTCCAAAAACTTCTGATCCACCGTGTCCCCGTCCAGCTCCACCGGCAGGACGATGTTCTCATACACATTCAGGATGGGAACAAGGTTATAGTTCTGGAAGATAAAACCGATGTTGCGGCGGCGGAAGATGGTGAGCTGTTCGTCGTTCTTCTTTGCCAGTTCTTCGCCCCGGACAATCACGGTTCCGCTGGTGGGAGTGTCCAGCCCGCCCATCATGTGAAGCAGGGTAGACTTGCCGCTGCCGGAGGTTCCCACAACGGCCACAAATTCGCCCTCGTCTACGGAGAAGTTCACGCCGTCAAGGGCGCGGGTAATGTTCGGCTCTGTGCCGTAATACTTTTTCAAGTCTATAGTCTGTAAAATGCTCATACTCAAAACTCCTTTCAAGGCTTTCTGCCTGTTGATAAGGGTATTGTAAAACCCAAATGTCCGCGAAATGTTACAGCGGCAAAAAAATTTCATTGAAAATCGGGGTGAAATGTTACAACGCTCGGACATTTCAAAAATATTTATGACAATTCCCGTATTTGCTCTACCAGAGATTGTTTTTTTATCTGCCGGATTGCCAAATACGAGAAAAGCATTTGGACGGCAAGCATCAGTATAAAATAACTGAGCATTTCAACTGTCGGAAAATGATAGCTTACTTTTCCAAAAATACTCATTGCACTAAAGACGGTGCAGAGAAGATACCCGATAAGAGTTCCGCATGATATGGAAAGAAGCAGCACCCCTAATGTATAGAACAGGCCCTCTATCAATAACATTTTTGAAAGCTGTTTACTGCTCAAACCAACCGCTTGCAGAACACCCAGTTCTCGCTTCCGTGTCAAGATGTTTGTTATCAGTGTGTTTAGCAGATTGATAATGCCAAAAACCCCGATAAACATAACAAAAATGTAAACTGGCATACGATAATTCAATAGTTTTTCGTTGTATGCCTCTGCCCAATCATTCAAGGTACTGACATAGAGGCTGGAAGTCGGTGGAATTATCTTTTGGATTTCATCTTTTGCAGCTGCCCATTTACTGTCATCTGTATCTACAATAAATTGATAATTGAGGTTTTCAACAGGAACGATCTTTGACAGCATTTCTAAAGGAATAAATAGCGTATCATATCCGCCATACGGGATATCAGCGTCCACAATTCCCATTACTTTTACTTCCAATGTTTGTCCGCCAACTTCAATCAGAAGTTCGTCCCCAATCGCTGCATCCCACCCAAAAGTTTCTTTCCACTGTGGGCCATTTTCAATAATAATGCCATTATTATTGAGTAGTGCTTGCAAATCTGCTGTACCATCAATCAAATATTCTTCAAGCAATTTTTGAGAGCTTGGCATATATGCGTCTGAAACAACCGGTTCAATATCTCCCGTTGGCATACGAACATTCAAAACGGTGCCCTGGTATTCTTTTATTTCTTCCACACCATCTATGTCCAAAATGGATTCTCTAAAATCTTCTGTGAGCAGATTCGATTTTTGGAGTTCTGAATATTGTTCGCTGTTATGTGCCTGCGGCCCGTAATCGCCTAATTCAAGGCGAATTTCTCCGTAAGGAAAACTCCTGCGCGCCATCGCTAAAGGATCAATGGAATTAAAATATGCAGAGCTTGCCATCAGTAAAATTCCACATACCCCTAACGATAGGATCGTTAAAGCGGTTTTCTTTCTGTTCCTTGCAAAATTAAGGAAAGCTAAATTTTTCGCGGATAGAGAACGATGCAACACTTTTGTACTGTTGGACATTACATCATTATTGCCCACCATATAACGGACTGCTTCAACAGGCGTAACATGAGCAGCAATTTGGGCTGGTTTAATTACAGCAATCATAACGCATAGATACACAAACAGAACTGTGACAGCGGCAATTACAAATACCATTAAAGTGTTCCAGCCTTGTGGGACAAGGACATATCCCGCTATTGCACCGGCTAATATTCCAACCGGAATACCAATTCCGGAAAGATGGAATCCCTCTCTAAAAACGATTTTTTTCATCTGTTTTCCAGTTGCCCCTATTGTCCGCAGTTTCCCATATTCTTTTGTTTTTCTGGCTATGGACACATAGAACAGACTGTAAATAACAAGGGTACAAGCCAAAGCGATAATAAGACTGATAAATGCTATTACAGCGATATATTGACTGCTTCTCTGTTCAATGAGAGAAAAATAATATGTTGAAAACTGCATTTGTTCCGGCTGTATTTCCAATTCTCTGCACAATGTTGATAATTCAGCTTGTATAGCGGCCTTAGACCAACCATCAGATTCATTCAGACGGATATAAGCGGAGTATGCCGGTTCGCTGAGCTTGTTTTCAATATAGGACTGCGACACGAATACGGAATAACTTGAATTTTCGACAGGCAAAATACCACATAAGGTATAATCTTTTTCTCCATCTCCCAGATTTAACGATATAGTATCGCCTATGGATTTGGACAATCCAGCTCTATCAAGAAACGCCTTTGTGATAGCAATTTCATTTGTGGATTTGGGCAATTCTCCCTCTAAATCAGGATATTTTGCTAATTTCATCAGCGTTTCGTCCATTGAACGAACGGTTAATTTGTAGTCCCCATAAGATACTAAACCCAACAAATGACTTACACCCACTTGAACCCTATCGCCGTTTACTAATTTCGTAATGGTATCATTATCGACTTCATTGATGATTGCTTGATAACGCCCAGCCGCATCATTTAATGATTTTCGCTGCGAAGCAAAAAAATACAAGGTCGTTGTCATTATCAAACAGGCAGCTAAGGCAATCGTAATGATAATGAGGATGTTTCTGCTTTTATCTGCTTTTAAGTTTCGTTTTGCCAACTTTTTTGTAATGGCGCTTGTATCGTTTTCAAAAGGCCATGTCATAGTTGTATCACCTCCATATTTGATAAGGCTATTGTAAAACCCAAATGTCCGCGAAATGTTACAGCGGCCAAAAAACTTTATTGAAAACCGGGGTGAAATGTTACAAAGCTCGGACATTTCAAAAAAATTTGCGGCGGGCAGCCGGAAATGGCCGTCCGCCGCATTCTATTTTGTCGGCAGCATAATGGAAAATTCTGAACCCTTTCCCAGCTCCGAAACCACTTTGATATAGCCGCCCTGCCGCGTTACGATCTCACGGGCCAGATACAGGCCAATGCCCACGCCCTGTTGTTCGTGTACTTCTTCCTCACGATAGAAGCGCCGGAAGATGGCGGCCTGATTGCTTTCGGAAATGCCCTTGCCGGTGTCGGCAACTTTGATCTCCACATACATTTCCCACAGCACCACTGACACAGCGATTTTCCCGCCTGCCGGGGTGTACTTCACCGCATTGTCCAGCAGGTTAAAAAGGGCTTCGGATGTCCATTTGCTGTCATGGGAAACGGCCAAATCCTCCGGGCAGTCCACAGACACGGCGATTTCTTTTTTCTCCGCTGCATATACAATCCCACTCATAGCCTGCGCCACGGTATCAAAAAGGTGGCCAGGTTTCTTATCCAACTGGATCACGCCCGTTTCCAGCCGGGAGGTTTTCACAAGGGCCTGAAAGAGAAAGTCCAGCTTATCCGTCTGGCTGCGGATTCCCAGGATAAAGTCAGTGCGCTCCGCCTCGGTCATGGGCTTTTCCAGCAGGGTGTCCGCCGCCATTTTCAGATTGCTTACCGGCGTTTTCACCTGATGGGAAATATCCGATACAAGGGTCTGTAACTCCTGCCGTTCCTCGTCCACAAGACGGCGGTTCTCCTGCATGATCTGATAAAGCCTTGCCAGCCGGTGTCCGATTCTGGCAAGCTGGGTTTCGCTGTCCTCCGGACGTTTTGGCGCTTCATTCCCGGCGATCATGTGGTCTAAAGTTTGGCACAGGTCAGCGGTAAACCGTGACAGCCGCTTTCCAAACGCCTGCGTCAGTACAAAAATCCCCACAAGGACACACAGCAGCACTGCTCCGCCAGTCAGCAGCGCCGCCGTTTGTTTTGTCACAAAAAAAAGGGCTATGGTAATCCCGGACATAGAGAGGACAAGCCCCATTGCCACCCGGCCAAACAGCCGCTTTACAGATAGGTTTTGAAACTTCATTTCGCCTCGCCTCCCGTCCACTGATAGCCCATGCCGTAAACGGTCTTGATGTAGGGCGTGCCGCCATCGGATTCGATCTTGCTGCGAATCCGGCTGATGGAGGTTGTCAGGGTGTGTTCATTCACAAACTTCTCGTCTATATCCCACAGCTTTTCCAGAAGCTGCCCACGGGTCAGCACTTGCCGGGGATTTTTACGGAACAGGGTCAGCATTTTGTACTCCATCGGGGATAAGGTCAGGGGCTTGCCGTTTAGGGAAGCCGCCTGCTCCGAGAAGTCCAGAAACAGCCGCCCGTCGTCGTAAATGTCCTTGGCCGGTTTGTGGTGTTCCAGCATGGCGAACATGGCTTTGATTTTCCGCTGCAAGGCTCCGATCACAAAGGGCTTTGTGATGTAGTCCACCGCGCCCACCTCATAGCCCCGTATCTGGTCACTTTCCTGATCGTTGGCGGTCAGGAAGATTACAATGGTGTCCGGGTGCTGGGGCTTTATCAGCTTGCACAGTTCAAAACCATTCCCATCCGGCAGGTTGATGTCCAGCAGCACTAAATCAAATTCCCGCTGGCGTAGGACATCGGCTGCGGTCCTGGCATTTAGGGCAGAAGTCAAGCCGTACCCGTCTGCGGTCAGGTTATAGGCCAACATCTTATTCAAAAAACTGTCGTCCTCGACAATTAAAATCTGTTTCATATCCTCACTTCCTTTGCTTTTTGCAGATAGTATAACAGGCAAATGTCCGCGAAATGTTACAGCGGACGGATTTTTTCAAAAAAATATCCACCTCTATTATAATTTGATTTGGTTAGTGATACAAGGATAGCGTTTATATCTCACTAAAAAAACAGCATAATCATACCTGTCAGTCGGCATAATAAGGTTATTCCTTTGTGTAAATCGGCACGATAGAATATATTCGAGGTGAATGATTATGCCGATTGATGATTTAACCGCTTTAGGGCAAAAAATGCGGGAAGCCCGAAAAAGAAAAGACCTGACACAGCAGGAGCTTTCTGATATGAGCCATGTATCTGTCAAGCAGATTGCCAAGATTGAAAAAGGGCAGATGAATCCGTCCTTTTTGATTTTGAAGGCACTGGCAAAGGTACTGCCGATTTCTCTGGATTCTTTAATCAATCCAGATGTTTCCCCGGAAGATGAGGGAGCCGGTCAGATGAAGATGTTGTATTGCAGCTGCCCGTCAGAAATGCGTGAAACCCTCTTGCGCCATACGCAGGAAACCATGAAAGAACTAACCGAACTATCCGAGAAATTTGAAACGAATTGAGCTGGTGAGTGAATTTAACAAATTCCTCACCGGCTTTGTTCTTTTTCGAGAAAAAGAAGGTTATCCCGTTCCGGGATAACCGTGGCAAGCAATGCCCCAGGATAGCCATTCGGCTCCTGACGCTGCTTGTTGGGGATTCCCCAAGCCCCTTTGAACACAGAATTTCATTCTGTGGCTGCGCGTTCCTTCGGAACACTTTTCACCGGCCTGCGGCGGTGAGATAGTACAAAAAAACGGAGCGTCAGCGGTCCTGCACCTGTTCCTTTTCCCGGTCATTCTGGCGTTCCTCCCCGTATCCCATCAGCCGGTCTACGTTGGCTTTTGCGGCCAGCAGTTCCCGCATTTCCTCGCGGGAGCGCCGGTACTCGGCATAGTCTTTTTTCTTTCCTTCCAACAATGTTGCATACTCGGCCTGCAAGCTCTTGACGGTGGGCAGCTTCTTGATACCCAAATCGTCAAAGGCTTTCTTTGCCGCCTTGTGGAGCAAAATATCCGCTTCATGTTCCGCTAAAAATTTCTTGGAATACCCTGCCTTGCGGTAGGCCGTATAGACCTCACGGGTTTTGACGTAATTGATGATGTGGGTCCGCAGTACGGCTATCTCTGCCATGCGGGTTTCCGCCGCCTTGATCTGTGCCGACAGCTCATTGTGGCTGGCCGTAGCAGCAGCCGCTTTTTCTTCCAATACTGCGTATTCCAGCAGGCCATGCTCGGTGAGATAGTTCATCGTCTGCGCCATCTGTTTGAGGTTAAATACCTTTGCCCAGCGTGCGTAGCCAGCGCCTTTTCCCGCCTGCAATTTTGCCTGAATATCCACCAGAAGATTGACCTTGGGAGTGGGAGTTGAAACCGCATCTTTTCTGCGGGGCGTATGCTGCTTTTCTCCGGCAAGGACCGCCCGTATTTCATCTTCGCTGTACCCTTGTCCCAGCTTTTCATCCATGCGGGCAACATTCTTCCAGCCGGGGGCTTTGAGCCGGATTGCCTGTCCCCGGCGTGACACCTCACAACCCATTTCCGCAAGCAGCTTTAACAGCCCGTCAAGGTCTGCCGGTTTCTGTTCTAATGCCTGGTCAATCATCACGCGGAGCTGTTCCCGGTGGGAGGGCTTTGCCCGATCCCCCAGCCATTTGTTGTAGCTTTTTCCATGCGGTTTTGGGTCCTCTACAATGGAATAGCCGTTCTCAACGCAGATGGTATCATTCAGCCGCCGGACCGCGCGGGTGCTGCCCCAGAAGTTTCGGAATTTCCGGTCACAGTTCAGATTGACTGCGTTCCAGATGATGTGATTATGGATATGGGACTTGTCGATATGGGTGCAGACCACAAAGGCGTGACTGCCCTTGGTGAACCGCTTTGCAAACTCCACGCCCAGCCGGTTGGCTTCTTCCGGGGTAATCTCGCCGGGGACAAAGGACTGCCGGACATGGTAGGCCAGCACATCGTCCGCGCCCCGTACCCGTCCAGTGGTGGAAATGTACTCCCGTTTCGCCAGTAGAAACTCGGCGTCGGCTATCCGGCTGTCACACGCAAAGCCGGTGACGAGCCTGCCGTTATCTGTCTTTTGTGGGTTGGATACATAGTCGATAATGTCACTGACTGCCTGACTTTCGGTGCGGCCTTTGCCAATGTGCAGCGGCATGATGCGTGTGGTTGCCATGATGGAATCCTCCTCTCAAAAAAATAACGGCCTGATGAACAGGCCGTTGCTGGTTATTCAAAGTATGTCATAGGGAAAATCTGTGAAATCTCCGTTTGGTTCATCCTCCTCGAACCGGGCTGGCGAAAAGCGCATTTCATATTGTTCCTTTGCGAGCGCCCGAATGTCCGGGCGTTTATCGTGCATCTTCTTTTTCAGCCAGGAAATCTGCTCCTTTGAAAGCCGCCAGGGGAGATTCAACAGGCGGTTCATTGCCGCCATTTCAGATTTCTTTTCCGGCGGCAGGGAGGCGCACGTTTTGCAGATATGCGCCGCATGGCCTTTACCCGAAAACTTTTCGTTTGATTTATACTCACCGCAGATTTTGCAGTAATGCCCGCGCTTTTTCATTCCGATTCACTGTCCTCTGTCAGAGCATACAAACGGTGGACCGCCCCCATAACGGTGTTCCATTCCAGATCAGCCGCATAGGAAAATTTCCTGCGGTAAGCGGACCAAAGCGCCTGCATCGCATGGCTGTTTTCTACTTCGGAAAACACTTCCTTCGCTTCTTTCAAACGCCTCTCGGTCCCGCGCTTGCGGGCGGTAGCAAGGAGCGCGTGGCGGAGAATATCGGAATCCAGCGATCTTCCATGAAGCTGTTCCAGAATGTAGAGGTCATAAAAATCCCTCATACGGGTGTTTGTTATGGTCCGGGCAATCATTGTTTCCAGCTTTTCCGCAAGTACGGTTTCCAGATTGTACGCCCAAATATCAATGGAGCGTTCCTCCAGCATAAGCCGGAACCTGTACCGGACTGCCCTCGGCGTAATCACATCCCCGGTAGAAATATCAATTTTCAGCGGCGTCACCACCCCGTCAAAGACAGTGGCCATGCTGACCCGAATCCCCGGATACTCGGCCTCGTCCATGATTTCCGAAATGCTTTTCACCTGGAACTCCACACCGTCCTCAATGGGGACTGCTATGATAGAGGACATCAGATTTTCAATGTCCTCCACATTCACGCTGGCCCCTCTGACGGTTGCGTCTAAATCCATTGTAGACCGGGCATCCAACCCTACCATTGCGGCAACCAGCATCCCGCCTTTCAAAATAAAGTTATCCCGATATTCAGAAAGGGAAATACGTTCCAGGAAACGCTCCATCATATAGTTCCGCATCAAAATCTGTGCGTCCGCCGATTTCTCCTTTGCGAGATTGCGGATCAAATCTTTCAGCTGCCTTGCTGTCTTTATCATAATAGCACCTCCAAATACTGCCGCAAAATTTTTTCAACCCGGAACAGCCCTGCATACTGCATCAGCCTCCGCAGGTTTTTCTCTTTCCTGCGGGCGTACATTTTGAGCGCCCCTTGAAATGTCTGCATCTCAATGCTGCTCCGGCAGCGAAGCAGGTCGCAGATGGTCCGCTCCATATCATAAGCCGGAACCGTATGCCCGAAAGGGGTTCGAGCCGTACTCTTTCCGACGTCATGCAGCTCCGGTTTTATGGTGTAGACCAAAATCCCGTCCGCTTTCAATCTGGTCGTGCTGTATCCCCGTCTGACGGTAATGGAATAGGGGGAAGGCTCCCGGTCGGTCAGATCATGGAAAAACAGCGCCGTTTCATGAGAAAAAATCCCCTGGCTGCATCGTAAATGGAGCAGGTACATCCCATCGACCCAGGCATCCGGCGATACATAAACCCCATGTGCCGCCTGTTCCAATTCTTTTTCCTTCACATAGTTGTAAAAAACGGATTTTGGAATTCCCCGTTTCACCACCTCTGATGTTTGGAGCATACCGTGTTGTCCCTCTAAAATCGTGTCCAGCTGTTCAAACTGTGTCATGCCCTCACTTCCTTTCGTGCTACTATTATACATGATTGTAGCACGAAAGTAAATAGCGTCAAAAAGAAAAAGCGGAGGAAGGCGCGGCGAAGAACGCCGTTCCTCCCTCCGCAGATGGAGCAAACTATCCGGTCAGGAGAGCTTGGCAAGCTGGGCCAGTATCTTCTGCACACCGTCCCAAAGCTGTTCCTGCCGCTGGGATATATCTTCCAAATCAGCGTCATAAACCCGCCCGGTTTCATGCACTTTACGGGTCAGCTGGTTTATGTTGTTGCTGGAATAGCGCATCAGGGACACCAGCTCCTTCAGCTCCGGCAAATCCAGCTTTACCACATACCCGTCCAGCGCCATTTTCCGCAGGTAGGCTTCCCGGTTGACGGTTCCAAGCTGGGACATTTTTGTTAATAACTTCATGAGCTGTCACAGATTCAATCTTATCCGCTGTCACAAATCTGCTCATTTTCCTGTCA
>NZ_QZDT01000006.1 GCF_009917485.1 Parablautia muri
TGCTATTTTATTGCCAGTTTTTATTGAATTTTCAAGGTGCATAGGCACTTATTCAAGTGCGAAGTTTGAGTATATTATCTTAACTGCCCATTGAACCAGCAAAATTACAATGGCAGCATACATATAAACCTCAATCCGTATCTCTTTTTCCTGAATTGTGCCACTTACATGGCTGCGGTAAAAATAAAACACCATAAAGTGCAAATACGCCAACACGCCATAAAGCACCGTTGGATTAAGCTGAAAGCTTTTTATCAGATTTCCCTGAAACAGATAATAAAATGCTCTGGTCCCGCCGCAGCCCGGACATGGCAAGCCGCATGTTCTGCGAATAAAGCACCCCATCCATTCCCCCATATATTCATATCCGCTATGTGAAAACCAGATGCCTGCCATACAAAATGGCAGCCAGGCTATCTTTCCAATCTGATAAAGAACTTCATCCACACGATACTTTCTGTTGCTTTCCAGCTTAATAAATCCCATTTGTAAGCTGTTCAATCATATCATAATAAGCGGACGAACTGCCTATGATCATAGCAAAAATAACAAATACTAAAGCAAGGCCGCCTGTAATGATACCCGCAATAGCCATTCCTTTGCCATCATATTTAAAGCAAAGCGTAATAATGCCAAGTACAATTGCCGCAATACCAAGCACTGCGCTGAAAAGGCCAAGACAGCAGCAAACCAACGAAATAATACCGCATACCAAAGACGCAATCGCAAAGCCAATGTTTCCGCCGCCCTGTTTTCCCTCGTCCAATCCCCCAGTATAGTATTGGGATGCCTGTGAATCATAATAAGAACTGCCTCCATTATCATTGCTATAATAGCCGGACGACTGCCCTGTTCCATAATTGATTTTTATTTCTTCCTGATAAGGAGACGCGGGTTTTTCTTCCTCCGCATCCGTTATTCTCTCATAAGCAGGCACAGTGTTTTCCTCTGAGGCACTTTCGCCGGAAAAAGCTCCCTCTGTCCGGAGAGCATCGTTTTCATCCTGCGAAGAAGGCTGTTCTAATTTTGCACCGCAATTGCTGCAAAATTTGGAAGTAGCCGCATTCCCCTTTCCACATTGTGTACAATAAATCATCTTACTTTCTCCACTCATTTTATTCCTCCAACCATCATTCCCTGTCTATCAGGGTATTATCATAAATCAAGTAACTGCATACTTGACGCAGTGCGTAACATAATGGGTTAAAGCTTTTCATTATCTTTTTATATCTTATCCTTCTCTATTGTAAATTAAGAATCCATAAATGTCTATAAAAATTTATTTACCCACACGGAAATCAATTTTCAAAGATACTTTTCACACATTGACCAGGGGATGCTTGCACTGTGTATCATATCTAAGTTTTGATAGATTTAAGAAAGGGGTTCTCCACTGCCCATCCATAAGAAAAGCCCGCAAGCGTTAGTTTTACGGTGATAAAGAAGTATGGAAACTAACTTATCATCAATGCTGACAAACAGGGGGCAAACAAGAGCAGAAAATACATTACTTTCATTAGTGGTGGGTTCTCTGATCTTCTGTTATGTAATAAAATGCTATTTTTGAAATCTGGCATATATAATCTTACTATAATAGGAAGCAGATAGAAATGGTACACAATTATGAATTTTCATTTGTCACTTCTATTTTTTCGACAGAGCAATATTTTTGTGTTATAATTGTTATAATACTCAAAGAGGAGGAACGTTAATGTTCAATCTTAGTTTAACCGCTTGTAGCTTTCATTTACGAAAAACCAACTCGAAGGGAAACACAAAAATTTATAGTCTGAATATGCCTTTAACCCTGCAAAAAGATGACGGAGCAGAAGAAACTTTACAGGATTTATCAGAAATATTTGTTCAATTTTTTGAAAAACATAAAACTCTTGTTAAAGATGATGTCAAGCAACAATCATTTAGATGTGAATATAATAAAGAGAATTATTTAGAAACTACTGATTTCCGTATGTTCTATACAAAAATTTACTCTGGTATATATGGCAGTTCATCTGATATTATTGACGGAAGTACTCAAAGAATAAAATATAAAAAGAAATCATCTGATATAGATACACGACCATTCTATTTAATGGTAATTTTTCCAAAAGATAGTGAGAATGTTACGGTTCAAAAAGGCTTATTCATTTTTCAGAATGTAGGTCAATTTGGTGTAAAGACAATTACTACTACTTTAATGCAAGATTTTTTTTCTAACGAATTTATAATTACGCTAAAATGTAATACTATCTCTCCAGATTTGTTCATTAAAAAAGTTATACGGCAAGACAATATTAAGAAACTAGTAATGATTAAAAATATCAAATCAAGTGACAATTCCGATAATATAGGTAAAGGATATGGCTCAGAAGTTCGAGAAATTGGTAATTTTTATTTTAATGAAAAAATGTGGGGCCGTTTAATGGATAAAATCCGATATGTTGCAGGCGGTCGCTATAATTTATTTGAATTTGAACAGGTAGCGTATGACAATTTAAAGGTTATCGTTGACATTGGCGGTCGTACTCGGAAAATAAATTTACACAATCTTGAAAACTTGAGCATTATAGAAGCAATCCCAGATGAAATAAAAATGGCAGATGGACACCCCAATCTGTCAATGCTCCTTGAACACTTCACAAAGGTAGCAACTGAATATTTGGAGGAAATGGTGTTATATATTCGTTAGATAGGAGGAGGCGTTTTTGAATAGTATATCCATAATTTTATTTGTAATCGGAGTTGTCATTTTGATTTTTAGCCTTTCCTTAAAAATGAGCAATTTTCTTGATGTACGCAAAATTTTTTTGGAGCATTTTAGTGTATTTAAAGGGAATACACTACAACTTATAAGTATTTTTATTGTTCCTTTTTTGTTTTCTGTTGGAACTGTAAGGATACGTTGTGTAGATAGGGAAATACTGAATAACTTAAATATTGTCTTATCTATTCTTATTGCCATGTTTTTTTCTACACTTAGCATATTATGTGCATTTGAAGATAAAAATAATAAAAATTTAACTTATAGACAACTTTTAAAAGAAACATTTAATGCAACGATTTTTGAGGCAATGATATGTTTACTTCTACTTTTCATTTCCTTTATTACGCTATTTATTGGGGAATTTGAGCAATCACTTTACTTACAAATTATCAGCGGTAGTATTTACTATTTAGCGATTGTAGCCGTCTTAAATATTTTAGTAATTATAAAACGGCTTAAAGTTCTCTTTGATAATAAATAATTTTAATAATCTTACTTCTAGTCTAAATAAAAACTAGAGTGAGCAGTATCTGCTGTCTATGTTCTGTTACGCAATAGAACACCGTTTTTGAGGACAGACATACAAAACCCTTACCCCGTCATTTCAACGCCCACAAAGTCGCATAAATCAAGGACAAAATAACCTCTACTACGTAACAATCCCAATAATAAATTGAGGGCGAAAGCAGTCTACTGATTTCGCCCTCTTGACTACCCACAAGCAAAGGCGGGAAACGCTGTCAAGGGCGCAAAGCGCGAAGTTTACCCTTGACTGCTTTTCCTGTCTTTGCTACTTCCTATCGGTCAAAACAAAATTTCAATATAGCTTCAACCAATTTCGCCTTTAATCTGTCCTGTGTATCGTCATTGATATGTCCTTTATACATAGACAGGTATTTGATGTGTGCGGTGTAGTGCCGCAATACTGCGTCTACCGCTTCCGGCTCTCCGGCAACGGCTTTTTGGATTACCTCAAAAGGTATCAGCTTTTTGTTCCTCATGTTCCAATCTCTCCCATTCTTTCCGCAAATGTTTCAGCGCGACATTTCTCCGACTGTTTATTGTACTCCTGCAACGCCCATACAGTCTGCCGATTGCTTCATCACGATAGCCGACAAAATAATACAATAGCAAGGTTTCCCAACGCAATTTCGGCAATCTTGATAATGCTGTTGCTAACTGTTCATCATCAATGATAACTTCCTTTCCAAACACAAGAAATACAGTCGGTTTGTCCTGCTTTTCAAAATAGCTGTCCATAGCAGACGGTTCAAAATACCGTTCTGACATCAGATAGTCGAGGGATATTTCCCGTTCTTCTTTCCATTTCAAATCCCGCCATGCGTTGATTGCTTCATGGCGCAGGACAATCTTACAGAAAGCATGAAACGCATATTCTATATGCTCCATGAACTGTTCAGAATATCTCATTTTCTCTCACCCCCTTTCTTCCCAGTAGGGGGCTATTACAACAAAAACCCATGCAGAATATACCCGCATAGGTATTTGAGTAATATGAGTTATTAAGACATACTAAATGATATGTGTATTCATACTTATAGGCAGAATATCCCACTTTGCAAAACAGATTTTTTTTGACGAAAAATCTCCGACAATATATGAGTAATGAACAGGCATAGCAATACCTCTGCCGCCGGAAACCTGCTTTACAGAAATACAGACAACAGAAAACGGCGGCTTGGACTTTCCAAAACCGCCGTAAAGATTATCAAGGCATGAAAATAGGATTGCAACACGATGGTTTTTTTCTTTTGCCATCGTGCGGCAATTATCTGAACATATTACATCTTTTGGTTATGCTGTGAATCTCCCGCATATTGAAATTGTGGTTCGCATAAGTGAAAAGAAAAGTTTTCCCTGTCAACCAATCCTGCCACTTTATCACTGTCATATAATTCAAGCAGAAAATCCGCTACCTGTGCGCTTGTATGGTATGTGCCAAACAGTTTATCATAGTCATATTCCGCTACATCATTTGCAACTTTTCCAAACTCTGTTTTTGTTGCGGCGGGTGCTAATACCTTTGCCTGCATTTTCGCATGAGCAGTTTTTAATTCCCATGAAAGCCCCTCTGTAAAGGCACTGACATAAAATTTTGCCGCACAATATGTCACCGCATTAGGAACAATCGTATAACCGCCGCATGAAGAAACATTGATAAGCTGTGCTTTTTCAGTATTCTTGAAATCACGCACAAATAAGGACGAAAGGATAGTGAGGGCTTCCACATTCAAGTGCAACATCTGACTGATTTTCCCCAAGTCCTGATGGCTTACGCTGTCATAATCACCAAAGCCCGCATTGTTAATCCATGTCTGCAACGGATAGGATTTTACATCTTCATAAACCCCAAAAACATTTTGGGAAACAGATAAATCGGTTACTTTCAGCACAACATCAAGTGTCGGATATAAAGTCGAAATTTCCTGCCGCAACGCTTCCAGTCTGTCTTTCCTGCGGGCAATCAAAATAAGATTACTTCCGCGCTCTGCAAATACCTTTGCCGTTTCGTACCCTATGCCAGAGCTTGCCCCTGTAATGACCGTGTATCCTTTTGTGTTTTGAACCATTTACAAAACCTCCTCGTCTTTGATATAATGCAAGCATACAATGTAGAGTAAACTCTATGTCAAGAGGATAGGAAGTGATTTTTTGGAATACTCCATAGGTGAATTTTCAAGGCTGACAGATTTAGGAATACATACCCTGCGCTACTATGAACATGAGGGCTTAATTACGCCGGGGCGCAATTCCAGTAACCGCCGCTGTTATTCGGATAAAGACCTTGCATGGATTGAATTTATCAAGCGTTTGAAAGATACGGGTATGCCGATTAAGGAGATACAGCATTATGCAAAACTGCGGGCGGCGGGAGATCCCACTCTGCGTGAGAGAATGGAAATGCTGACTGCACATAGGGAAGCCCTAAATGAGCAGATAAGACAGTTACAGAAACACCTGACAAAACTGGACGACAAAATTGACTTTTACCGACAGGAGATAGACCGCACATCAAAAAATAATTAGGACGCAATAATACGCCTGTTTTCTTTCTGAAAAGATTGGAAACAGGCGTAAATTTTTATGGTTTTGTTTGGCATTTCCCAAACTTGCCCGTATTAAGAAACAAGGAAAACTTTTTGAAGAATTTCTCTCAAAACTCCGTCAAAAATGCCCTGTGTGGTGTTGTATGAATATTCTAACGCTTTGGAGCCACCGTTTTATCGCTTGAGAGCCATTTGATTTTGGTATTCTAATGCTTGAGAGCCACCACAACATCTAGTGGTCTTTGATATTTGATTTTATATAGGATCTCCTATAGATTTTGATAGAAAGCCTAGTGCTTTTAATAAATCTATAGGAGGTCTTTTATTATGTACAAAAAGACGAAACCCAGAAGCGTGATGGAGCTTCTAAACAAAAATCTAAGCGAAAGGGAGGTGGCGGCAATACTTGGATGCTCAAGAAACACAGTTTCTGAAATTAAGGAACTTTGCAGACAGCAGGGCATGACTTGGGATGACATTCAGGATATGACAGATGACGGGTTGTACGATATCTTATATCCTAAGAAATTCAAGCGGACAACAAACTATGTGCCTGTCAATTATGCATACGTACATTCAGAACTCAAGAAAACTGGAGTGACTATGAAACTGCTGTGGGAAGAGTATCGGGACAAATGCGTGAGCGAGGGCAGGGAATACTGTGCGTATCCTATATTTACTGTCAATTATTACAAATACACTGGCGAGAAGAATTATACCAGCCATATACAGCACAAGCCGGGAGTCGAGGTAGAGGTGGATTGGTCTGGTCCTACAATGTCATATGTGGACGTGGATACCGGAGAAATAATCATAACCACATATCTGTTTGTCGCCACACTGCCATACAGCCAGTATGGGTATGTGGAAGCCACTACGGATATGAAAGAAAAGGCGTGGCTTGAAGTCATGTGCATATGTTTGAATTCTTCGAAGGCACTCCTGTGAAGATTGTCTGCGACAACTTGAAAACTGGTGTTGTGTCCCATCCTAAGAAGGGCGAGATAATCCTCAATGATGCATATTTGGCATTAGGGGAGTATTACGTGACCGCCATCATGCCTACAGGCATTAAAAAGCCCAAGCAGAAAGCCAGCGTAGAAGGTTCCGCAGGCAAGATTGCAACGGCTGTTATAGCAAAGCTTAGGAATGAGATATTTACATCACTTGAATCGCTAAACTCAGCTATTCGCAAGGCTGTAAAGGAGTACAATGACAGACCGTTCCAGAAAAGAGATGGAAGCAGGAGCACTGTTTTCAATACGCAGGAAAAGGCTTATCTGAGAGCCCTGCCGTCAGTCCCTTACGAGGTGTGTGAATGGTCTTACGGACATAAGGTGGGCAGGAACTCCCATATAAGCTTTAACAAGGGTCAATACTCTGTTCCCAGCAGATATATTGGTTGTAAGGTTGATGTCAAATACAACTCCCACCTTGTCTTTGTCTATTATAACAGAAGCGAAATTGCAGGACATGAAATTCTTCCCAAGGGCATAGTAAACGGTGTCAGGACAGATGAATCCCATCTTCCGTTTCCGCTTAAGAAGAATAAGCAGGCTGAAGACCTGATTGACGCAGCCAGAGAAATCGGGCCGAATGCTTTTGAGTTGATCCGAAGGATGTATGACGAGGCAAAAGTAACGGAGCAGCCCACGCAGACGGTTGTGGCTATTCTCGCAATTGCTGACACCTTTATGCCGGACATCTTAGAAGCCGCTTGTAAAAAAAGCTTAAAGCAGTATCATATGCCTTTTTACAAAACGGTATACAAGGCTGCTGAGAATCTAAATCATCAAAAAGAGCTTGAAAAATTCAAAGAAACAAATAAAACAACCGGCATCGTAAGAGGTGCCGATTACTATGGATAGGAGGAAATATCATTATGAAATTTGAGTTAAAAAAACCCTTACAAAACACGAGCTGGGTGATTTGGCCAGACTGGTGGAAAACCAGGAAAGCGATATCGCATTGGCAGATTTGAGCTTTGATGCAAGATTGGAACAACTGCTTGAGGAATTGATTTGTGAAAGAGAAAACAAGCTTATTAACAGGCTGATATGATAAAGACTGCCTCATTCAAGTATCCAATGGCAAGCATTGAGTCTCTGGATTTTGACGCAAGACAAGTCAAGAAGAACACGATAATCAATCTTGCCGCAATGGGATTTGTGACTACAGCAACAAACCTTATAATCACAGGTCCGACCGGTGCTGGCAAAACCTATCTTTCATGTGCGTTGGGAATTGAGGCATGCAAAAAAACTTACAGGGTTTTCTACATCCGAATGCCTGATTTAATGCGCAATTTTGAGGACAGGAGGGATGACCTTAAAGAGTTGACCCGTTACAGGAAGATATTGGGCAACTACAACCTCCTCATAATCGATGAGTGGCTGAACTACAAGCTTAACGAGAGAGATGCAAAGATGCTCTATGAATTGTTTGAGCAGAGAAGTGGAAACAATTCTACTATCTTTGTCGGACAATTTCCTGTGTCAGAATGGCATGACAGGCTGGGAGGCGGAACACAGGCTGATTCTATAATGGACAGGATTGTTCATAACGCATATGAGATTCCGAGCAGCGAAACGAATCTCAGGAAGATATACGATTCCAAAAAGCTTGCTAATCTTAAGGCCGAGATTGAGAAATAGACACTTGTAAGACCTGTAAAAAAAGTTGGAGCTGTGAGCTCATGCTCATGGCTCCATTACTATATCTTGTGTTTGTGATGGCTCTCAAGTGTTACGAGGTGGCTCTCAAGCGATAAAACGGTGGCTCCGAGGCGTTAGAATATTCACTGAATTATAACATGGACTATTTTTTTCGACAACTTATATTAAAATTTTTATTTTCTATTTTATCTCAAACATCTCCCAACTGAAATCCTTTATGAATTGTGTAAAATTGTAATTTGGGAGGTGCTATACGGGTGCTACTTGGGTGCTACGAACTCAAATTATCCTGAATTATCTTGAACACCATAAACATGAAAAACCCTAGAACTCGCGCGGCTTTAGGCCATTCTCCCTTTTCGTCATGATGGGAGCTCAAAATGCAACTCTGTCGCACCAACCATCAATTTTCAGCAAAATCACTCCGATATTGTATTCGAAAAACGCCACAATTCAAACGAATCATGGCGTTTATCTGTCTTTGTCTTCTGTTTTTGTAATTTCTAGTTCAAATCAATCAAAATTTCCCAGCCTTCGCCGCTTCCTCGATCGAAACTGTCAGCCTTGATTTTATAGGGTTTTAAGGACTATTTGTGTGCTACTTGTGTGTAACGCACCTAAATTTTTATCTATTTTTGAACACTTACAGACACTTCCTTTTTCTCTGCTCAAGCATAATTTCTACCTGTCTTTTATGCTTTTCATACTCTGCCTGTAATTCTGCCCTGCGTAAAGCAATATACTCAACCGTAGAAGTAAACCCATGCTCATTGAATTTATTGATACTGTTTCTGTATGCCCCGGCTTCCACAATATCAAATTTTTCCAATAATTCACGCTTTGCCTTGCCTGTCCGTAACCGCCGCAGTCCTTTTTCCTTTATCTGGCGTATTCTATCTATGGTTATGCCCTGCTCTCTGGCTACCGCTGCCATTGTCCGATTATTTATGAATATCTCCCTTATTATATTATTCTCTCTATTGCTTGTAAAATGTTCCACAATGCCCCATAATTGGCTTTTAGAGTGTTCGGCATACATTTTATCTATTGTTTCATCTTCAAGGCTAAAATCGGCTTGTATGGTATCGGAAAGTGTCAAACTGTAATCGTCTGCTAAAGGGGTATCTAAACTGGCTACCCCTTGCATCTGTATTTTCAATTCCGGCAGCAGTCCTACAGGTACACGCATTTTATCAGCTATTTCATTATCTGTCGGCATTCTGCCTAATTCCTGTTCTAACTCCTGTACAGTTTTCTTGTAACGTGCTATTTTCTGCCTTGTGTGGCTCGGTATTCGCACCGTAGAGCCGCATTTTTCAAGATACCGCTGTACTGACTGCCTTATCCAGTATTCCGCATAAGTCATAAACCGCACATTTGCAGACGTTTCATAATGCTGTACCGCTTCCCACAATCCAAAATAGGATTCCTGCACTAAGTCCTCCATAGGCTCATAGGCGGCATATGGTTTTATGAATTTCTTAATCAATGGCAGATTGCTTTCATACAATAATTGCATATAATCCGTTACAGAATAACCGTTCCTAATTTCAGAAACAATTTGCTCATTCGTCATTACAACGCACCTACCCCTTTGCTATAATTTGAGTAGATGCAGGATATAAAGAGAAGTCAGCCCACAAAAGCAACGACTTCTCTTTTATTTTATCACAAAACCGCCTTTTTGCATATTTTAAAAATATTTTGAATGGCAACAGGACTAAGCCTTTTTGAAAATGCCCGGCAGAAAAAGACGCTAACTACCCCTATGCAGCGTTTCCCTATAAAACCCCCACCGCATGATATTTAGAACAAAAACAAAAGGCAGCAGTCCATTATGAACCCTGCCTAAACAATCCTTATTCTGCTTTCAATTCTCTCTTATATTTATAGAATGTATTTCTTGCAAGCCCTATCAGCTTCATGCAATCCGCATCTGACAATGCTCCATTAAAATCCTTGCTATGCTTCTGTATCTGCTTTTTTGCTTCAATAGATTTCTTTGTTGTCAGCTTTGCCCCCTGCTTCTGTCCGATCTGCTTACCGTTTAATCTCGCTGTTTCTATGCCCTCTTTTGTTCTCTGGTGCAAGTCCTGTACTTCTTTCTCCGACTGTTCAAAAGCAAGCCGTATCTGTTCCTTTGCAAGCGACATAAGGTATTTATTCACACCCTCTAAGATAAAGTCAACATTTGTTCCAGTCATTGATATATTGCTCTCTAATGCTTTCTTATATGTGCTTGTGTTGATATGCGGCTCTTTCAGAAATACAAGCTCTATGCCCTTATTATATAATTCCTCATACAGACAAAAACCCTCATCCGCATTCCTACTCATTCGTGATACACTATCAAAAATAATGGTATCTCCTGCTTTGGCTTTCTTATACAGTTTATTCCATTCTGGTCTGTCCTGCTTTGTTCCTGTATATACTTCCTGTATTATCACAGCCTTATCATAACTGCCCTTGATATTTCTAATCTGCCTGTCAATACTCTGCTGTTTTGTACTTATTCGGCAATATCCATACGTACACATAAACAATGCCCTCTCTTTCAGTATCACTTCTATCGTTCGTCTTTTTTGATACTTCTATTTTACTTCTTATTATTGTTGTTGTCAATAACTTTTAATACTTTTTTATCATACATTACTTTTGATACTAAACAGACATAGAAACAATACTTTATTTTGATATTGACATATAGTACTATATATGATACTATAGTGTGGGAAAGGAGATAATCACAGTGCCAAACGTAAAAAAGCTAATTGAAAAAATGAAGCAACAGCCAAATGGAATGCGGCCAGAAGAAATAGACAAAGTTTTAGCAGCATACGGCTATATTCCGGCAAGACAAAAAGGAAGCCATAAGCATTATCTGAATAAAGAAACTGGGGATTTGATAACAATAAAACAAGAAAATCCATTAAAAAAGGCTTATGTCGTAGATGTTCTGAATAGGATAGGGGAATAATCCCCTTATCCTGGCATAGCATAACAAGCAGAAAGGAGCAGGAAAGCATGGAAGTTAAAGATTATATGAAATTGCCCTATACAAGATTAGTACAGGAAATGAACGATGAAAGCGGACACTATTTCTATGGCAGAATTTTGGAACTTGACGGATGCCAAAGCACCAGTGATACACTTGAAGAATTGTATGAAAGCCTTAATGAAGCAATGGAAGGATATATCGAAACAAAAATAGAAAACAATCTCTCTATACCAATTCCAGAAACACCAAACAATTACAGCGGTAAGTTTGTTGTAAGGCTTCCAAAATCTTTGCATCAAAGATTAGCCATTGAAGCAGAAAAAGAGGGTGTAAGTCTTAATCAGTTAGCATTATACAAGTTGGCGCTTTAATATATGATACGCACAAGGCAGGGAATCATCAACGCCCTGCCTTTGCTTATATCCTTTTAAATAATTTCCGTTAATGTAAACCGTTAGGAAAGTAATAAACTGCTGCCCTCTGTGGCTCTACAGGCTTGAAATACTCGTCCGGGTTTTCTCCGGCTTCTATCAATTCCTTTCTGCATTGCTCTATCCGCTGTAAAAGTTCTTCCCGGCTCTCACCGGTTATCGCCATCACATCATCTAAAGAGAAATACTCATGCTCATTAAATGCGGATGCAAGGCTCATCCTCAAACCGCTGTAGATAGCTTCTAATGACAAATCATAGTTCTGTATGCCATCATCTATAATCGGTTCTAATTCTGCTCTGGTAACGCCGTATTTGCCATAATTCGCAAGCAGATTGTTTATAAGTGTGTCCTTATCCATAATGTGATCTACCTCCATTTTCCGCTTGCATAGTCGCTAATAATTTCACGCCTTGCCCGCTCGTTCCCTGTTCTTTTTGCCGATTTTACAGCCATTTCTTCCGCTGTCAGTGTTTGGCGGTCTTTATGTTCCTGCTGCCTTCGCGCTGTACCATTCTTATTATCCATAATCCTCCCCCTATACTGCTATTGCTCGCCCATCTATAGGAATAAACTTTTGCGGTGTCCGTCCAATCAGCGTTACTTGATATGACGTTCTACTTGTCCGTATCACTTGTAAATCAATAAATTCTCCTATCCGGTATTCTTCCGGCATTGATACCATCAGCCGCCCCTGCTCGTCACTATTTAGCCATAATTGAAAAATTAAGTGTTTATCTTCAATATCTAAAATCCGATGCGCCTTAATTCCGTTCTGATTGCGTAAAGCCGTTGTTGTCTGAATATGTTTGTATTCCATAATATTTTACCTCCCTACCTAATCGAAAATGGTTTATTTTTGAATGTGTTTTCAGTCAACCGCCTATTGTGTAGCTTTGCCTGTTCGTCCTGCTCCTTGTGGTATCTCTCCCGGTACTGCTGGTATAATTCCGGGGATTCTTTAGCAAATTGTGATAACTCCTGCATAACTCCCCTTTTGCCGCTGTCTGATTTTTTCTTGAATTGTGCATAGGTCATAGTTTCGTTTCCCTCCTGTTTCATTTCCGCAATATCCTGTCTTGTGATTCGTCCGAGCATATAATCTTTTTCAAGATTGAATACCGCCGTCCTTTCTGAATCGCTTAATGAATTTATGGCTTGTTCCCGTTCCCGGCTTCCTTGCGGCGTGCTAAATACTTTATTGTGTAGTTCTGCTATTCGTGCGTTCATATTGATACCTCATTCTTTCTTTATGATAATTTTTATTGTTACCTCAAAATCACTTATCCGGCAGATATGCAATCGGATAGCCTTTCACTTCCAATCCGTAAAACCGCTTCAAATCGTCTGACATACGCCTTTTCAATAATGACATTTCGGGATAAATTCTTCTAAGCGTTGCACGCACTATGTATAAGGAAATATTGTATTTCTCACATATCATAGTGCAGATTTCTGTTTCAAGAACATATCCCTGCTGCCTAACCACGCTTAAAACCTCATTTCGCAGGATTTCTTCAACATACACTTTAAAATTCATTTTCTCCCTCCCCATAATCTAATTTCATTCCCAATTTTGGTAAATCCTCACCCTGTTTCTTTGTAGCATCACCCAGTTTAGGCAGTTCCGCAGCAGTCAGAATACGCTTTGTCTCTTTGTTTGGTATGCTTTCTTCAATGCTGATAGCATCTTTATAAGACAACCAATTTTTCATTAAGAAAATGCCGCTTGGAGGGCTTATTTTACCGCCTAACATGGCTTGCTCGATAAATGCCCCTATAAACGCTTTTGCCGATTGTATCAACTCTTGACACATCTCACTGCATCCTGTTCCGTTATTCCAGTTAAAAAGTGTTGTCCTGCTGATATGCAATGCCATACAGAGAGATTCAATGCCAGGACGAATACTTGATTGCTGGCAGAATGAAAAATACTCGTCAATCCTCTGTTTGATTTCCTCGTCCGTTTCCGGCTTTCCTCTGTCGTGCAATTGCTTCAATGATGTGACAAGTTCCTGCACCGTTGACGGTTCCATATCGTCAACCTGTCCTTGTGGATAACTGTTTCTTCCCATATTTTTACCTCTTTTCCGCTGATTTTCAGCTAATTATTTTTCTTTTTATGATGTTAAGATTGTGCGCTGTACCTAGTCTTTCACGCCCTCCTGCGGTTATAGTAAGCGTGTATCTTCTTATGACACGAACCGCAAAGAGTACAAAGGTCTGTCAGCACATTCTCATTGCCTAATCTAGCATAAGTGATATGATGCACCTGTACGCTCCTAATCCTGCTTATCGGTCTGCCGCACATCACACAACCGCCATCTATGGCTATTCGCTCCTGTTTCTTGGCTTCCCATTTATCACTACGCATATAATCCTTATACTGCTGTGTCTGCATTTTTCATCATCTCCTTATAAATCCGTTCCAGTTCATCAATGACCGCCAATAATAACGCAATCGCAAATTTGTGATTATCATACTTCTTTGCTATCTGTCCGCTTTCATCAACTACCGCTTCCCAGTACGCATCATCTGTCTGTACCTTTGAATATTTTTTGTGGAAATTCCAAACATCTTGATAAAGCCCCCAATATTCGTTTTTAAATGAATCTCTCCTAATATTCTCCTGTATCATATCAATATCTTTGTTCGTCACTATTGACCTCCATTTCTGAAATACCGTTACAAAAACCATAAAATTATTTACATTTATTTTGCACACTTCAATTTACTAAAGTGCTTGAAACCATTGATTTTACTGGATTTGTGCAAAATGTGCATTTCATATGTGACATTCTAAAGCTAAACCCTATAGGGAATTTACATTTACTTTGCACAAATTGCACATTTCCAGTTTTTCTTTAGTCAAAAGGTAATGGCTCTTGCCCCTCGTACTCAATAAAATCTGTTTCCACCGTATAGCCCTTTACGATATTTTTAACGGTCTTGCCCTCCACCGTTCCACTGTTCGCAAATAATCCCTTTGTTTTAAGTTCTGCAAAGAAATTTGACTTGTTCTCCACTCCGAAGCCGTTTTCCTCGCACCACTTTGAATAAACCTCGTAAATATCTTTCGCCTTGCTGTTTTGTCCTGTCTTTGTCAGACATTCATTGATAAAATTACCTATCTTGTCACTGTCCGTCCTGTAAGTGTCCGTAGCGGTCTGTACTGCTACCGGGGGCTTCAATCCATCTCTACGGTATAACTGCAAGCCCTCAATGCACCAATTCAAGATGCCGGATAGTTCCTGTTTATCCCTCAATCGGTTCTTTAGGTCTTTGTCTTGCTCCTGCAGCTCAAAATGTCGGTCAAAACTGATAACATTGATTCTGCCGGAACTGAAAACCGTATCATCTGTAATCGTTGGTAAATAATTTGTATTTATCACAAGTTTAAACTTGGGAATGAAACTAAATTCTCTTTGGTGTAAATGCCTTGCTGTAATACTATCCCTGCCTAACAATGATTTTAATAAAGCTGTATCAAATAACATTCGCTTTGGCGGCTCACTGGCATTACAGAACCTACACCCTGCCAATCGTGCTATATCTCCGCTTGCCTGTCTGCTGTCAAGATTTTGCTTTACTGCCAAACTCTCCGGCTTCATTGTCAAAGCATAATCGCCCAACAGATATATCAGTGTTTCACAAAACGTAGATTTTCCGTTTCGTGTGGTACTTCCATAAAGGATAAAACAAGTTTCTTCCTGTGTGCATCCAGTAAGTGACAGTCCGGCTATCTTTTGGAGATATGATATTTTCTCCTTATCGCCCTGCATGATTTCCATTAAAAATTTCTTCCATTCTCTGCAATCGGCAGCAGGATCATATTCAGCATTGCATATCTTTGAAAGAAGCATATCGGGGCTGTGGCTCAAAAATACAGGCTCATTCCCGGATAAATCCAGTGTGCCGTTCTGCACATTCAAAAGATAATCATTCACATCTAACTGCTCATTGCTAAAAAAATATACATCTTTGCTGTCCTGTAACATATTGTTTCGGTTTCTGATGTTACACAATGCCGCTACTGCTTTGAGATACTTGCCCTCTGTATCAACATTTACTGCATATCGCACAAGTGCATCTGATAGAACCTTTGCTGACGCTCTCGCACCCAAACCCTCAATATCATCAATCCACCGTTTACCGTCATACCTCATAAAATCTTTTCGTGATGGGTTGTATCTGTGTTTGTCCTTAAAAACATCTGCAAATAGCCGTCCGAAGCCTTTATCGCTTGTTTCATACCGCTCTGCGTGTAAATCCTTTAATACCTGCTCTAAGTGGCTGTCCTGCCGTTTCTGCGGCTCTATAGGGGTACTGTGAACCGCCGTACACTCCCTTACGGTTACTTTAACGGTACTCTTATTGAGTGCATCTTTAATCAGGGTTTGTAAATCTTTCTTTGTGTGTTTCTTCATATAATCACTAATATCGCCCTTTTCTGGCACTTCTGGCGGTATAATCATGGTTGCAGTTCCTACCGTATTTAGTAATGCTGTAATACGCTCCGCATCTGCAATTCCAGCTCTGTCGTTATCGCCAAATACTGCAAATCTACCACCCTTTAAATATGGCAATAACTCTTTTTTAAAAGTATTTGTACCTCCACAAGTGAAACTGATACAATCATTATTCCATAAGCATTTAGTATCTTTTTCTCCCTCTGTATAGCAAACAAGACTTTTCTTCTCAATGGCGTTCTTCACTTCCTTTAAATGTCCGTTACAGAAAACCGCATAAGTTGTATCAACTCCATCTGTTCCCTTTGTAACGTGTTCGCCGTCTCTTATACCTCTTGGAAAACCCTGTTTTTCTTTGTCTTTCATGCGAAAATGTGAACATAAATATTTTTCTGTCACAAAATCGTACATTTTATATTCATCTTCTGTATTGTAGTAAAGAAACTTTTCAAATGGTGTAAACCCTCCGCTATCGGATTTATCCTGCCACAATCCAGCATCTTTCTTTAGTTGATGATAAATACTTCCACACACAGAGCAATAACACATAGGCATCCCATTTCTTCCAATTTTCATAGAGGCACTTGGTAAATTATCATTGTGATAGAAACAGTTAAAAATAATACCGTTACCACTCCTTTTTACCTTACTACTGCGTGACCTTATGTATTGCTCTAATGCGGTAAATTCTTCTTGTCCTGTCATTCTCATTCACAGCACCCCATTTCTAACACATGGCGTATCTGCTCTGCTTCCTCGTCGATGGCATCCATTTCTTTCTGTGCATACCTGTAAAAATATTCATCTCCACTGTGTTCTGTCTGCAACTGTTCCAATATCGCATATCTACGCACTAACTCTTTTTGCTGTTTTTTCAGTCGGTATCTTTTCAAAATATTCATTCTGATGTACCTCCTTTATAAAGGAAGCCTGTTTCCTCGTAGAACTTCTTAGGATAAATCAGATAAGAATATTGTCGGCTCTTTGGTGTCCTATGGTATGCAATTCCCCAATTTACCGCACCGCTTTGAAGTAATAGCCTTACTGTCTGACAATCTACCTTTAAGGCTTTAGAAGCGACTGCAACAGGGATATTTGCACATTCAAAAATAGGTTCGCTCATATCATCACCGCCTTACTGCTCTGCTGCCAGTTCATCAATAATTACTCTGATTTCAGCTTTTTTCTCCTCTGAAAATTCAATTCTCAACTTCCTGCTGAAATTTCCATCATTGATACCAAGTTTTGATGCTATCTGCCATAAACGCACATTTCTTTTGTTCGCATATTCCCTTATATCTTTATTACACATAAGAATTACCTCCACTTTGTTTAATGTTGTTGACTTTTACCCTTGCAAGTGGTATTGTTGTTGTAGAAACATTAAAATTATTTGTTTCTATAAACACATTATCATGCTTGTTGTTGATGTTCAATTTTTTCAAGATTGTTGTGCTTTTTATCACATTTTTATTATTTTGTTATTTTGACAACATTTTATAAAGGAGATTTTAATGAATAATTATAGGTTTTTAGAAATGCGTGTTGACAATTTAGGTAGAAAAAAAATGACACAAGATGAATTATCAAATATTATACACATTGATAGAAATAGAATACAACAACTAGAAACAAGTCCTAAAGTTATACCTAAAGAAGAAGAATTACGTGCATATTGTAACTATTTTAATACAACATCTGATTACTTACTTGGAATACGCAACACAAAACCTGTAGATGAAAATATTGCTATGATTGCAAAAGTCACTGGTTTATCAAATGATGCCATTGAAATGCTAAAAATTCTTTCTAATTACAGAAAAGAGTATAATTCATTTCTACCTGGACTTGGTGCGGATATTGATGCAATAAATGCAATACTCGAATTCCAATATAAGGAAACAAAAAAAACTGAAAAGCAAGATAATATTCCCGCATGGTCAGTTTTGCACTATATAAAGCAATATCTTTCTTCTGGAATATACGAAAGAGAACAGCAAGACCGATTAAGAATATGTGATGGTAATGTTTGGGTTGATATAGACAATGGAGATATTTTGATTAAGAATAATGAGCAATATACAATACAAAATAAATCTGCAATTAATAGCAGCTCTGGAAGCGGCGAAAATTCTAAAACAGTTCATATTGTAAATATAAGAAACAAAAAGGAACGTTACGTTGTTGAAATAAATAAGATGTTTGAATCTTACTCGAAAGATAACATATTTCGTGAACTAGATAAGATTAAAGATTATATTGAAAAGAAAAGGAAGTGATCTCATGGCATTATTGAAATGTCCAGAGTGTCAACATGATGTATCTGACAAGGCTGCTGCCTGCCCTCATTGCGGTTATCCTATGAATAGCCCTACCAGTACAAAACCACGTATCAGAAATGGCAAACCTACAAAATTACCTAACGGGTACGGAACAATCTACAAACTGCCCGGAAAGCGTACAAAACCGTTTAGGGCTGTCAAAACTGATAAATGGGTACTGGATGCCGATACAGGGAAAAGCAAGCAAATACGCTTCACTATCGGTTACTATGCCACTCGTGAAGAAGCTATGATTGCTCTTGCTGAATACAACGAAAATCCGTATGACATTAAAGCGGATAGCATTACATTTTCAGAAGTCTATGAAAAATGGAATAAAGGATATTTCCCTACGCTCTCCAATCCGTCCAGTATCAGGACTATCACAGCGGCATACGCTTATTGTAACGGTCTTTATGATATGCGGATGAAAGATATAAGGGTATCTCATTTAGAGGGTACTATCTTAAATGCAGATGTCGGAGACAGCACAAAGGGCAGAATCAAAAGCCTGTTCAACATGATGTATAAGTATGCTGTAGCGCATGATATTGTAGATAAGGATTATGCTTCTGTAATGTTTGCAAACGGCAATCCCATTAAAAGGGAGCGCACAAAAGAACCCATACCGTTTACAAGTGAAGAAGTACAGCAGTTATGGGATAACAAAGACTTAATACCTTTTGCCGATATGATACTGATAGGGATATACAGTGGGTGGCGGCCGCAGGAATTGTCTATACTTCAAATAGCAGATATTGACCTTGAAGCAGGAACCATGAAAGGCGGCTTGAAAACGGATGCCGGTAAAAATAGAATTGTTCCTATCCATCCAGTAATAAAACCGTTAATTGAAAACCGTATGAAAGAAGCCGCCACTCTACAATCTGGTTATCTTTTCAATGATGTAAACGGGCAGCAAGGTACATATATGACCTATGACAAATACCGCAAGAGATTTCAAAAGGCCATGGACAGATTAAAAATGAAGCACCGCCCTCACGAAACCCGGCACACATTCATTACAAAGGCAAAAGCGTGTAATGTTGATGAATATATCTTAAAGCTGATTGTAGGACACGCCATAGAGGATATTACCGAAAAGGTATATACCCATAGAACAATGGAGCAACTAAAATCCGAAATGGAGAAAATCACAAAATAGAAAGGAGTTGATGCAGATTGATTGTAGCAATTAAAAAGGCTCTACAGTACCGCAAATACCATAGAGCCGCTACCCAGTAATAAGCTACCACGCAAATTAAAGGGAGTATGTTCATTGTAGCATACTTCCCAACCAAAAGAAAGGAAGATTTTACAATGAAGAAGATTAAGAACTTGACCGCCGCCGAAGCAAAGGAAGCCTTTACCAAATGGGAAGTAAAGCATCCCCGGCATGATGATTTTGATTTTAATTCCGCACAGATCGGAAATTACAAAGAACTTTTCAGACTGGCAGACAGAGAAAGCATTATTGATTTGATTTATGACCTTTTCAATTATGGCTTTATGGCAGGATATAAGCAAGCAGAAGCCGAACTGAAAGTGAAGATCGATAAGCGTATGTATAGCGATATGCACCGCCGCCTTTTGGAGTTAGTCTATTATCTGCCTTTTGGGTATCATGCAGAGTATTTCTATTACATTATGGTTTATTCCTTTAAAGAAGGTATGCTTGAAGCGTTTTATCCTAAAAGAATAGCAACGCCAGCCCTTGAAATCCGAGCAAAGAGCAAGGAAAAAGAAGCAAGGAAAAAGGCAGAGCGTGAGGAAAGAAAAAGGGTAGTAGATGAAGCCTTGAAGCAGTACGAACAGCAGAAAGGCGGTGAATCTGCATGATGGTACACAAAGGACTTTTGAGCAAGGAAACCGCCGAAGAAATTTTTAATATTGAATCGGTATATCTTGACCGTGGAAACGTAATACCATGTTACCGAGTAGCGGAAATGTTTGGGGATTGGATAAAGGAATATGCAAGAACAAGATTAAAGGATGGCAATGATTGTAATGCATGGGGCGATTGCCACGAAAGACCTATGATTTATTATCTTAGTAAATCCGGCTTTATGAAAGTAGTGGCAGAAAGAAATTATTTGCTTATGGCTAATGAAATCAAAGAAAAGGGCATAAGCGGAGAATTAGTTGAATAGAATAACCGTTACATAAAACCGTATTAGAGGGTGTCTGTCAAATGCAGATGCCCTTTATTCACTTCAAAAAGAAACCGCTCCCCCACCTACTTTGGGTAACGGTCTTTTTATGTTTAATATTTGTGTGCTACCTCATGTGTGCTACCTGTGTGTTACTTGTGTGCTACGTGGCAAAATTCAGGGCTTCCGCTGACAATCCACATCAACGGAAACCCTTAAAAATACGCTATTTGTTAGAACTTCCCAGCCTTAGCAGCTTCCTCGATCGAAACTGCAACAGCCACTGTAGCTCCTACCATCGGGTTATTACCCATTCCAATCAGCCCCATCATCTCAACGTGAGCCGGTACGGAAGAAGAACCTGCAAACTGTGCGTCAGAATGCATACGTCCCAATGTATCAGTGAAACCATAAGAAGCAGGACCAGCTGCCATGTTATCAGGATGAAGGGTACGGCCTGTACCGCCGCCTGATGCAACTGAGAAGTACTTCTTTCCGGCTTCTGTTCTCTCTTTCTTATATGTACCTGCTACAGGATGCTGGAATCTTGTAGGGTTGGTAGAATTACCGGTGATGGAAACGTCAACGTTTTCCTTCCACATAATAGCAACGCCTTCAGGAACGGAATTTGCACCATAGCAGTTAACTTTTGCACGAAGTCCCTCTGAATAAGCTTTGCGCTCGATTTCTTTAACTGTGTTTGTATAAGGATCATATTCTGTCTCAACAAAGGTAAATCCATTGATTCTGGAAATAATCTTTGCCGCATCTTTTCCGAGACCGTTTAAGATAACACGTAAAGGTTTCTGGCGAACCTTGTTTGCTTTCTCAGCGATACCGATTGCGCCTTCAGCGGCTGCAAAGGACTCATGGCCTGCAAGGAATGCAAAGCACTCTGTCTCCTCTTCAAGGAGCATCTTGCCAAGGTTACCATGTCCAAGGCCTACCTTACGGGTATCCGCAACCGAACCGGGAATACAGAAAGCCTGAAGGCCTTCGCCGATTGCTGCAGCAGCGTCAGCTGCTTTTTTGCAGCCCTTCTTAATAGCGATTGCAGCGCCTACTGTGTAAGCCCAGCAAGCATTTTCAAAACAGATAGGCTGGATTTTCTTAACCTGCTCATAAACATCAAGGCCAGCATCCTTTGTGATTTTCTCAGCTTCTTCGATAGAAGAAATGCCGTAAGAATTTAAAACGGAATTGATTGTATCAATTCTTCTTTCATATGATTCAAATAATGCCATTTTTACATTCCTCCTATAATTATTCTTTTCTGGGGTCAATGATCTTAACAGCATCATCTACACGACCATACTGTCCGCAGGATTTTTCATATGCAGTTGCAGGATCATCACCTTTTTTCATAAAATCTGTCATTTTACCAAAGTTTACGAATTTATAGCCAATGATTTCGTTGTCAGCATCAAGGGCGATACCTGTCACATAACCTTCAGCCATCTCAAGGTAACGTGGACCTTTCTTTAAGGTTCCGTACATTGTACCAACCTGGCTTCTAAGTCCCTTTCCTAAATCTTCAAGACCCGCACCGATAGGAAGTCCGTCTTCTGAGAACGCACTCTGAGAACGTCCATAAACGATCTGCAGGAATAATTCCCTCATAGCCGTATTGATTGCATCACATACAAGGTCAGTATTTAGTGCCTCCATCACAGTTAATCCGGGAAGAATTTCAGATGCCATAGCAGCGGAATGTGTCATACCTGAACATCCGATCGTCTCAACTAAAGCCTCCTGAATAATACCTTCCTTTACATTCAGTGTTAATTTGCAGGCGCCCTGCTGGGGTGCACACCAGCCAACACCGTGTGTTAACCCTGAAATGTCTTCAACCTTTTTTGCCTGAACCCATTTTGCTTCTTCCGGGATAGGAGCACAGCCATGATGAACACCCTGTGCAACTGTACACATTTCTTCAACTTCCTTTGAATAAATCATGTGAAAACTCCTTTCAATATGTAGATAGTATAAACACCAGCCCACCGGCAAACCAGCCAAATCACTAAACAGCTCGCCTGGCGGCATAGGTTTCAACAACGAAATCCCATGTTATGGGGTTTAACGCAAGTATATTTTCGCATATCCGGCGCAAAAAATCCAGTGTTTTTCACAAATTTTTCGAGGATTCTTAATATTTTTCAGCAATTTCTCCCTGTTTTTTATAGATATTTTTGGCAGGAATGCAGCCGCGCACCATACTGGTAGGATATATATTAGAATTTCTCCCCACAACGGTTCCCGGATTCAATACGCTGTTACAGCCCACCTCAACATAATCGCCTAACATTGCGCCAAATTTTTTCAGTCCAGTCTCTATCTTTTCCTCCCCGTT
Source organism: Parablautia muri (assembly GCF_009917485.1). Taxonomy (GTDB): domain Bacteria; phylum Bacillota; class Clostridia; order Lachnospirales; family Lachnospiraceae; genus Suilimivivens; species Suilimivivens muri. Next base: position 23,228 of record NZ_QZDT01000006.1, read on the forward strand.
TTTCACGACTACCAGCGTTTTATCGCTCTTGACATTTGATGTGATGGAGCCTGCGCCCATATGGGATTTAAAGCCAAGAATGCTGTCTCCCACGTAATTATAATGGGGAACCTGCACTTTATTAAATAAAATTACGTTTTTTAGCTCCGTAGAGTTGCCCACAACAGCGCCCTTTCCCACTATGGCATTTCCGCGGACAAAAGCACAGTGTCGTACCTCCGCCTCCTCGTCAATGATAGCAGGGCCGTTGATGTTGGCGCTTGGAGCTACCTTGGCGGATTTTGCAATCCAGACATTTTCTTTCACCTGTGTAAATTTTTCTTCCGGAAGCTTTTTCCCCAGCTCCACAATAAAGCTGTCGATTTTAGGAAGCAGCTCCCACGGATATTGCACTCCCTCAAAAAGGGCGGCTGCAATTGTCTCCTCCAGATTGTAAAGATTTTCAATTGTAAATTCTTTCATGCTCATACGATTCCTCCATTCTTGCCGGCAACCCGCATATTTGGGAGCAAGCACAAATTTGTTGTATTCCTTCATTTTTTATAATTTGCGGCTGCCTTATGAAACTGCTGGTTTAGAACAAACTGATTGTCTAACTGTTTGACAATATTGGTTCTTCTGGACACAAAATCGTCCAGTTTCCGCATATATTCTTCTTCTGTTATCGTTCCGTCCGCTACCATGGTAAGCCCCTTTTCCCAGCTTGCAGTAAGGGCCGGATCCAAAAGGGGGCGGATGGAATTGTTAACCACCTCGTATATCATCTCTCCCATCAGAGTTGGGGTTATAATCTGTGTTTTTTTGTTCAGGGCCAGATACTGGATGTTCACAAGCTTTTTTAAAATCTCAGCACGGGTTGCACTGGTTCCGATCCCACTGCCCTTTATCTGGGCCCGCAGCTCCTCATCTTCTATAAACTGGCCTGCATTTTCCATCGTTAAAATCATGGTGCCGGAATTATACCGTTTGGGCGGAGATGTCTCTCCTTCTTTTACTTGCATATCTTTCACTGGGATCATCATCCCTTTTCTCAAATGGTTAAGCGCATCCATAAATGCTGGATCCGCTCCATCATTTGCACCCTCACTCTCAGCGCCTTCGGCCTCCTTTTCCTGTGCCTGATAAGATTGTTCCTTACGGACGGCCTCCATTTTCTTTTTGGCAAAGGAAAAAGCTGCAACCTGAAGATAGCCTTCTTCCTCAAGTACTCTAAAGCTTGCAAAAAACTTTTCTTCCTTTACGGACACACGAAGGGCGGCTTTCCGGTAAATTGCAGGAGGGAAAAAGATACTGAGGAACCTTCGCACAATCACCTCATACACCTTAACCGCCGTAGGGTTAAGGCTGTTTAACTGGTTTAACCCCTGCCCTGTGGGGATGATTGCATAATGGTCTGTAATTTGCTTATCATTCACATACCTTGTCTTTGCAATTCCCCTGTAACTGCCACTTTCCAACACTCTCTCAGCAAAGGCGCCGACCAGCCCATAGTTTGTAAGTCCCCGCAAATTCTTATGTATTTCCTTGGAAACCGCACCGGATAACACTCTGGCATCCGTACGGGGATAAGTAGTCATCTTTTTCTCATACAGTTCCTGGGCTATTCTTAATGTTTCATCCGGGCTGATTTTAAAATATTTGGAGCAGTCATTTTGTAATTCTGCTAAATTATACAAAAGAGGCGGATTTTTGGTTTCCTTCTTTCTTTCCACACTCTCCACCATAGCCATTACCGGAGGAGAATCCATAAGATGTACAATCAATACTTCCGCATCCTTTTTTTCTTTGAATCCATTTTCTTTATACAATAAAGGAGACTGAAAATATTTTGTATTTTCTACTGCTCTCCATTCACATTCGCAATTTTTTTCATTCATGGATAGATTGGCTGCAATACGGTAAAAGGGAGTTTTCACAAACTCTCTGATTTCCCTTTCCCGATTCACCACCATTCCCAGGACACATGTCATAACGCGCCCTACGCTAATCACCGCCCGGTCTCTTTTTAAATAAGTCTTTACAGGATTACCATACTTTAAAGTCAGGACTCTTGAAAAATTGATGCCCATCAGATAATCTTCTTTCGCTCTCAGATACGCAGCGGCTCCAAGATTATCATAGGCGGAAAGATCCTTTGCCTCTCTGATTCCGCGAAGAATTTCTTCCTCTGTCTGAGAATCAATCCAAACTCTTTTTCGTATTTTCCCTGTTACATGGGCTTGCTGTTCCACAAGTCGGTAGATATATTCTCCTTCACGCCCGGAGTCTGTACACACATAAATGGTTTCCACATCCTCACGATTCAGCAATCCACTTACAATCTTAAACTGCTTTTTTACCCCTTCAATCACTTCATATTTAAATTCAGTGGGGATAAACGGAATTGTATCTAAAGACCATCTTTTATATTTTTCATCATAGACTTCCGGGTAACTCATGGTTACCAAATGTCCCACACACCAGGTTACAACACTGTCTGCCGATTCCAGGTACCCGTCTTTGTTGCTTGCGTTTATCTGTAATGCTTTGGCAAACTCCCTTGCCACACTGGGTTTTTCTGCTATATATAGATTTTTTCCCATCACATTTCATCCATACTGATTAATTTAAGCCTTTGTTTTCCTTTTGCTTCCAGAATCAGCTTTTCCTCAAAGCCCTGAACGGAGAATAAATACACGTAATCCGCCTGCAGCTTCGCCTTTTCCGCACAAAAGAGAAGCCATTCATAATCATCGTACCGCACAGTCGGTTTATCCCAGCTGCAAATACCTACAATGGTTTTCCCACTTTCATCCTGGGCAACTACGTCAATATTTCCAAACTTTCCAACCCACTCTCCCATCTTGTCCACTTTAATGGGCAGGCTTCCCCATTTACTCCATTTTTCAATATACTGTCTACAGACTACTTTAAAATATTCTGCCACGTAATCTTTGAAATTAGAATCTATATATTTATTATAAAATTCACCTGGAGTCAATCTCTCTAAACCGCTTAAATTAGGATAAAGATAGGCAAAATAAAAATGCACAAAATGACTGCAAATTCTATAAATTCCTTTCTGGACATTTGCCTTTCCTTCCGTATCATAGGAAAAAACCTTTTCTACCAGCTCAAGCTCTATCAAATTTTTCAGATAAACACTGATTTTGGCCCGTGAAAAGTTTGTATGCCTATACAAATCGTTTAGTTTTAAATTTCCGGCTGCCAGTGAGGCAAGGATGGTATTATACACTCCCATTTCGCGGAGTTCCTCCTCCACCATCCGCTGACCTTCCCCGTATAAAAAGGCATCCTTATTTAAAATATATCTACATATATTTTCTTTTATACCAATTTTATCATCAAACTGCTTCCAAAGTCCCGGCAGTCCTCCTAACACAGCGTAAGCTTCAATCCCCTGCCTCATGGAAAAGCCCGGAAAATATTCCATCATGACCTCAAAGCTAAGCTCTCTGACTTTAAGCAGCCCTGAAATCGTATAGGCAGCATCGCCGATTTTTTCAGTCATGGTGTTTTCCACCCATCCAATGGATGAGCTGCAAAGAACAAACATCACCTGGGCATTTGGCTGTATATGATGAAGGAAATTGTTAATATCCTTGATAAACGCTTCATTTGCTTTGATAATGTGCTGAAATTCATCTACTATAACGATTTTTTTATCGCTTTTTTCCTGTAAAACCGCATCAAAAATTTCAGTATAAGACGGATATCTGGACACCTTAATCTTTTCCTTTTCCAGCTCCCGCCCCCACTGGTAGCGCTGCTCTCTCTCGGAGGCAGATCTTGCCCGATAGTAATAGCTGGGTTTACTTTGGATAAATTGGCGAAGCAGGGCTGTTTTCCCCACATTTCTGCATCCATAGACCACCAATATCTGGCTTCCCTCACGGTCATAATAACTATTTAAATATTTTAACTCCGAAGCACGTCCTAAAATCATTTCACTTTCCTATTGCCTAACGGCGCCCTAAACACTCTAATGTTACCCACTATTTCTATCTATTTTAACAGCTGCTCCATGTCTTCTTTTCGCATTGGTCTGCTCAACAGATATCCCTGCATATAATCACAGCCAAGTTCCTTTAGGCGGCTTAACTGCTCCTTGGTTTCCACTCCTTCTGCTATGATTTCATATCCAAGCTTTTGGGCCATGGTAATCACAGATTCTATCAGGATTTCCGTGTTCTGATCTGTCATAATGCCTTCAATCAGCTCCTTATCTATTTTCAAGGTATTCACAGGCAGCCCCTTTAAATAAGCAAGTGAAGAATAGCCGGTTCCAAAGTCATCCAATGCAAATCGGATTCCGTAATCCTTAAGCACACACATTTTTTCCGTAACCGTCCTGTAATCCTCAAATAATAATCCTTCCGTGATTTCCAACTCTAATTCTTCCGGATTCACGCCATACTTTTTGATCATTCCAAGAAGTTTGTCCGTAAATCCGTCCTCCATATACTGGCTTGCAGATATATTAAGCGAAAGAATGATATTTAACTCAAATTTCTTTTTCCATATGGCAAAAGTTCGGATGCTTTCCTCCACTACCCATCCGTCTATTGAAGACATAGTGCCGTTTTTTTCTGCAATTGGAATAAAGTCCATAGGGCTTACCTGCATCCCATCCGGTCTTTGCCACCTGACTAGTGCCTCTATCCCCCTTAGCCTTTCCTCCTTGGTATCATACTGCGGCTGAAAATTTAAATCAAAACTAAGGTTAGAGAGGGCTTCTTTTAAATCATTTTCTATATGAAGATTCAGGGCAATCTCATCTAAAATGGCCGTATCAAAATACTGAACTGTATTTGGTCCGCTTTTTTTAGCCCGTTCCACAACAATTTCCGCACAGTTAATCAGTTCAAGCGCTGTCTTTGCCGCCTCCGGATACTCCGCAATCCCTATCCCCGCAGAAAGCAGCGACTTCTGTCCTGACTGAAGCTCAAAGGGCGTTTCCATCCTCTCCTGTATTTGTCTGCAGATATTTTCCACAGTCCTGCAGCCTCTCGGGTCATAAATGGCAATGCAGAAAATATCCGCCTGAAAGTAAGATACAATCACATTTTCTCCCTGAATGGAGGATAAAAACTGTCCAAACTGCTGTGTTCCTTCCTCTCCTGCAGAGAGCTTAAGACCATCTCTTTGCTTCCTGTTGTCACTTACATCAATAGAAATTAGAGAAACAATTGCATTTTCCTGCTCTGCCCTGTGTACATAGTCCGTTAAAAGTCTGATAAAATAATTCTTATTATAAAGACCTGTTGGCATATCATAATATGCCATATAAGCCAGGTCATCGTTTTGATTTTTCAGCTTGGAGATATCTTTAAAGCGAATTACCTTATCCGTTGCATTTCCGCTCTCATCGTACAAAACAGAAACGGTACATTCCACCCATGCTTTTTCATCCTTTAAGCGTATGATTCCTCCATCTGTGTTTCTCTGGGATTTTTCCAAAAAAAGCAAATCGCGAAGAGGAAGCACATATTTTTCTTCTGCTTTCGCATACAATTTCGCTAAGTCCTTGACATCCTTTACCTCCACATCAGGGAAAAAGAAATTCCAGTCGCCTAAAATCCTGACCTGGTTCTCGGTAAAATTTATATAAAGAAATGCACTGCCTGACACATCACAAATCATCTGGTACATTTTTTCATCGTTTGTCAATTTTTGATTCATTGCGCCTAAAAGGTCAACCTGATAGCGTAACTCGTCCATAAAGCCTGCTCCTTATCTTTCTTCCATATAAATCCCCCATGCTGCCAGTTCCTGCAAATTTGGGTGTCAGCACAAATTTGTATTATAAAAATTTATTTTTCATAGTAACCATCTCAAAAAGCATGATAGTATTTTCCCTGGCAGCTGCCGCGGGGTCATTGACTATTTATGGGCAATATATCCCTGTGCTTTTAAAAGCTCCGCGCAAAGAATTGCACCGCCTGCAGCGCCGCGGACCGTATTATGGGAAAGTCCCACGAACTTCCAGTCATATACGGTGTCTTCACGCAGACGCCCCACGCTGATTCCCATTCCATTTTCAAAATCCACATCCGCTTTTACCTGAGGCCTGTTATCCTCCTCCAGATATTGAATAAACTGCTTCGGTGCGCTTGGCAGATGAAGCTCCTGTGGAAGACCTTTAAAAGAAACAATCTTTTCAATCAGTTCTTCCTTTGAAGGGTTCCTACGGAATTTCACAAATACAGCTGCCGTATGTCCGTTTAATACAGGTACCCGGATACACTGACAGGTAATCACCGGAGAATCAGCAGGCACAATCACACCATCCTTGATTTCACCCCAAATCCTTAAGGGCTCCTTTTCGCTCTTTTCTTCCTCACCACCAATATAAGGAATAATATTTTCAACCATCTCCGGCCAGTCCTTAAAGGTTTTTCCGGCGCCGGAAATCGCCTGGTAGGTGGTTGCCACTACCTCATAAGGCTCAAACTCCTTCCATGCCGTAAGGACTGGTGCATAGCTCTGTATGGAACAGTTTGGCTTTACCGCAACAAATCCTCTTGTGGTTCCCAGCCTTTTTCTCTGGAAATCAATCACCTGCATATGTTCCGGATTAATCTCAGGCACTACCATAGGCACATCCGGCGTCCACCGGTGCGCAGAATTATTAGAAACAACAGGGGTTTCTGTCTTAGCATATTCCTCCTCAATCCGTTTGATTTCTTCCTTGGTCATATCCACAGCACTAAACACAAAATCCACCTGTGCCGCTACCTTCTCCACCTCATTTACATTCATAACCACAAGGTTTTTTACTGCCTCCGGCATAGGCGTAGTCATTTTCCACCTCTCACCCACCGCCTCTTTATAAGATTTTCCTGCCGACCTTTCACTTGCAGCAATTGTGGTCACTTCAAACCACGGATGATTTTCAAGCAGGGAGATAAATCTCTGTCCTACCATGCCTGTTCCGCCTAAAATCCCTACTTTTAATTTTTCACTCATCTTTATAACCATGCTCCTTTCTCAATGTGCAAATTTGTTCGCTCAAGCACAAATTTGCGGTTGAAAGAATGCAATTCTTTCAACCTTTTCTCCTCTTTTCTGCCAGATGAACCGTTACAATTTTACTCCTTGTTCCTCTTTGCTTTATTGTATTTCACAGAGTCTATGATTGCATTGCAAACACAAACTCTTTAGAATACTTTTCATTTTTAATATCTTTCCACTACCCAGATATGCGCAAGAAATTCTTTGTTTATCCTGATGACTTCCTCCATAGCCTTTTTACTTGGAGCCCCCATGGTCAATCGTTTTTCCACACAGGTTTTTAAACTGATTGTATCATAGACATCTCCCTCAAATAACGGGCTGAAATTTTTAAGCTCATCTATACTTAAGGCATCAATTGAACAGTTTTTCTCAATACAGTAAAGCACAAGCTGTCCTATGATGCCATGAGCATCTCTAAAGGGAACTCCTTTGTTTACCAGATAATCTGCCGCATCAGTGGCATTGGTAAATCCCTTCGTCGCACTTTCTTCCATAATTTTCTGATTGAACTTCATAGTGGAGAGCATACCATGAAACAGGGTAAGACAATTCTTTACTGTTGTAATTGCATCAAAGGTGAGCTCTTTATCCTCCTGCATATCTTTATTGTAGGCAAGAGGCAGACTTTTCATAGTCGTAAGTATGGACATAAGCGCACCGTAAACCCGTCCTGTCTTTCCGCGAACCAGCTCTGCAATATCCGGATTCTTTTTCTGGGGCATAATGCTGCTTCCTGTGGAAAATCCATCATCTATCTCTACAAAACGATACTCATTTGAATTCCAGATAATAATCTCCTCCGAAAACCGGCTAAGATGCATCATAATTGTAGAAAGCGCCGCCAAAAATTCTATCACATAATCCCTGTCCGCCACAGCGTCCATACTGTTTAGGGTGGGACCTTCAAATCCCATAAGCGCTGAAGTGTAAGCTCTGTCCAGCGGATAAGTTGTTCCCGCAAAAGCCCCAGACCCTAACGGACAGTAATTCATCCTTTTATAAATGTCTTCAAGTCGGAGCACATCTCTTTTAAACATTTCAAAATATGCACCCATATGATGTGCCAGTGTGGTAGGCTGTGCTTTTTGAAGGTGCGTAAATCCCGGCATATAGGTCGTTAGATTCTTTTCCATGATGGATAGCAGCGTTTCCAGCAAATCCTTTAAATTTTCCGCAATCTGTACCACTTCCGACCTAATATAAAGCTTCATGTCAAGCGCCACCTGGTCGTTTCTGCTCCTTCCGGTGTGCAGCTTTTTACCGGTATCACCAATCCTCTCTATCAGATTGGCTTCCACAAAGCTGTGGATGTCCTCATATTCCTCCGTAATGGAAAGCTTTCCATCCTCAACATCTTTACGAATACCGGTAAGCCCTTTCACTATGGCATCCTTTTCCTCACAAGTCAGTATTCCCTGCTTTTCCATCATCACAACATGTGCGATACTTCCCTCTATATCCTGTTCAAAGAACTTTTTATCAAAAGAAATGGATGCGTTAAATTCATATACCAGTTTATCCATCTCCTTGGTAAAACGTCCTCCCCATAACTGAGCCATGGTTTCTACCTCCAATTATTAAATCTGAATTTGATACTACCATATTTTAAATGTCATTTCAACATTTTCTTCTAATCTTGATGACAAAAAGCTTTCATTCTTTATCTGCACATAAATGTCGAAAGTTCATAGATTATATGTATAAGAAACAAATATCGGTGCATTTCATACTGCTACTGATAAAAGGAGGAACTATGAACCAGCCTGTTTTGGAATGTAAAAACATCTGTTTCTCTTATCATAACTTAAAGGGCGAAACAAAAGCTTTGACCAATATATCGTTTCAGGTAAATAGAGGGGAATTCCTGGCAATTGTGGGGCCCAGCGGCTGCGGCAAATCCACACTGCTTTCCATTATTGCGGGGCTTCTTAAACCGGAATCTGGAGAAGTATTATTAAATGAGAAGGAACAGGGGCACATTGGGTATATGCTTCAGCAGGATCATCTGCTGGAATGGCGCACCATATGGAAAAATATACTCTTAGGTCCTGAAATTAATAAAACTCTTACCAGGGAAAAAGAGGCATTAGCAGGCAAGTTATTAGAGGATTATGGTTTGTCCAAATTTAAAGATAAAAAGCCCAGCGAATTATCAGGAGGCATGAAACAGCGTGCTGCGCTAATCCGCACCATGGTTATGGAGCCGGGACTTCTTCTTTTAGATGAGCCTTTCAGCGCACTGGATTATCAGACCAGACTGAGTGTGTCTGCCGACATAGGAAAGATTATCAGGGCCTCTGGTATCACCGCCATCCTAATCACCCATGACCTGTCGGAAGCCATCTCTTTATCTGACAGAGTGCTTGTCCTGTCCAAACGGCCTGCCCGTATCAAAAATAGCATTCCAATCCAACTTACTTTAAAAGATTCCTCTCCTCTGGCCGCTAGAAATGCTCCTGAATTCCAGGACATATTCAATTTATTATGGAAAGAAATTTCAGATGAATATAGGGGAGATTAATTATGAACAGAAAATCTACAAACTCTACGCTTAAGGGAGAAGCTCTGACTGCTCAACAGCTTTATATAAAGAAACACCATAAGCATCATCATTTCGTCACTATACTGCGCCTGCTTGTGCTTGTTCTGTTCCTGGCTATCTGGGAATTCTCCGGACGACTTGGGCTGATAGACACGTTTTTTTTCAGCAGTCCCTGTATGGTAGTCACCTTTTTTATAGAAATGCTCCGTGATGGTTCCTTTTTTACCCATACAGGAATTACTTTGCTTGAAACACTTATAAGTTTCCTGCTGATTACAATAATTTCTATCCTGTCTGCTACTCTCTTGTGGCATTCAAAAACACTGTCAGAAATTATAGAGCCTTTTCTTGTGGTGCTGAACAGCCTGCCTAAATCCGCTCTTGCACCGCTATTTATCGTCTGGCTTGGCACCGGCATCAACACGATTATCGTTGCTGGTATTTCCGTAGCGATTTTTGGCTCTGTCATTAATCTTTATACTGGCTTTAAAAGTGTGGACAGCGAAAAGTTAAAGCTCATTCAAACACTAGGCGGAAATCGTTTCGATGCCTTCCTCAAAGTGGTACTGCCTTCCTCCATTCCTACTATTTTGAGTAACATGAAGGTCAACATTGGCCTTGCACTTGTAGGGGTAATCATAGGAGAATTTCTGGCAGCCAGACGTGGGTTAGGATATCTGATCATTTATGGCTCACAGGTATTTCAGCTAAATATGGTTATAACCTCTATTATCATTTTATGTGTGATTGCCATGGGATTATATCAATGTATCCAATGGACAGAACATTATTATAAAAAAAGAGCTTAATCCACCGTCTCCCGCCTTCGCTTGATGGAACGTAAAAAGGCTGGCTCAAAGCCAGCCTGAAGCTACTGAGGGGACTCGAACCCCTGACCTGCTGATTACGAATCAGCTGCTCTACCAACTGAGCCACAGTAGCATCAAACATCATTATAAAGGCACTTATTTAAATTTGCAAGTAAAATTTTTTCTATCAAAGGATATTATTGAAAATTTTGTTAAAAGTTAAGTGATATGCTTCCTGCTGCAAGCATAAGCAGGCATAAGATTGTCCAACCGTATAAAATGATGATCCGTATCCTTATGTGCCAATTTTCTATCACTATTTCTTCTTTATCATTTTCTTCTTTCATCCCTCTATAACTCAGATATGCAACAAATATAACTGCTGCAATAACCACAGAATTGATTACCGGCTGAAACATAGTCAGCTGGAACCTTCTCAATGTACCACATACCGTTGGAATTTCTTCTTGATTTATCATTTGGTAAATAGGACGCAATATTAAATAACTGAATGTCTTTTCTCCTCCGTATACCCACGAAAAAGAAACTATCATACTAAAAATAACGCCTGTATTTACAACAAAATCCAGCAACAAAGATTGATTGATCTTCCGTTCATTAAAGAACAAAACCAAAACCAAAAATGGAGCCAAATAGACTATCCAATAAGGTGCTATTTCTAAAAAAAGGGAAAAATCAGCCCATAGCAAAAATGCAAACCAAATAAATTTTTTACCGTTTCTCTCTACGTTATCCGTTAATTTCTCCATATATGCCGCTATATATATCAAAGCTCCCACAAGAAAGCACAAGGAAAAACCCCCATTTCCTGCCGGAACAGACACCTTTAACAAGTCGGATACTACTCCGGCAAGAAAAATGTTGTTACTGTCACTGTTTAGAGGATTCAGTAAATAAATTCCTTTACAAATAAAGACCGGTATTAAACTGACTACAGCCTTTAATATTATATATCGAATCCGCTTTTCTTCCAGTAATAACAATATCCCATATGTCAATATCGCAATTGGCTTCATGGTAAATGCAATTGAAAATCCCAGTAAACACCTCTTTTTATCCTGCTCCATCCAGCCAAGTATTCCATACATCATAAAAAATACCGGAACTATGTCGTATTGTGCCGCAACAAGAATGGGAAATACAAACAATAATGAAATCCCTGACAGGTAACAGACATATTGGCTTATCTTATCACTAAATCCAAGTTTTATTGCTATTTTCTTTAAAAGAAGTATGGTTCCTAATGTGAAAAGAATCAATAAAAGCTTAAACCAGAGCAAACAGCCCACCGACATTACATCAATGCCCCATAATTTATTTAACCCCCATACAGGTATTCCCCATACGGCAAATACAATATAAATCCCAATATCATATACAGCGCCTTCGGGGGCAATCCCTGTTTCTAATGCATTCATGTAAAAACTGGCAAATTTTCCGTCAAAAAGAGAATCCAGAAAAGTCATGGAAAACCGCGCTGTTACTGTTATGTCTGCATAAAACATAGTAAGCGTCATTATGATTAATATAATCGCCGCCGCGACTTTTTCTGGCGCTCCTATGGTAAAATCTACCCTCTCCTTTTTTATAGCAGACATCTGTTATATTTCCTCCTCTTTGTCGTTGAAATTTATTTTTTCCGCAATGACTACCCTTGGGCGCTTTAATGTTTTTGTATTGATGCTCAGCATGTACTCTCCTAGAATTCCAATGAAGAACAGCTGCATTGCTCCTAAGAAAAATATGCCAACTGTTATAGAAGCCATGCCAAAAGGATAGGAATCCCAATACATTAACTTCTTAATCATCACGCTGATTGCATAAGCCGCACTGGCAATTCCAAGCAAAACCCCACAACAAGTGGATAATCTCATAAGCTTCTTGGTGGAGGAAGTGATACCTTCCATTGCAAAGTCATAATTTTTATAAAGATTAAAATTAGATTTTCCTCTTTTCGAAATGCTCTGCTTATATGAGACAGTCCCGTAGTCTGTGGCATACTCAGCAATCACCTGCTTTAAATATGGCTGCATCTCCTCAATTTGTCTTAAAATAGAAATAAATTTTTTATCGTACAGACCAAATCCATTAAAATGCTTGATTTGTGTTTTATCTGAAAACACACCAATTAATGTATAATACAGCTTTCTCATAGCGCTCATCAGCCACTTTTCATCACTGCCGCTTTTTTGTCCAATTACTACCAGTTTTCCGGCTTCCCATTTCTCTATAAACTGCGTCAAAAGCTCTGGCGGATCCTGTAAATCTCCAAATACCAGAAAAGCCGCATCTCCGTCCGCCATTTGTAAAGATGAAAAAACATTCCTGGAAAATCCAAAGTTAGCTGCATTAAAAACGGCTTTCACATGCTCAGGATCTTTCTCGCAAATCTCCCTGATAATTTTTCTGGTATCATCACTGGAATAATCATCTGCAAATACCATTTGATAATCATAATCCACCAGCTCGTTTTTAAATACATTTCTCACTTTCTCATATAGTAGTGTAATGCTGTTTTTTTCATTATAGCATGGTACTACAACACATATTTTCTTTCTTCTGCTCATAATCGTTTTCTCTTTACTGCTTGGTTATTGCTTTCTTTATTTTTTAGCCGTAGAAGCCTTTTGCCTGGCATCTTCCTCCTGACGCATTTTCTCCGCCAGCTTCATTTCTTCCTGTGCCTTTTTTATTTCCTGAAGCGCTCTCTTTTCAGCCTCCTGTGCTCTGTTCATGGCTTCCTGCGCCAGTCTCTTAGCTTCCTCTGCTTCCTCTCTGGCCTTTTCTGCCTCTGCCTTAGCTGATTCCGCTTCGCGCTTTGCCTCCTCTGCCCGCAGCTGGGCTGCCAAGGTCGCTTTCTTTTTCTCTATCTGCTCCTTTTCTTTTTCGGTATAAGGACTATAGGAGAAGATACTTGCCGACAAAGGCGCGCTTTCCATGGTAAAGGAATAGGGCTTACCATCCACTTCCTCCTCCATGACAAACTTAACATCGGAATTGATCCTTCCAAGGCCGTCATAACATTTCGCATCCGTATTCAAAATTTCCTTATATTTTCCTTCGTAAGGCACGCCAATCGTAAATTCCTGGGCCGTATTTGCAAAATTAACTACGACTACCAAAATTTCTTCATTTTTTTGTGATTTACGCAGGAAAGATACCATACACTTTTCAGGAGAAATACAATTAATCCACTCAAAGCCTTCCGGGCTGGTGTCTAATGCATAAAGCGCCGGCTTTTCCCTATACAAGGCATTTAAGTCTTTGACCAAACGGCTAAGCCCCTTATGCGGCTCATGCTGGGTGAGGCTCCATTCCGTCTCTCTCGTCTCATCAAACTCGCGGAACTCTCCAATATCCTGCCCCATAAAAAGCAATTTCTTTCCGGGATGGGTCATCATATACGTATAGGTGATTCGCAAATTAGCAAACTTGTCCTCCAAAACCCCTGGCATTTTTCCAATCAGAGTAGATTTCCCATGAACCACTTCATCGTGGGAAAATACCAGTATAAAGTTTTCACTGTAAGCATAAACCATGCTGAAAGTCAGCTCATTATGGTGATGCGCCCTGAAATACGGGTCATAGCTGATATATGCCAGGAAATCATTCATAAAGCCCATATTCCACTTTAAATCAAATCCAAGTCCGTCATCTTCTACTTTTCCGGTAATTTTCGGCCATGCGGTAGACTCCTCAGCAATCATAAGCACACCGGGGTTTCTCTTTTTCATTACAGAATTTAAATGCTTTAACAATTCAATCGCCTGGAGGTTTTCATTGCCGCCATAGATGTTAGCTACCCATTCTCCATCCCTTTTTCCGTAATCCAGATAAAGCATGGAGGCTACCGCATCCATCCGGATTGCATCTATGTGATACTTCTCTACCCAGAAAAGAGCATTTGCAATCAAATAATTGGAAACCTGTGGCCGTCCATAATTGTAAATCAGAGTACCCCAATGAGGATGAGCTCCCTGCCTGGGATCTGCATGTTCATAAAGACATGTACCGTCAAAATTGGAAAGACCATAGGTATCTCTTGGAAAATGAGCCGGAACCCAGTCTAAAATCACACCGATTCCTTCCTGATGCAGTGTATCTACAAAATACATAAAGTCTTCTGCTGTCCCATATCTTGCCGTAGGTGCATAATACCCAATTACCTGATACCCCCAGGAGGCATCTAAGGGATGCTCCATAACCGGCATCAGTTCCACATGTGTATATCCCATCTCCTTCACATATTTCACAACTCCAGGCGCAAGCTCTCTGTAATTTAAGTATTCATCCGTATCTTGATTCCGCTGAAAGGAACCTAAATACATTTCAAAAACACTGATGGGTGAATTTTCCTGCTGGTGCTTTTCTCTCTCTCCAAGCCACTTCTTGTCCTTCCACTTGTAATCGCTGATATTCCGGACAATTGATGCTGTTTCCGGGCGAAGCTGCTGTCCGAAGGCATAAGGATCCGCCTTCAAGAAAGTAAGACCTCCTTTAACCTTTATCTCAAATTTATAGCATTCCCCTGGTTTCACATCAGGTATAAAAATCTCAAAAACACCGCCCTCTTTGCTGCGCTTCATCTGATGCACTCTGCCGTCCCAATGGTTAAAGTCACCAACTACGCTGACCCTAAGTGCGTTAGGCGCCCATACGGCAAAGAACGTGCCTTCCACGCCATCCACGGTCATCAAATGGGCTCCTAGCTTTTCATAAATTGTATAATGAATACCTGCTCGAAACTTTTCAATGTCATTTTCCGTAAGGCCAATGTTATATCTGTATGCATCCTTCACACATACCACCTGTGAATCTTTGTACTGAACTTCGTATTCATAACGATCCGGAACCTTCCCCGAAACCAGACAAGCAAAATACCCAGATTCATCCACCATTTCCATTTTGCGTTTCTTGCTGTCATTTTCTATTACCAATGAAACTTCCCTTGCCCCCGGCTGGAAGGTCTGAAATAAGACACTTTTTCCGGTTACATGAGGGCCTAATACCTCATGCGGCTTGTCCTCCTCCGAATAGATAATCCCTTCAATTCTCGGCCAGTTCATCAGTTTATAAAGTCTGTCGTTCATGTTTAACCTCCCCTTTCCGGTGCCGGTCCATTATTTACTATATATGTTATTTTAACAAAGATATCTGTACAACACAAGCATCAAGTGCTACAATAAAGGCCATAACACTTGGCAAATTATAATGTGTTATTTAATATTTGTAAAGGATGTGAAAATATGTTTCAAACTACAAAAAACTCAGTTCAATTTGAATCTATCAGCTCGGAGGATAAGGCTATGCTTGACCGCATCAATGCTTATGCCGAGCAGGTTTTAGGCGATATTGATCCACAAAAAACCCGTATTTCCTTTCAGCTTGACAAGTTAAAACCTATCATGCAGGAAATTGCTGATGAAAAGGGAATGAAGCTTGAGGACATTTTCATCAAATATATGGATTTGGCCAGCCTGGTATCTGCGAAGCAAAATGCCATGCTCAAAGAGGATTTTGATGAAAATGGATTAACAAACTTTGTGGAAATGCCATAATGGCATAGCTATGGGATTCGTCTCAAAGAAATTATAGAAAACGCTGATTCGCTTGGCGCAAGCTTGTTGACTATAAATTACCCCGCCACCTGCAGCATTGCAAGCAGCGGGGTATATATCTTTTGGCCGGATATCCTGAAATAGCAATTTAGGCTATTTTACCACTCTTACCCTAAATACACCTTTAATAGCCTGAAGCTTGCTGATAATTTCAGCATCCGCAGCCGTTTCAATATCTATCATTGTGTACGCCACTTCCCCCTTTGACTTGTTCATCATATCCGTGATATTGATTCCCTCATCCCCAAAGCATGCCGCAAATTTCGTAATCATATTTGCAATATTCTTATGGAAAATTGCCACGCGCCCTGCCTGAGAGCAGATGCCCATATCACAATTGGGATAATTGACACTATTGATAATATTCCCGTTTTTCAAATAATTCATCATCTGCTTCACTGCCATCTTAGCACAGTTATCTTCCGATTCTTCCGTAGAAGCCCCCAAATGAGGAATCACTACACATCCTTCCGCTCCGGCTGTGGTAGGATTCGGGAAGTCAGTCACATATCTACGTATCTTTCCTTCCTTTATGCCTTCAAGTACATCTTCCTCGTTTGCAAGCAAATCTCTTGCAAAATTAAGAAGGATCACCCCATCTTTCATCTTGGAAATAGCTTCTTTATTTATCATACCCCTGGTAGAATCAAGGAGCGGGACATGAATCGTGATAATATCACAGGTCTCATAAATTTCTTCCACATTAAGCGCGTGTTTCACGTCACGGCTTAAATTCCAGGCAGCATCCACCGAAACATAAGGGTCATAACCATACACTTCCATGCCCATATGTTTTGCAACATTGGCAACCTTAACGCCGATTGCGCCTAATCCAATGATCCCCAGCTTTTTATCCGTAAGCTCCGTACCGGCAAAACGCTTCTTTTCTTTTTCCGTAGCTTTGGCAATATCCGCATTGTCCTTGGCTGATTCCACCCAATTGATACCACCTACTATATCTCTGACTGCAAGCAGCATACCTGCAATCACCAGTTCTTTTACGCCATTGGCATTTGCACCGGGCGTATTAAATACAACAATACCCTTTTCCGCACATTTATCTAGGGGAATATTGTTGACGCCTGCTCCGGCTCTTGCCACCGCTAGAAGGTTATTTGACAGCTCCATATCATGCATAGCTGCGCTTCTCACCAAAATACCCTGAGCCTGATTAACATCCTGGGTGTTTTCAAATTCCTCCGTAAATTTTTCCAGTCCAATCTGGGAAATTGGATTTAAACAATAATATTGAAACATTTTTCATTTTCTCCTTCTGTTGTGCCAGTAACACTTCAAACAAATCTCAATCATCCATTCTCTTTTTCAAACTCTCGCATAAAAGCCACCAGTTTTTCAACGCCTTCTATAGGCATTGCATTGTAAATGCTTGCGCGCATACCGCCTACGGTCCTGTGTCCCTTTAAGTTTACAAATCCGGCGTCCGCTGCTTCCTTTACAAATTTTGCATCCAGTTCCTCACTTCCTGTTACAAAAGGAACATTCATAAGGGAACGGTCCTCTTTCCTGACGGTACCTTTAAACAAAGCGCTTTCGTCCAGAAAATCATACAAAACTTTTGCTTTTTTCTCATTAGATTCCTTGATAGCGGATAAACCGCCCATCTTCTTTAACCATTTGAATACCTTACCGCAGATATAAATGCCATATGCCGGAGGCGTATTGTATAAAGAATCCGCATCTGCATGAATTTTATATTTTAACATGGTTGGCGTTCCAGGCAGGGTATCCTCCGTAATCAAATCTTCTCTGATGATAACAATCACCACCCCTGCCGGTCCCACATTCTTCTGCACACCGCCGTAAATGACGCCATACTTCGTCACATCAACCGGCTCTGACAAAAAACAGGATGAAACGTCCGCCACCAAGGTATGCCCCTTAGTATCAGGCAGCGTCTTAAATTTCGTTCCGTAGATTGTATTATTTTCACAGATATAAACATAATCGGCATCCTCCGGAATGGGAAGGTCAGAGCAATCCGGAATATAGGAAAATGTCTTGTCCGCCGAAGAAGCCACTTCAACCGCTTCACCATAAATTTTTGCTTCCTGAAAAGCCTTTTTAGCCCACTGCCCTGTGACAATATAAGCTGCCTTACGGTTTTTCATAAGGTTCATAGGAATCATGGCAAACTGCTGACTGGCGCCGCCCTGCAAAAATAACACCTTATAATTATCCGGAATATTCATCAGCTCCCGTAAGTCCGCCTCCGCATCCTTGATAATTTTGTCATACACTTTGGAACGATGGCTCATTTCCATCACGGACATACCTGAACCCTCATAATCAAGCATCTCAGATGCCGCTTCTTTTAGTACTTCCTCCGGTAAAACCGCAGGCCCTGCCGAAAAATTATACACTCTGTTATATTCTTTGGACATTACTTTATTCCTCCTTAAAATCTCCCCATCCTTCTCCATAAAATCTTCATACCGTCACCAACCACATCATTAGGGTGTTGGCGTAGAATCTGTTTTGGTTTTCACAGCAACACTTGAAAAACATTTTAACCGCATTTAACACTTTAGTCAACTGCTTTAGTAAAACATCACACAGGGCGTTCCTATTTCCACCATGTCATAAAGCTTTGAAACTTCCTCCAAAGGCGTGTTGATACAGCCGTGGGACCCATTGGTTTTATAGATTTCGCCTCCATATTCACTGCGCCAGGATGCATCATGAATCCCAACTGCTCCCTTTACCGGAATCCAGTACTTTACCGGCGAAGCGTAATCCTCTCCCCGAAGCACTCTGTTTCTTTCTTTATTATACACATAGTTCGTACCTGTGGGGGTACCTCTGCGCAGTCTTGTATTCCCTGTTACCACCGGTGTTTCCACTTTAAGCTCACCTTTTTCGTAGTAATACATCATCTGGTTTGTCATATCCACTTCTATATAGGTATCCCCAATATCATCCTGCCCCTGTTTAAGAGCGGTTTGCAGATATACCGGTTCATGTTCTTCCCGTTTATGGGCCAAAAAAGCCGAAAGCAAGTATTCCTTTTCCGCCTCCCGGTCCAGTTTATTGCCATAAATACCGCCTTCCACATTCACTACTTCGCCGCGGGTAGCATGGAACAATCGCGCAGCGCCTACCGTATCATACTGATCCGCCAGTCTGTCAACAAAGGCATAAACCTTTTCTTCATCTGTGCACAAATTCCCCTGCCCGTCAAAAACAAAATCCCCGTTTTCATCCAGCTTCAAAAACTCGCACGCCACGCTTTCGTCAATTGGATACTTTTCCTCACCAAACAGGTATACAATGCCGCAGTCCTGATAAGCTGATAATTTCTGCCACAGAGAAATCTGATCCTCCATCTCTTTTGTCAGGGGAAGATTTTCATAGCAGCCCTCCGCCTCCAGATCAAGCACAGCCTCGCAGTTCTCAAAAGCGCTTTTAATCGCTTCTTTTGTCCTTTCCTCATTCAAGATATGGGTTCTCTCATCTAAAAGATAATAACCCGTATCTCCCTTTAAGATTTCCACCTTCAGCTCATTCGGGGCCTTTCCCTTGAAAAAAGGAAAAGAATTTACGATTTTCTCATAAGCCTCAGCATCATATTCCGCCACAGGCCTAAAGGTTTTTCCATCCGGTTCCCCAAGCAGATTTTCTATCCACAGATAAGGATTTTGTTTTTCCAGATACAGCGAAAGGCCCTCGGCAAAATCAAAAGAAAGGCCCACATCCTGCGCTGAAATAGCATAAGACTTACCATCACTGTCTAGGATGGTAAGTCCGGTATAGTTACATTGTTTTAACAGTTCATCATTTACTTCATTGATACTCTTTCCGGTACAATATACGCCATTGATCCAGGTGCCATAACTAAAGCTGTCCCCATAATAAAGCGCCAGCCCCAAATACATTGCCGCTATGGATAAGAGTATGATAGAAAAACCAATGCACGTTCCTTTTAAAACATTTTTTCTCATGATTCCTTTTCCAAATCCGTTGCATCAAACACTTCGCTGATGGGCGCTCCTGCCGGCACCATAGGAAACACTTTATCATCTTCCGGAATCACACACTCAATCAGCACCGGTTTTTTCATCTCAATTGCTTTGGCGATTGCATCTGCAACTTCTTCCTTACGTGTAACACGGATGGCTTCGCAGCCAAGCCCTTTTGCTACCATGCAAAAATCAACCCCATCCTTAAGAACCGTCTGGGAATACCTCTTTTCATAAAACAGGGTCTGCCATTGCCTTACCATTCCCAGCACATGATTGTTGATCACAATTTCAATCACCGGAATCTGGTATCTTGCCGCAGTTGCCAGCTCGTTCATATTCATGCGAAGACATCCATCCCCTGCAATATTGATGCATACCTTCTCTGGCCTTCCCATCTTTGCCCCTATGCATGCGCCCAGACCATAGCCCATCGTTCCAAGACCGCCTGAGGATAAAAAAGTCCTTGGCTCGGAATATTTATAATACTGCGCCGCCCACATCTGGTGCTGTCCCACATCTGTTACAATCACTGCTTTTCCATCTGTCACCGCATCAATCTGCTCCATAATGTAAGGACAGGATAGAGCGCTCTCATCATAGTTCAGCGGGTACTTTTCCTTTAATTCTTTTATATGCGCATTCCACTCCTTGTGTTCCATTTGGGAGAGCTCTTTATTTATGAAAGTGAGAATTTCCTTTAAATCTCCTACAACCGAAGCGTCTGTCCGTATGTTTTTATTGATTTCCGCCGCATCTATATCTATGTGGAGAATTTTGGCCTTCGAGGCAAACATTGCGGCGTTTCCCACCACCCGGTCGGAAAACCTTGCCCCAAGGGCTACTAAAAGATCGCATTCACTGACGCCCAGATTGGAGGTCTTAGTTCCATGCATACCAATCATTCCGGTATATCGTTCGTCATGTCCGTCCATGACCCCCTTTCCCATAAGGGTGTCGCACACGGGTGCATCCATAAGTTCCGCCAAAGCTCTCACTTCTTGATAGGCTCCGGAAGTCACAGCGCCGCCTCCCACATAAATAAACGGCTTTTTTGCTTCCTGTATCAGTGAGACAGCCTTTTTAATATCTTCTTCGGTATATTT
This sequence comes from Parablautia muri, assembly GCF_009917485.1. Lineage (GTDB taxonomy): Bacteria > Bacillota > Clostridia > Lachnospirales > Lachnospiraceae > Suilimivivens > Suilimivivens muri. The sequence continues at coordinate 44,318 of NZ_QZDT01000006.1, forward strand.
ACAACCGGACTCACACCTTTTTGGCTCCTGCTTTGTATATTCCCATACCCCCGCTGTCACATCCTTTGTAATATCCACTAAAACCGGTCCCGGTCTTCCTTCCTTTGCTATCATAAACGACCTTCTAATCGTGTCTGCAAGCTTTGCAATATCCTTTACAATATAACTGTGCTTGGTGATCGGCATTGTGACGCCTGCAATATCTACTTCCTGGAAGGAATCTTTTCCCAGAAGGGGAAGATTCACATTACAGGTAATCGCCACAACCGGAACTGAGTCCATATACGCAGTCGCAATACCTGTCACTAAATTGGTTGCCCCCGGGCCGCTGGTAGCAAGACAGACTCCCACTCTGCCGGTCGCGCGGGCATAACCGTCCGCCGCATGGGCGGCCCCCTGTTCATGGGAAGTTAAAATATGCGTAATTTCTTTGCTGTGCTTATACAAAGCATCATAAACATTTAAAATCGTTCCTCCCGGATATCCAAAAACAGTATCGACTCCCTGTTCCTTTAAACACTCCACTACAATTTCCGCACCTGTAAGCTGCATCCTAACCTCCATTCTTGCTATTATGAGCAAATTTGCTGCTTAAAAATCTTTGATTTTTCAATTTATTTGGGGATTTCCAAAATTGCCCCTCTGTTTCCGCTTGTAACCATTTCTCTGTATCTTGCAAGATACCCGGTAGTTACCTTCGGCTTTCTTGGCTGCCATTTTGCCGCCCTCTTTTTCATTTCTTCATCGGAAACCTTTACTTCAAGCTTCATTTCAGGAATATTGATGCAAATCATATCCCCTTCCTCCACAAGGGCTATGGGGCCTCCCACCGCCGCCTCCGGCGAAACATGCCCGATGGACGCCCCCCGGGATGCGCCGGAAAAACGTCCGTCCGTAATCAGCGCCACACTAGAGCCAAGTCCCATACCTGCAATGGCTGAGGTAGGATTCAACATTTCACGCATACCAGGGCCGCCCTTTGGACCCTCATAGCGGATTACCACCACATCTCCTGCCACGATTTTTCCGCCTTTGATGGCATCAATTGCATCCTCCTCGCACTCAAATACTCTGGCTGGGCCTTCATGCACCATCATTTCGGGCACCACCGCAGAACGCTTTACAACACTGCCGTCAGGCGCCAAATTTCCTTTCAGCACCGCCAGGCCCCCTGTAGCAGAGTAAGGATTGTCAAGAGGTCTTATTACCTCAGGATTTTTATTTACTGCATCTGCAATATTTTCGCCTATTGTTTTTCCGGTTACGGTCATACAGCCTGTATTTAAAAGGCCCGCATCCGACAGCTCCTTCATGACCGCATACACGCCCCCTGCCTCATTCAAATCCTCCATATAAGTAGGGCCTGCCGGAGCCAAGTGACATAAGTTGGGGGTTTTTTCACTGATTTCATTGGCAAAGGCTATATCAAAATCAAATCCAACTTCATGGGCAATAGCCGGCAAATGAAGCATGGAGTTGGTAGAACACCCAAGGGCCATGTCCACCGTAAGGGCATTTAAAATGGCATCCTTTGTCATAATGTCCCTCGGACGGATGTCCTTGCGGTACATCTCCATCACCGCCATGCCCGCATGTTTTGCAAGCTTGATTCTCTCCGAATACACGGCGGGAATCGTACCGTTCCCCTTAAGTCCCATACCCAGCGCTTCTGTGAGACAATTCATGGAATTAGCCGTATACATGCCGGAGCAGGATCCGCAGGTAGGGCAAACCTTTTCTTCAAACTCTCTTACATCTTCCTCCGTCATGGTTCCCGCCGCATGGGAACCAACCGCCTCAAACATAGAAGATAAGCTTCTTTTTTGTCCCTTTACACGGCCGGCCAGCATAGGGCCGCCTGACACAAATACGGTAGGCACGTTGATTCTTGCCGCCGCCATCAAAAGTCCAGGCACATTTTTATCACAGTTCGGCACCATCACCAGCGCGTCAAATTGATGGGCTAAAGCCATGCATTCCGTGGAATCTGCAATTAAGTCTCTTGTAACCAGGGAATATTTCATTCCAATATGCCCCATTGCAATCCCATCGCAAACGGCAATCGCGGGAAACACCACAGGCACACCTCCGGCCTGGGCAACCCCAAGCTTAACTGCCTCCACAATCTTATCCAGATTCATATGCCCCGGCACAATCTCATTGTAGGAACTGACAATGCCTACCATGGGCTTTTTCATTTCCTCCTCCGTAAATCCCAATGCATTAAACAAACTCCTGTGAGGGGCCTGCTGTATACCTTCTTTTACTTGATCACTTCTCATTTTCTACCTCTTTTCCATATGTTTTTAGACAAATCCTCCTGCAGAGGGTTCACAAAACGTAACAACTTTTCATTTATAAATTGCTTCATCATTTTTTACATAAAGAACATAATCATCGTTTTCGTAAGTTTTGCTCATATTCTGTTCCATATATTCCCATGGAATGCTGTCATAATAATGGTAAAATTCCCAAACCATCTGGTTAAAATCCGGCTCCATCATCCTTTTATCCAAAAGAACCACATCTGCGCCTTCGATTTCCGTGTTCTCGCAGCGGATTCCGTAAAGGAAATACAATAGGTACTGCTGGTTGCAGTCCGTCACACAGAAATTTTCCCATTTGTTTATATTCGCTTTTGATAAAGCTTCCTCAATCTCATGCTCCCGGTCTCCGTATTGCGCATTATATCCAGAAAAGAAAAGACATTTTACACCAAAAATACCTATCAACAGTAATACCAAAAAAGAAATCCTCTTTCTTTTCCCTTGCTCCTTTATTTGGGCACATACCCTATCCAGGATATATTGGATCAGTACCACAAGTAAAATGGCTAGAAGAACGCCACCATAGGCAAACACCCTGTAATAAGGACGTTTACACTGTATCAGAAGACAAATCGGCACCAGAAAACTTCCCATAAACAAGCACAAATATAGCAGCAGTTCTCCATCCATAGCCTGGTTCTCGAAGCTTGAAAGCGTTTGATTCTCTCTACGCGTTATACCCTGCCTAATTTTCCAGACCAAAAATAACAGCCCAACTCCCCACACTACGGCAATGGCTCCAGAAAGGGAACCATAATAGTAATGAAACAAATTACCCATCCATTCTAAGAGCCTGCCTGTAAACCCTGCCCGCACCTCACTTTGAATATAGGGCGTATCCAGCATGTATTCCATACCTCTGCCGATTGCCGCCAAGGGCGCATTTAAGATCATCTTTACATGCCCCATGCCATAATAAATGCTTGCCACATCCTTAACCAGAAGGTTTGAACCGATAGCCAGCCAAATTGTGGTATAAAGAAAAATTGTCCCCAGCGCTGCCACAACGCAAGCAACTACAAGCTGGAAAAGTTTCTTCCGGCTTTCAGCCTCTTTCCCCTCCCATATTCCTTTTACAAGAAGGTAAATACCTCCTGAAAAACAGAGAGGAACCACCCAGTACACATTGCTGCTGACCGCGTACAATCCTAAAATCAATGCGGCGGTATAAATCACATAATATCTTTTTGGCGTCTTTCCTTCCCTGCAAATAAAAATCATACAGAGCCATGCCGTTAGATAACAGGTAATCCCAAGCGTATATCCTCTCCCCTGTACCGCAAGCTGGTTCACCAGGTTCATGGACACGTACAGGATAACTCCCGCCAAAGGCCAGAAGCCCTTTTTGTATTTTCCTATTATTTCATAAAGAAGACACAGATTCGCCAGCGCACACAGATAAGATATCCCCCGCAGGCCAATATAAGAATTTCCCAGTAAGTCAAGACAAGCCGAAAGCACCGAATACCCCACATGGTTATTAGGAAGGGGCCAGTGAATCGCCGCATATACCGGTCCGTTGCTGATAAAATAATAGTAGGTATACAATTCATCATACCACGGCGTCAGTGCGAACATGCGATAGCCATAATATACCGCCATAGCTATCAGCAAAACAAAAAATGCAATCCTTCCCTGCCTGTCCATCTCCTGTTCATCTAACAGTCCCTTTCGCTGCTTATTTGATTTCATCTGCCAACAAATCACCCATTTCTTTACAGCCCACCAGCTTACATCCTTCTGACATAATATCTGCGGTGCGATAGCCTTTTTCCAGAATATTCTTAACGGCCCTCTCCACCTCATCTGCTTCCTTATCTAAATCAAAGGTAAAACGCAGCATCATAGCGGCAGAAAGAATCGTTGCAATGGGATTTGCAATATCTTTTCCTGCAATATCCGGCGCCGAACCATGGCTTGGCTCATAAAGGCCAAATTTACTGTCATTTAAAGATGCGGATGCAAGCATCCCAATAGAACCTGTCACCATGCTGGCCTCATCGGAAAGAATATCTCCAAACATGTTTTCCGTCAAAATCACATCAAACTGCGCAGGATCTTTCACCAACTGCATAGCGCAATTATCCACCAGCATATGCTCTAGCGTAACCTCCGAATAATCCGCTGCCACTTCCTCCACAACCTTGCGCCACAGCCTTGAGGAATCCAGCACATTAGCCTTATCCACGCTTGTAACCTTTTTGCGGCGCTTCATAGCAATATCAAATCCCTTAATGGCAATCCTGCGGATTTCATTTTCATTATAAGTGAGCGTATCAACTGCCTTACGCACGCCTCCCTCCTCTGTGGTATAGCGCTCTCCAAAATACAACCCGCCGGTCAGCTCGCGCACAATCACCATATCAAATCCGGCCTGACTGATTTCCTTTTTCAAAGGGCAGGCATCTGCCAACTCGTCATAGAGAACCGCCGGTCTTAGATTTGCAAACAAATTAAGGGCCTTGCGCAATGCCAAAAGCCCGGCCTCCGGCCGCAGCCCGGGCGCAAGCTTATACCATGGCGAGGTGGCAGTATTTCCACCTATGGATCCCATAAGCACACAATCCGCCGCTTTCGCTGTCTCTACCGCTTCCGCTGTAAGTGGGACGCCATGCACATCTATGGATGCACCTCCCATTAAAATATCTGTATATACCATCTCATGTCCATAAACACTTGCGATTTTGTTCAATACCTTTTTGGCCTCCGTCACAATCTCAGGCCCAATACCATCTCCTGGTATACATGCAATATTCAGCTTCATTTCCTTTCCTCCTGACTTTTACCTATAAAATAAGACGCATATTCTGCGCCTTATTTCCATCAACAAGCTGACTCGCCAAGCGCGGCAGCGTTCGACCTTTAAATTAACTGGGGATTTCCTAATACGGCATCCATCGTTAACATTGTTTATTCCGCATCAGCCTTCTCAACCTGAGCAATTGCGGATTTCTGCATGGGAATACGGCAATTCTTGTTATTACCAAACTCTACGATTACCGTATCATCCGTAATATCTATAATGATTCCGTAAAAACCACTGCTGGTAAGCACGCAGTCTCCCACCTCAAGGGTAGAGAGCATTGCCGCCATTTTCTTCTGCTCCTTCTTCTGTGGACGAATCATAAAGAAATAGAAGAAGGCGCCGATCAGTACCAAATACACAATCATAATAATACCGCCTCCGGCTCCCGCAGCAGCTTCTCCTCCTGTCAGTAAAATACCCATTTAAATTTCCTCCTAAAATAAAAATATATTTATATTACATTTCATAATACACTTTATAGTAATCCTCCATGCTTATAGGCAGCCCGCAAATTTGGGCGCAAGCACAAATTTTTCTGTGAAAAATTTATTTTTCACAGTATACTTTCTGTCATCTTCTTAATCGTCCATCATTAATCATACACAATTAAAGCATTAAAAACAAGCCCCTTTCAAATTTTTATACCTTCACCCCAAATCATGTCCTCACAGAATGCGCAGACTGTGTGCATTCCTGCCCCATGGAAAGTAATGCCAGCTTTCTCCGTTTATATGCGGCAAATTCCCCTGCATCCAGCGCAGAACGTATTTCCTCCATCAATGTATTATAAAAATACAAATTATGAAGTACACAAAGACGCATTCCAAGCATTTCCTTTGCCTTTAGTAAATGTCTGATATAAGCTCTGGAATATCTGCGGCATGCTGGGCAGTTGCATCCCTCCTCTATAGGTCTTTCGTCCAGCTCATATTTCGCATTAAAAAGATTCAGTTTTCCGTGATTGGTGTAAAGATGACCATGCCGTCCATTCCGGCTGGGATAAACGCAGTCAAAGAAATCGATTCCCCGCTCTACTGCCTCCAAAATATTAGCAGGTGTTCCCACACCCATCAGATAAACCGGCTTATCCTTTGGCAAAAAGGGGAGCGTCTCCTCTATTATGTGGTACATTTCCTCATGGCTTTCCCCAACGGCCAGTCCTCCAATTGCGTAGCCGTCAAGGCCTAACTGTGCAATCTGCTTTGCATGTTCTATTCGTATATCCGCATAAATGGCGCCCTGATTGATACCAAATAAAAGCTGGTTCGGGTTAATGGTATCCTCAAGTCCATTTAATCTGTCCATCTCCATCTTGCAGCGCTTAAGCCATCTGCTTGTCCGCTCTACAGATGCCTGCACATAAGCCCTGTCCGCTAAACTGGGGGCACATTCATCAAACGCCATGGCAATTGTGGAGGCAAGATTGGACTGAATCTGTATGCTTTCCTCCGGCCCCATAAAAATCTTCCGCCCGTCAATATGGGAATGAAAATAAACCCCTTCTTCCTTAATCTTGCGTAAGCCTGCCAGGGAAAAAACCTGAAACCCACCGGAATCCGTGAGTATGGGCTTATTCCAGGACATAAATTTATGAAGTCCGCCCAGCTGTTTTATAATTTTATCGCCTGGCCGCACATGCAAATGGTAAGTGTTAGACAATTCCACCTGGGTATGAATCTGTTCCAAATCCTCCGTAGATACTGCTCCCTTAATAGCCGCCGCCGTTCCCACATTCATAAAAACAGGTGTCTGTATCACGCCATGGACGGTTGTAAATTCTCCGCGCTTTGCCCTTCCTTCCTGTTTTAGCAACCGAAACATAATATTCCTCCAATTATTTTAGAATTTTACAGATACTTTTCCCAGAACTCCTCCAGGCAAAGCTCCTCCTCCATAATCACCTTGGCAGCTTCCTTTCCCACATAACGAAAATGCCAGGGTTCAAATTCAATACTTGTAATATATTCTTTTCCTTTGGGATAGCGGAGAATAAAACCATACTCCGCACAATGCTCCTCCAGCCATATTCCTGCCTCTGTTTCCGCAAATCCTTCATCCAAATTCAGGTAAGTGTCCGCAACAATATCCACAGCAAGTCCCACCTCATGCTCACTTGCCCCTGGTACCGTTACAATCTGAGAAGCAAGCTTGTAGGCTTCCATGTAAGTCATATCCTTATCCATATAAGCTTTAATCTTGCGGTTAAACAAAGCCTTCTGCCTGTTCATGTCACGATAAGGCGAACAGATTGCAAGATTTATCCCATCCTCCTTTGCGCCCTGCATCATGAAAAGCAAATCCTCAATAATTCTCTCATCACATTTCATGGTTCCCTTCATAGTTTTAATTGGACCAAGTGTAAAAGAATAATCTAACGGAATCGGGTGCAGCTTGTTAATCAACATCAGCTTCCAGTCCTCTCTGTCGAATACAATCTGCTCCTTTTCTTCTTCCTGCTTCAAACTGTCTTTTTCATTTTCATCCTTATCTTCTATATCCTTACTTAAGGAGAAATTACCATCAAAAAGTCCATCTGATAACTCTGTGTGTTCTTCTTTTATCCCGTAAAATGCTCCTTTATCCAAATTTCCAAAGGTATCCTCCGTATCTGCCATTTCCATTTCTTTTGCAGAGACAAATCCGCCTTCCTCATGAAAAACAGGGAACGCAAAGCTATTCGCTATTACAAAGCAGGATAAAATAAAAACAACGCAGGCAAACCGCATGGTCTTCTTCCTGCCATGCTCATACAATCTATATGTAAACATACTAACAGCAAGCCCTGCCAATGCCGGAATCTTCCAGAATTTGCTGCGCTTTCCCATATTGATAAAATATCTAATTAACTTGTTGTATGACTCTCTCTCCATCCCTTACATTCTCCACCCATCCCCCGCCGTAAGGCAATACACATGATTATTTTACACAAATCTACCGTAATCTACAATAGTTGTTAGAAAAATAATTGTAAAATAATTTCTTATCCGCTATAATCCAGCTTAAGGATGTATTTTCACAATTATCGATAGCTTTTTAAAGTTCGAAAGGAGAATATATGGCAGGCTCAACTTTTGGAACCATATTTAAAATAACCACCTGGGGAGAATCCCATGGAAAAGCTTTAGGTGTTGTCATTGACGGCTGTCCCGCAGGCCTTGCGCTTACTGAGGCAGATATCCAGCCTTATCTTGACCGCCGAAAACCGGGACAGACCTCTATCTCTACCCCCAGAAAGGAATCGGATCAGGTTGAAATCCTCTCCGGCGTTTTCGAAGGAAAGACTACCGGCACTCCGATTTCCCTTATCATACCAAACACTTCACAAAAATCTTCCGACTACAGCGAGATCGCGTCCTATTACAGACCAGGACATGCGGATCTTACCTATGATTCCAAGTATGGCTTTCGGGATTATAGAGGAGGAGGGCGTTCCTCCGGCCGCGAAACAGCAGGACGGGTAGCGGCAGGGGCTGTGGCAGCAAAACTGTTAAAAGAAATGGGGATTACCGTTACCGCATATACCAGTGCAATTGGTCCTATTTCCATTGATATGACTCAGTTTAGCAGACAACTTATTTTTTCCACTGCTACCTGCATGCCTGATGAAGCTGCGGATAAAGAGGCCATGGCCTATTTAAAAGAGTGTATGGAAAATAAAGATTCCTGTGGCGGCATCGTGGAATGTGTCATAGACGGACTGCCTTCCGGCATCGGCGACCCGGTATTTGAAAAATTAGATGCCAACCTGGCAAAGGCTGTTATGTCTATCGGCGCTGTAAAAGCTGTGGAAATTGGCGATGGTTTCAAAGCTGCCGGTGCCAAAGGTTCTGCCAACAATGATGCCTTTCAAAGCTTCAATGGCAAAATCTATAAAACGACCAACCATGCCGGCGGAATCCTCGGGGGAATCAGCGATGGATCCCAAATCATCCTTCGGGCCCACATTAAACCAACGCCATCCATCTTCTCTATCCAAAAGACAGTAAACAAGGATATGGAAAATATAGAGATCGCCATCAAGGGACGTCACGATCCTGTCATCGTTCCCAGGGCCGTGGTCGTTGTGGAAGCAATGGCCGCACTTACCGTTTTAGATGCCTGTATGCTCAACCTGAGCGCAAAGCTTGACTATTTAACTGCTTTTTATAAAAGATAAATCAATCCTTCTCACGCTTTGTGAATCAGCTTATTCATTATAAAAAGTTGGCCTTACGGCCAACTTTTTTATTTCAATTTATAAAAAATGATACAATTAGGTTGATCAACATCTATTGCTTTCCCATTCATGACAATCGTCTTATTCTCAATATCAACATTAAAAAATGTCATGGTATTTGTTTCATGATTTAGAGAAACCAAATGTTTATTGTCTGGGAACAGAGCGGCATCCTTGGGATAGTCACCGCTAATCGGCAGGCAAAGTATTTTGGTAAGCAATCCGGTTTCCTGATCGATCGAATAAAGAACTACGCTGTTATCGCCTGCATTGGAGCTGCATAAGTACTTAAAATCCGCCGAAAGATTAAGGGCACTGGCTGCCGAACCGCCTGCATGGTAGGTATTTAGAGTCGAAATATTCTGAATCTTATCAAAAACAGGGATTCCATGCTCGTCAATTGAATACCTGTACACATCAATATAATTCTTAAGCTCATGCACGATATACACGATTTTCCCATCCTTGGAAAATTTCAAGTGCCGGGGAGCTGATTCCTGCTCGCTTCTAATGATATCCACCTGACGCAGTCTTCCATTGGTATGATTAAGCTCGTAAACAATTACGTGATCCATGCCCAAATCCGCCGCACACAAATATTTATTATCCCTTGTCATTTTCACGCAGTTAATATGCGGCCTGAAAGTTCTCTCCGCAATGCTTCCAAGTCCCTTATGAAATATTTCATCCGTAATTTCACCGATTGACCCGTCTTCTTTCACGCGCAGTACGGTCACCTTTGCATCATGATACCCCGCCACAAAAAGGAATTTATCTTCATAATCTGTTGAAAGGTAACATCCTCTCATTCCGTTAATGGATGCGTGGTTAATTACGGAAAGACCTCCATCCTCCAATATTTTATAGGCTTCTACCCCAAAATCCGTGATGGAATAAAGATATTTTTCATTATGCGATATTGTAACATAGGAAGAATTGGTTATTTCAACCTGATCCTTTTCATAAAATCTTCCTGCTTCTAAATCCACATCATAAATCTTTATCCCAAAGCTGCTTTTGTTTCCTGATGTATAAGTGGATACATAGGCTACATATTTTTCTTTTTCCATGACGATCCTCTCTTACTTTTCCTTTCATGCGTACTTCATTTGCTGTTCTTATTATATCACAGGACTTTTTTTCATACAACAAAAGAAAAAATACCTATACAAAATATGGGAAAACAGGTTACTTTTCACACGGTAGCCAATAAACAGCTTGGAAAAAAACTATTCCAAAAGGAACCCTTGGAAAAACGTCACGCATTATGCGTGTGCGCTTAGGTAAGGTCCTTTCGAACCTAGCGTCTGCTACGTTTTTACAGAGCGAAAGCGTGGTGACGCCTAAATATTTGTTTTTTCCAAGCGTCCTCTGGTCAACGTGTGAAAGGTAACAAAACAGCATTCCTGTTTACGGGTCAGATGAGCAGTCTGTTACCGTATCTGCCCATTCCCTTTAATGACATATTTGTAAGAAGTAAGCTCCTTAAGTCCCATGGGGCCTCTGGCATGAAGCTTTTGTGTGCTGATACCGATTTCCGCCCCAAAGCCAAACTCAAACCCATCCGTAAATCTGGTAGACGCATTTACATAGACACAGGCCGCATCCACTTCCTTTAAGAATTTCTCCGCATGCTCTTTATTTTCTGTGATAATTGCTTCTGAATGCCTGGTGTTATATTTGTTGATATGATCAATCGCCTCATCTATAGAGGAAACTGTCTTCATGGAAATAATGTAATCTAAGTATTCTGTCCCGTAATCTTCCTCGCAAGCCGGTTTACAATCAATCACCTGAGCTACCTTTTCATCTCCACGGATTTCTACATGGTGTTTTTTGCATGCATCGGAAAGCAGAGGAAGCACTTTATCCTTCACTGCCTCGTGAATCACCAGAGACTCACAGGCATTGCACACGCCGATTCTCTGGGTTTTTGCATTTATAATAATGGAAACTGCCATATCACAGTCTGCAAATTCGTCTATATACACATGGCAGTTGCCGGTTCCCGTTTCAATAACCGGTATGGTACTGTTCTCCACTACACTCTTTATTAGGCCTGCTCCGCCTCGTGGTATCAGCAAATCTACATACTCCTTAAGATGCATAAACGCTTGGGTTACCGCTCTGTCTGTGGATTCAATCAGCTGCACTGCATCTTCTGTAATGCCTTCCGTTCTTAGGGCTTTTCGTATCACCTTTGTAATTGCTCTATTCGAGCAAATGGCATCACTTCCCCCTTTTAAAATTACGGCGTTTCCACTTTTAAAGCAAAGGCCAAAGGCATCTGCCGTAACATTGGGACGGGATTCATAAATCATACCGATTACTCCCATAGGAACCCTGCGTTTTTCTATGGATAATCCGTTGGGCCTTTCAAAGGCTTCTATCACTTCTCCGATTGGATCCGGCAGCTCCACCACCTGTCTAAGTCCTTCCGCCATCCCATTTATACGTTCCTGTGTAAGGCGCAGTCTGTCAAGCAGGCCAGGGTGCATTCCCTTTTTTTCACCTGCTATGATATCTTTTTCATTTTCCGCAAGAATCTCTGCACTTTCTTTTATAAGCGCATCCGCCACTGCAAGCAGCGCTTTGTCTTTCTGCTTTGTAGTTAACTTCTGCAATTCATATTTGGCGGCTGCCGCATTTTTCCCCAACTGCACCAAAAATTCCATATCCGCTTCCTTCTCCCTTTCTGCTTTCATCTTCTATTCCTATCCCCCGCATGCATCAGATCAAAATCCTGTTTTGACTTTCTTTTCACACTTTTATCTGATAATTTCTTTTTCTGTGATAATCATATCCGGTTTCCTGTCATGCATCTCTACCGGAACCTTCCCGGCCATCTGACATGCAAAAGCTAGCGCCACACTGTGAAGCATAGGAAACGCTGCCAGATAGCGGTCATAAAATCCTTTTCCATAGCCCATCCGGCCTCTTTCCCTGTCAAATACGGTTAAAGGCACCAAAATCAAGCTCTCAGCTTCTTTCGCCCTTTGCAAATCAAATCGTTTTTCAGGATTATCCTCAGGCTCTCTAATTCCCTGATATCCACTTGCCAAGTCCTCCATGCTTTCCACTTGGTAGAACTGAATCTCCATCCCTTCTACCTTTGGGGCAAATACCTTTTTTTCCGTCCCGAAAAGTTTTTCCACCAGTCCAGTGGTCATAACCTCACTGCGGTAATCCATGTACACAAGAATGTTTGACGCATCCCGGTAAAGCGTTTCTCTTTTTAACTGTTCCCAAATTCTGGCGCTTTTTTCTTTTCTTTCTTCCAACGAAAGACTATCCCTATAAGCCAGATATCGGCTTCGCAGTTCCTGTTTACTGCTAAATTCCATTTCTTTCATCAGACAGCCTCCCTTTCATCCGCGGCTTTGTAACCGTACCATTTCGGTTCTTCCTGCCACTGCACGATACTGCCAACTGCCAAAGCTCTTTTCAAGATTGGCTCGCGATGGCTACGGCCACTTCCTCAGCCACCCGTATGCCATCCATTGCCGCTGAAGTGATTCCACCTGCATAGCCGGCCCCCTCTCCACAAGGATACAATCCCTTAAGGGAGGATTGCAGCTTTTCATCCCGCAAAATTCTCACCGGTGAAGAAGTCCTGCTCTCTACCCCTTCCATCAGCACATTGATATCGTTAAACCCTTTTATGGTCTTCCCAAACTGCTCCATTCCTTCTACAAGCGCCAGGCCAAGCTCCTTTGGAAGTATTTCATGTACCGGTGCAAAACGCCACTTTCCTTTAATTGCAGGCGTAAAATCCTCCGGAATTAAGTAAGACGATGGAAGGCCTGCATCTCTTTGCGTCAGAGCCCTTCTATAATCTCCATACCGTTCCACCGGTATGACGCCATCGCCCACTTGAAAAGCCTTTTCCTCTAACCTCTGCTGAAATTCCACACCTGAGAGCGGATGATCCTGTCCGTAATCTTCAGGGGTAACTGTTACAATGATAGCGCTGTTTGCATTACTGCCATCCCTTTTGCTGTAGCTCATGCCATTCACCGCAAGACGCCCCTGTTGGGATGATGCATTTACCACATATCCCCCGGGACACATACAAAAAGAATAAACGCCCCTGCCATCTTTGGTCCTGGCCGTCACTTTATAAGGCGCATTTCCTAAATCCTTTACTTCCCTGCTGCCATACTGCGCAAGATTCATCAGCTCCTGGGGGTGCTCCACCCGCACTCCCACGGCAAAAGGCTTTGCTTCTAAGGCAATATCTTTTTCATATAGCATCCGGAAAACATCTCTTGCACTGTGTCCTGGCGCAAGAACAACATACTTGGCTTCCAGCCTTTCGCTTCCGTTTATTATAACGCCCGCTACACACCCTTCCCTGCATATAAGGTCTGTCACTTTGGCGCCGAAATGTACCTCACCGCCCATATGTATGATATCCTGACGCATATGTGCTACAATCTTACATAATTCATCCGTGCCGATATGCGGTTTGTGATCATAAAGAATTTCTTCCAAAGCCCCTGCCTCCACAAGCAAGGATAACACCTTTTGGTTTCTTCCATATTTATCCTTCACCAATGTGTTCAGCTTTCCATCTGAAAAGGTACCTGCGCCCCCTTCTCCAAACTGCACATTGGACTCCGGATTCAGTTTGCCGCTCTCCCAAAACTCCTGTACATCTTTCACCCGCTGCTCTACAGCTTCTCCCCGTTCAAGCAATATCGGCCGGAATCCAGCTTTTGCAAGCATATACCCACAAAAAAGCCCTGCCGGGCCGGTTCCTATCACAACCGGCCTTACGTTGCCTTTATAAGAAGTGACAGGAAAACGGTACGGCTTTTCCTTCCATACCGTCACCTGCTTTTTGTCACACCTGCCATAAACCGCCGCCTGGTCTTTTACCTGTATATTTAAAACATAATTAAAATAAAGCTCCGGTTTTTTTCTGGCATCTATGGAACGCCTGACTATGGTAATCTCCGGTTCGGCTTCTCTGTCCTTCCAGCGCAAAAGTTTCTTTACCCGCTCCATAAGCTCCGATGGGTTATGCCCCACCGGAAGCTTTAATTGATTTATTCTTAACATTTTATATTACCATGCCTTCAATCGCCCTCAAATGTGGAGCCTCCTGCCGCATTCCTGCCTGCTATGTAACCGCTGCTCCATGCCCACTGCAGATTGTAGCCGCCGCATTTTCCATCCACGTCTACCATCTCACCTGCAAAATACAGTCCCTTTACGATTTCTGATTCCAGTTCCTGATTCATCTGTCCAAAATCAACTCCTCCAGCGCAAACCTGTGCATTTTCCATTGCATTGACACCGCTTATGTGAATTGGAAAGGCTCTGCTTTTCTTCATAATCTCCCATATCGTTTTATACCCAACCTCCTGGGCCTTCATATCCGGCTTAAGTCCGGCCTGCTTTAACAGTACCATATTAATTTTCTTATTTAAGGTTCCTGTCAGATAATTTTCCACGGTCTTATCCAACAAAACATCATATCTGAGCCTGCTCATATAGGTAAATGCCTTATCGTCCTGATCAGGATAGAAATCTACCAGCACCGATACGTCCTTTCCCTCCTTCATGGCATAGGACACCTGACGACTGAACTGGAAAACCGGAATACCTGAAATTCCATAATCTGTAAACTGCAATTCCCCTTTCTCATCATCCACCTTTTCCCCATTCACCAAAAGGCTGATACCTGCCTGGCATCTTACGCCTGAAAGCGCTTTTATAAATGTCTCGTCACTCTTTAACTGAACCAGTCCGGGAACCACATCCTTCACCTTATGGCCAAGCATTTTTGCCAGCGCATAACCGGTCATTCCATCTCCCTTTTTTAGAGAAGCAGGACTTCCGCAGGCTATAATCACCTTCTCAAAGAAATAGCTGTTTCCTTTCGCATCCTTTAATACAAACAGATTCTCCCCATCCTCATGTTTCAAAGAAACAATCTCCGCTTCCGCAATCAGCTTCACCTTTTCTCTGTCCAGCTCCATGCGCAGAACATCCAAAACAGAGGATGCCTGTTCCGAATATGGATACAGATATCCATTTTTATCTTTCACCATAAGCCCCATATTTTCAAAAAAGGCCACTGCATCCCAGGTAGAAAATATACCAAACATTTTTTGAAGCTTGTCTTTATCCTCACAATAATACTGGTCCATAGAAAATTCCAGATTTCCAAGATTGCATTTTCCATTGCCTGTGGCAAGAATTTTCTTCCCCACTCTTTCGTTTTTTTCAAATAAGGTAACTTCCGCTCCCTGTTTTGCCGCTGTAATAGCCGCTGTCATTCCGGATGCCCCTGCTCCAATTACTGCGATCTTCATTTTGTTCTCCATTATAATCCTCCAAGTTCTTTTGTTTTGTCTCCCCGTTCCTAAAACGCATAAATTTAAGGACGAATTGCATCAAATGCCATTCGATATATTCCTCTGGTTATATAATATAATTAACTTGAGTAAGACTCAAGGAAATTATATAATTCTTTTTCACTCTCCACATATTTCATGCTTAGAATCTCTTTTTGCAGGCTCTCCGGCAAATTTTCTACCAAAATATCCGTATTCATGAAAATATTGGACAGGCTCTTGTCGTATACCACTACATAATGATTCTCATTGATCAGAAAAAAACCATCCTCCCACACTGGAGGTTCATAGCTTTTCCTCACCACCACTCTTGCCGGGGAAAAGGACACAAGCTCCATAAAGGAAAAACCCTCCTCTAAATCTGTCAGGGAGGGATTCTGGTTGTACTCCTGAATCTCCCTTACCAGTTTGTCTCTGTTAAGTCCCATAAACTTATCAGGCGCGGCTTCTTCATCCTCCACAGTCTCCTCCGTAACCGCATTATATTTTAAAATCACATATTGTGTATTTGCTGTCACAATCGGTTCATCCCGAAGCGATACCTCCATTGTTTCCTCTGCAGACTGCCCTACAGTCCCTCCCATGGAATTTCCTATGGCTCCGCCTATGGTTTCTCCATCTCCTGCTATGGATTCTCTTGCGGAATCCTCCGTAAGATCACCTGCATTTTCTCCGGCAGGCATTTTCTCAGAAGCTTCATCTGCAACGGCTTTCATCTGTATATTTTTATTCTCCCTGCCCGGATAAAAATATTCCATAAGCGCCATATTGGATGCAAATCCCAAGGAAAACATGCTGATCGGATAAATAAAAAACAAACTGATACGTTTTACAAATTTCATAGCATATACACCTTTACTATTTTTTATAAACAGTATCAGTCAAAAAATTTAAATTTATACAAAATGTAGCAAATCCGCCAACATCATAAGCAATCTGCCCCCTGCCATTTCCTCTAGTTCTCCACTTTCAAAGGCCCTTAGCACCACCAAAAGCACCATATAGACAGCCGCTCCCACCAAAATGCATATCACAAGCGATGGCACAGCTCCTAATAAGGATAGCAAAACTTTATTTAACAGAAGGGCTGCCAAGCCTGCAACGGCAGATGCAATTAAGGTAACTCCAAAGGTTCTAATCCATTCCTGACGATATTGATAAATACGGCTCACCGCCAAAAAACCCAGCACAGCCGCGGCTCCATAGAAAACAATAAGGGCAATTACAATTGCCAATATCCCCAGCTTTGCGATCTTTAAGAAAAGCAATGCGCTTCCCACGTGCAGAAGCAATGTAATCGCTCCAATTGCAGCTGCAATCTTTGCTTTTCTGCCACAAATGAATATTTCCATAAATGCGGATGCGAAAATCTCAAGCACAATTGCAACACACCAGACCTGCACCCACATAGCTGCCTGTCCATTGTTTCCTTTAAACAGTAAATCCAAAATATTTTCTGCCAGCACTGCCAGAATGACTGCCACAGGTATCGAAATCACGGCACACTGATGCAGCAAAATTCCAAGCCGTTCCTTTGCCAGCAACTGGTCTCCCCTCTCCATGCCTGCCACAATACGCTTCATCGGCGCAAGGCACACCATGTGGATTGCGCCGCACACAATACCGGTTACCACCAGACATCTGCCGTAATACGCTCCCCACTGGGTTATATATGCATCACTTCCGGAGGAAAAAAGTAAATACTGGTCTAATAAAGGCAGCACATGAAAGCCAAAAAAGTATATACCATAAACAAGTCCTGTTCCCATCAGCATGTACAAAATCCGGAAACCTGAATCCTGTCCTCTCTGCACCTCCCGGCCCTCCTGCGCCTGCTTACTTTGATTTCTCCTGAAAATAGAATACAAAATAAGCATATAAAAAAAACTAAGAACCGATGCCGCGAGCAGTCCAATGGACGCCCCCATAGCTCCATATGCCGCCGCGTAATCCTCATTTTGCAGCAACGCAGAAACCTTTACCCCGTATCTATGCAAAATTAACGTTCCAATCAGCCCGCCTAAAAATAGAAATATCATGTGAAGCAGCTCCGAATGCATGGCCGGAAGCTTAGAACCGTTTCCCTGAAAATATCCTTTCAAAACCCCTGTCAACACAGAAAAAAGCATTGCCGGAGCCATCAGCCTTACTGCCATACCGGAAAGAGGCACATGGAAAAGCTTCTCTGCAAGGCTCTGTCCTCCGAGTCCTACTATGAAGGTAAGTATCAGTCCAATGCCGCCCCCTATACACAGCGCGCTTCCTAATACCTTCCCTGCCCCCTTAATCTGTCCTCTCCTTAACCGGTACCGGACCAAAACCGAAACAGCTTCCGATAATCCATAGGAAAGCGCACCTGCCACCGCCAAATAAATTTCATTTGCCACTCCAAAATAAGCAATCCCTTTATCTCCCATCATACGCACTAAAGGAATCCTGAAAATCAATGTTCCTATAAGTGCAATCCATGTAATTGCCGTGTAGTAATCCTTTCTTGGTTTCCTCGCTGGTATCCTCATATATCTCTCCTGCCCTGAGCCTGTCTGAAAGCGCCTTCCTGCCAGGTGCATTTTTCAAACATACTCTTATCTTATGTCTGTTCTCTATCCCTTGTAATCCCTAGCGCTGATAACACCTTTTCCTGCTTTTCCTCCATCACACACGCCTCCTTTTTTGTCATATGGTCATATCCACAAAGATGAAGCATACTGTGCGCCACCAGAAAAGCAAATTCTCTCTTTTTAGAATGCCCGTATTTAAGGGCCTGCTCCGCCACCTTATCTACGGAAATAATAATGTCTCCCAAAAGAAGCTCTCCGCTGTCCGGATCAAAGTAATCCGCTTCCCTCTCCCCCACAATGGAAAAATCCGCCTCTTTTTCAAAGTCAATCATAGGAAAAGAAAGCACATCCGTAGGGGAATCCACCTGTCTGTACTGTCGATTCAATTCATGAATGCCCACATTGTCTGTCAACAGGAGATTTACCTGCGCTTCATAGGGACAGTTTTCTTCCGAAAGTACCTGCTCCATGATAAGGCTAAGTATTTTTTTTATATCAAATTCAAACGTAACATCTGTTTCATTTTCAACGCAGGAAGTCATAATAATTTTTTTCCTCTGCCAGTATATTTTTTATTTCTTCAATCTCTTTAAAGGATATATTGCTGGAAGCAATCAGACCGCTCTCCATTTTTTTATCCAGTATAGCACTGATGATTTGATGATAGTTCAATTCAATTTTAGCATCCTTAGAGAACAAATAGCTGATAGAGGACGCCACCGTATCACAGAAAAAAAGTACCACCGCTTCTTTTGATACAATTTTTTCCCGCTCATCCAAATATTCCTGCAGGATTTCCTGGACCTCCTTAGGAAAATTGTTTGCCAGCAAAATATCCTTTACTCTCTCCCAGCTGTTTTCTCCTCTGATGATACCAATCCTGTGATAATAACCGCATGCCTTGGCCAGCGCATCGTCCAGATTCAGACTTTTCGCTGCCTTTTCACACAAATATGCTGTATGAACCGCATGGAAATATTCATCCTTTGAATTTGCCATCAGTTCCAGCAAAAGCGGATGCTCAGGGTCATTTATGTCTGCATACCAATCCCGCTCCCGGTTCATAACAAAAATACGGAAAACTTTCAGCAGAATCATCAGCAAGATAAAATTAACCAGAATATTGATCTCCGGTATAAAAAACATCTGAAAGGAAAATACCTCATTGGCAAATAATACCTCCTGCAGAGAAAGGCATGTCATCTGTATCAGCAGGGAAATAAGCGTTGGCGTCCAGATTTTAAAAGCCTCGTCCAATACCGAAAATACCGCAATTCCAACCAGACCGCTGATAAAATAAATGAAAAACAGCCCGTCTTCTCCGCCTTGCAGTAATACCGATATCATCAGCAGGGTACATCCTGCACAAATCCCTGTCATCTGATTGCTAAAGAGCATAAGCCCAATAAAAATGACCTGATAGGGCCATCCTCCGGCTGGCAGCAGCGGAAATAGTACGCTTCCAATCAAAGAAATCAGGTATAAAAAGAAAAATCTGTTTATATGCCCTGCCCTGTCATATAAAAATTCTTTATCCTCTCTGCACTTTCCCAATAAAAACCATACAATTCCTGCACCCACGCCGGACATAACCGCAATACTGGCAATCTCATCAACCGGCTTTTGATACAAAAATGCGGCCAATACGCTTCCTGCAATTGTCAGAAAAAATATGCTTATTTGAAAGACTGTTTCGCTCTGTTCTTTTTTTGATTCTGAAAGCATCCAGTCATTTTGTTCTCTCTTACTGTTTCTTGCCATAGCCTGTCCCTTTGCCCCTGCGTTTATTTCTTTCACTTCCTTTGTTCACGGAGTAATCTACTAGACGATTCCTGGGATTACTTTCGTAATCCTCATATGCCTTCACAATCTTCTGAACCAAAGGATGCCTTACCACATCGCGGCTTGTCATTTTGCAAAATGCAATTCCTTCGATATTGTGGAGCACTTTAAGAGCCACATCAAGGCCGGATGCCACGCCGGGCGCCAAGTCCTTCTGCGAAGCGTCCCCGGTTATCATTACCTTAGAACCAAAACCAATTCTTGTGAGAAACATTTTCATCTGGGCCGGGGTGGTATTCTGCGCCTCGTCCAAAATAATATATGCGTTGTCAAGGGTACGCCCTCTCATATAAGCAAGAGGTGCCACCTCAATCAATCCCTTCTCCATATTTTTCATAAAGGTTTCCGCCCCCATAATCTGATGCAGCGCATCGTATAAGGGCCTTAGATAAGGGTCAACCTTACTTTGCAAATCTCCAGGAAGAAATCCCAGCTTTTCACCTGCTTCAATGGCCGGCCTTGTCAGTATGATTCTCTCCACTTCCTGATCTTTAAACGCAGTTATGGCCATAGCCATAGCCAGGTAGGTTTTCCCTGTACCGGCAGGGCCTAAACCAAATACAATCATATTGTCCCTGATTGCATCCACATACTGCTTCTGCCCTAAGGTCTTAGCCTTTACCGGCTTGCCCGACACCGTATGGCAGATACAGTCTTTATCTATTTCCAATAAAACATCATCATTTTCTTCCATACTCATTGCAATTGCATAATCCACGTTCTGTTCCTGGATTATATTTCCCCTCATTGAAAATTCCGTCAGCTCACGTATGATCGCTTTTGCCTTATTCACATGAGCTTTACTGCCGCTGATGCGCACCTCGCCATTCCGGTCCGCAATAGATACCTGAAGCTGCCGCTCCAGCTTCTTGATATGACTGTCAAACTGCCCGAAAATATTTTGCTCATCTTCCATTGGCACTTGCACTATTTCAGAGATTTCTTCCATGCATTACTCCTAATCATTATTCCTGATTTTCCTCCGGCACCGTATCTTCCTCCATCTGCATGAGTGTGGTTTTTCTTTCTGTCCCTGTCTTTTCCACTGCCAGAAAATCCACCTGCATCTTCCATACACCGGAAACTTTATTTATTGTAACATTTTTTTCTATAATTTGAACCCCCTTTTCCTGTAAACTTTCTAAAAATTTTTGTATTTTATCTTCAAACAGCCTTTTTACTTCATCCTTTTCATATATTTTTTCTTCTGTGACGTATTCCCTGACGTAATCGCATCCAAAATATAAGGGCAGATAATAATTTTCAAACACCTTAAGCTGGCTTTTTTCCTCCACAACATCAAATTCCCCATATTCCCCTCCAAAAGCAGGTATACTCAGCTTTTTCGTTCCCAACATGACAAAGGGGCGCTTTTTTTCCTTTCCCGTATACTGCTTTTGCTCATATTTTTCATCAAGATCCTCTGTCAGCCGATAAACACACCTTAACATAATGTCTGCATCTGCCCTGCAATATTCATACCTTCTTATCGTTCCATCCTCGTTCATAATCGGAACGCCACCCTCCACAAGCACATCGCCTTCCTGAACCATGGTTCCGGCGCTTACCTTTGGAACGCCGCTTCGCGTTACAATACTGACAATTTCCCCTTCCTTTCCGGCCACCAGATCAAGCCCTTCTCCTTCTTCCATTTCCTGGGGCACCTGTTCCTGCACCGAAATCAAATCATTCTCCTTTACCTGAATCAACAGTCTTGTGCCCTCTATCCGGGCGGATGTCCAAGTAACAATATCAAACTCACTTCTGATGCTCTTTTCCAGCTGTTCAATCACTACTTCATCCTTTTTCATTCCCACCTGAAATCCATTTTCATTTAAGAAATCCTGAAAAATATCTGTGGTCACATAATAGTTTCCTTCCACCTCAATGGCCCAGATATATCTTGACATCCACATCCAAAAGAAAAGACTCCCCAAAAGCCCAAAAAGAAAAATCCTGCGTCTCCACATCCGCAGAGAAAGAAAGGGTAGTCCATAACGCTTTGCTATGACTACCCTTGTACCTGTTTTCCTCGTAATACCCTTAATCTGGTAAAATCCCTTAAGGCTGATTTTCATTGTATAATATTCACCATGATTTTCTATATCCCAAAGAAATATGTTATGGTTACTGCAAAGATTCATAAATCTTTCCGGAGAAAAGCCACAAACCCTTATGAGCAGGTAACCCTTCATAAAACGAATGACTTCTATCATACTAATCCCTCATTCTTGCCAGTGCCCTCAAATTCGGGCGTAAGCACAAATTTGTTGATTGAAAAATCGAAGATTTTTCAATCTAACCTCCACGTTTCCAAAAGCCCCATACTTCCAGCAACCTTTGTTATGCCAAATAATGGACCGCTTCCACGCATCCGCTTATCTTCATATCCTCATTCGTATAATAAACAATGTTCAACCGTTTTCCACAAATCTTTATTTTACAGGTCTTTCCCTGAAGCAAAATAACCTGGCTGGTATATTCTATAATCCCTTTATAATTCTCCACAAACACATCCGCGTTACCCGTTATGGTAACGATAGATGCTCCCAGCAGAGAATCCTTGGGAAGATGCAGGGATTCCACCACCAGCTCCTTACCTGAAGTGCGTTCATCTTCTTTCCTTTCATCTCTGGTTCTGTTCCAGTTATTTCTAAATTTTCGATATCCTTTTTTCATCATAATCCTCTATGTTTCCATAGCCTTCCAATTTGGGCGTAAGCGCCGGCAACACAAATCCTGACGGAGAATGCCTGTATTTTGAACATTCTCTGAAACATTTCGCAACTCTTAGGCGGCGTTTTTCGTCCCCTTAGCGTTTCTTAATGTTTTCTCCACACTACTATATGATGAAAAAATAACTACTATACCTATTTTATAATCCCAATGATAACCGGATCCTTATTTATGGTAGGGCTCTCCCTTATTAATCCGATAACCTCTGTATATCTGCTCAAGTAAAATAACTCTCATTAATTGATGTGGAAAAGTCATATTGGAAAAGCTTATCGCCTGATTTGCCGCTTTTGATACGCTCTTATGAAGCCCAAGGGAACCGCCTATCACAAACGTAATATGGCTTTTCCCCTGAACTGCCAATTGGTTTAATTGATTTGCAAAAGATACCGAATCCGGATTTTTTCCCTGAATTTCCAGCGTAAAAACATAGGCATCCTCTTTTATGAATTTCAAAATACGGGCTGCTTCCTTTTCTTTGATAAGTTCCTCCTCGGCCGAGCCTATATGATCAGGCGTCTTTTCATCCGCCACCTCTATCATCTCCAGTCTGCAGTATCTGCCAAGGCGCTTTACATATTCCGAAACAGCCTTTCTGTAAAAGTCTTCTTTTATTTTACCAACACAAATAAGGGTGATTTTCATTCCCCGTCTTCCTCAAAAATACCTGAATAGGTTTCCTCTATCAATCTGTCCAGATATCCCTCGTCCAAATTTAAAAACTGCTTTTTAATTGCTTTTTTTATGTAATCAAAACGTTGAAAATATTTCAATTCCTCCTGCTGGCCCTCTAACCCTAATATCTCATCGATGGTATCCCTTTTCAGGTTTTCTATGCACCAGTTTTGAACTTCTTTTGTCAAATTATTTTCACTGGTGGCCTTTTTCTTCAATACCTTAAAGTTCTTCATGGAGATGATTCCCATGATAAGAAACAAAACAAATAAAACCCCCATTACCCCGGTTATCATATATTTGTTTATGAGAGATACCTTGATGTCAATTATCCCCAAAAAGAATAAAATGACCAGAATAATACCCAGGCCCCCTACAATCAGCAGTGTATAGGCCGAAGTTCTATTTTCTTCTGCTTTTTCCTCATTATTGATGTAAACCGGACGATACTGGTATGGTTCATCCTCCTCGTCAAAAGAAAATGGTTCATCCTCTGCTTCCCCCGAAACTTTTTCGGAATGCACTGTATCATCTTCCTTTCTATTCATCGAATTTTCCATCAAGGCAGATCTTTCACTTCCAAAAAGCTCAAAAGTATCATCCTCTTTCTGCTCTTTCAGCTCGTCCACCAGTTCACAGCCACAATCTGCACATACCGTTATCCCTGATACATATTCGCTTTTGCACTTTGGGCACCATCCCATAACCTATACCTCCTTTAACCCCTTCGTTTATTTTACTACGGATTGGCATAGGTTTCCACTACTTTATCCAAATTATATCTCTCATTCGGGCCGAAAAAGGTTAGCTTGCCGTAGGGGTTTTTGACTCAGGAACGATTAAACAGGGCACACCTATTCCCACATTTTTCTTTGGATGGAGCCAGACATAATTGTTGGGGTCTTGTATCTCCACGTACACGGTTCTGTTTCCTTTTTTGTCCTTGTTTTCATTTTGGTAAACCCATGTACCATGATCAGCTTCTGCATTCCATTCTTTGATACTGTTATCCTCATAAATTGTAATGATATAAAATTCTCCATTTACAAGCCCTGCATCATAGCTTCCAATACGGTTTGTCACATATCCATCATTGCCTGTAATAAGATTCATGTCATAGTCATAATGCTCGGAGCCTTCTCCCTGTGGAAGGTCGTTCACCCATTCCCCCGTATAATGGTGATAGGTGTATAAATCATTTGAATTTGTGGTTTGATGAATATGAAAATGCATCCAGGTTCCCTTTCCGCTTCTCATACCATTTGCCCAATCGCCATAATAATACTGGTTATCTGCATATACGGCAACCCCTTTTCCATTGGGTTGCCCATTTCCATTGGTGTCACCATAGTAATAAAAGTTTTTGGTACCCTTAAGGCTCCAGGACATAGCAAGGTAATGATCTAAATAGACAAGGTCATTTATTGCTTTTTGATTGTTGTCGCTCCAATAAGCCATCATATCCTTAAGCTGTTCCGGGGTATGGAACGAAACTTTACTGTAATCCTTCTGCGCCTTCATAGCCTCCTGGTAAGGCGTGGGAGAGGCGCCGGCGCTTATGTCTTCTTCGCCTGCATCATTTCCATGATTTTCCCCATTATCATCCCCATCTTGCTGCGTCTGCCCAGCCGGCATATTCTCGCCGGACCTGTCCTGATCAGAATCGTCTTTTTGATTTACTACGGAGGAGGAAGATGTCTGCTGCGAAGATTCCTCTGTCCGGGCTTCCTGATTTTCATCGGTGTATTCCATGATATTCTTCTGTAAATCATCAAGGTCATCCCCTTTCTTCTTTATACTATTGACAATCAGTGTAATAGCAAGAATGATAATAATCAGGATAAAGGGAAGCACCGTCACCAAAATCTTTGCTCTGTCAACACCCGAATATTCATTGTCATCTTCCTCAAATAACTTTTTCATACGAATCCCCCATTCTTGCCAGCAATCCGCAAGCATTGCCTGCGGTACCGGACCATATGTAAAATCGTCTTTCTCTTTTTGCTTATGATATGACTATACCGTAAACAATTTAATTTCCCCTATAAAATTTATTAATATTTTCTTATTTTATACTTCAAATGCAAAACTTTCCGCAAAACAGGCTTTACCGGCGGAAAAAGGTGTAAAGTCATGTTCTACAGACTTTACACCTCTTATCGTCATTTTATTTTTACGGGGTTTTTGACTTTATCCTTCACACGGCCTGTTAGGCTTTTGTCAAATAAGCATCAATTCCCTTTGCTCCTGCGCGTCCCGCGCCCATTGCAAGAATAACAGTGGCAGCGCCGGTGACAGCGTCCCCTCCTGCATAAACTCCTTCTTTTGTGGTCTTGCCAAATTCTTCATCTGCAATAATACATTTCCACTTATTCACCTCTAATCCTTCCGTGGTAGAAGAAATAAGAGGATTGGGGGATGTTCCGAGGGACATGATGACCGTGTCCACTTCTATCTCAAATTCAGAACCCGGAACTTCAATAGGACGTCTGCGCCCTGATGCATCCGGCTCTCCTAATTCCATTTTGATACACTTAATTCCGTGTACCCAGCCCTTTTCGTCTGCAAGAATTTCCACCGGATTGGTGAGAAGGTTAAATATAATTCCCTCCTCCTTTGCATGGTGCACTTCTTCCACACGGGCTGGTAGTTCTTCCTCGCTTCTTCTGTATACAATATGTACCTCTGCACCCAGACGCAGGGCAGTTCTCGCAGCGTCCATGGCCACATTTCCGCCGCCTACTACCGCTACCTTTTTGCCCCGCATAATCGGTGTTGCGGATTCTTCATCAAACGCTTTCATCAGATTGCTTCTGGTCAGATATTCATTGGCGGAAAAAACGCCGTTTGCCTGTTCGCCGGGGATTCCCATGAACTTTGGAAGTCCCGCACCAGAGCCGATAAACACGGCGTCAAAGCCTTCCTCTCCTAAAAGCTCATCAATGGTAACAGATTTCCCCACTACCACGTTTGTCTCAATTTTTACCCCAAGAGATTTCACATTTTCAATTTCCTTCGTCACCACCTTTGACTTGGGAAGACGGAATTCCGGAATACCATATACCAAAACACCGCCCGGTTCATGGAGAGCCTCAAAAATGGTCACATCATAGCCCATCTTTGCAAGGTCCCCCGCACAGGTAAGTCCGGCCGGCCCGGAACCGATTACGGCTACCTTCTTTCCGTTTTTACGCTCTGCTCCCTGCGGCTTAATTCCATTTTCGCCTGCCCAGTCTGCAGCAAAACGTTCCAACTTGCCTATGGAAATTGGCTCGCCCTTAATACCTCTGATACATTTTCCTTCGCATTGACTCTCCTGAGGACAGACACGTCCGCAGACTGCCGGAAGGGAGGAAGACGCACTGATTACCTGATAAGCCGCCTCTATATCTCCTTCCTTTATCTTTTCAATAAAGCCCGGAATATCAATGGACACCGGACAGCCCTTGATGCACTGTGCATTTTTACAGTTAATGCATCTTGCCGCTTCCTCCATTGCTTCCTCTTTCTTATATCCTAAGCAGACCTCCTCAAAGTTGGCCGCCCGCTCCTTTGCATCCTGCTCTCTTACCGGAACTTTTTTTAATACATCCATTATTTGTCACCTCCGCAATTTCCACATCCGCCATGATGGGTATCCCCTTCCTTCGCTTTGAGGAATGCTCTGCCTTCTTCTGTCTTGTAAATCTGCTGACGCTGCATTGCTTCATCAAAATTCACCTGATGTCCGTCAAATTCAGGGCCGTCCACACAGGCAAATTTCACCTTGCCGCCTACCGTCACACGGCATGCACCGCACATTCCTGTTCCGTCCACCATGATAGGATTCAGGCTGACAATGGTGGGCAGTTCTAATTCTTTTGTGAGCTTGCAGACAAATTTCATCATAATCATAGGGCCGATTGCAACACAGACATCATAACGCTTTCCTTCTCCCACCAGATCGCTGATGGTCTGTGTCACCATACCGCTTCTCCCATAAGAGCCGTCATCTGTGGTTATGTACAAATTGCCGGCTACCGCTTTCATTTCTTCTTCTAAAATAAGCAGCTCTTTGGTTTTGGCGCCCACAATCACATCTGCATCAATCCCTCTCTCATGAAGCCATTTTACCTGAGGATATACAGGTGCCGTACCCACACCGCCTGCCACAAACAACATTTTTTTCTGCTTTAAGGTTTCTAAGTCTTCCGACACAAACTCGGAAGGACAGCCCAGGGGCCCTACGAAATCATGAAATGCATCCCCTGCTTTTAAGGCTGCCATCATCTGTGTCCCTGCCCCTACAATCTGAAATACAATGGTTACCGTTCCCTTTTCTCTGTCATAATCACAAATTGTCAGCGGAATACGCTCCGCATCCTTATCCGCCCTGACAATCACAAACTGTCCGGGCTTACACGCTTTTGCCACTCGTTTTGCTTCCACTACCATATAATAAATACTGGCAGCAAGCTCTTTTACTTCTAAAATCTTGTACATTTCTGATTCCTTTCCTGCATTGATTGATAATTTATTTTCCTATCATATTTTATTGTAAAGAAATAAGCCCCATCTGCCCATTTTCATCGTAAATCAGACGATTGGGCGCCCCTGTATAAACCTCCACAGCATACATACGCTCTGTTTTGGTTCGAACGCCATTATCACCGTCAACATATTCACTCAAAACATAATAATAACCCAAATTGGGGATTTCCACAATAGTATCATACTGAAATACATATTTTCCCTTAATTTCCGTAGAATGCCCCTGTAAATCCGTAAGCACCTTCCTTGCATAAAGGGCCTGCACCACATTGTCTATGGCCTTCCCCACAGTTACATCCGTTTTCAGGGTAAAATCAAAGCTTCTGCTTACCACTTCGCTGGAAACCCCTTCCTCTGAGATTGTCACAAATTTAAAGTTTGACCTTCCAAGAGGCATTGTTATAGGCCCTGTATATTGCAGACTGTCTTTCCCAGGGTTGCTGCCATCCATTGTATAATAGACTGTTCCTGTCTCAGTGCCGCCCACCTCAATCATGGTGGGAACATCATAATCTCCGCTTGCCAAAAATACCTCCGGCGGATCCGGCGCTGTCAGGTTAATCATATACCAGCTTCTGACAACATCGCTTTTAACCCCATAGTCATTCACAAACACTGCCGCCACCTGATATTCCCCCGACTCTAAAAATAAGGGCGCGGTATAAACATCGCTTTTTTCATCCGGATTGCTGCCATCTAAAGTATAGTAAATCTTACCCGCAGTATTCGCGCTCATCTTTAGCAAAATTACCTCATCGTAATTTCCTGACGCGTACCCAAACTCTGGTGCAAAAGCCAAGTATTTTTGGAAATGATTCACAATATCCGCATTCTCACAAAAAGAAAGCAGCTTCGCTATATCCTCATATCTTTCCTCCTCGTCAAAGATCGCAATTATATTTTCATAAGCCCTTTCCTCATCCTCAAAGGTAAGATGCCTATTTCGGATTGACTTAATCAGCACATCAACTGCCTTCTGCTTCTCTCCTATTTGATCATAATAGCCTGCTTCCAATAAAACAATTTCAAAGGAATCGCCCTCCAGCATCCTGGCCTTCTCCAAAAAAGCAATTGCTTCTTCGTAATCGCCTCTTAGTGCAGATGCTCTGGCCTGTTCTATTTGATAGTTTGCCGAAAACCTGTGATACAGTGCCACTGTCACGAAAACGGCCGCCAGAGTGATTACAATAAAACTGATAAGGCTTAATGCAAACCGGCCTTTTCTCTGTTCTTTTTCAAAAAAAATCTGGGATAATTTATTTTTTTGCAGGTCCCGGTCGTTCTCATCCTGTTTATCCTTTTGAGGAACACTGTCACTTTGATGCATTGCATCATTTTGATGGATAGTATCATCATCATCCACCGTTTCTTTAACGGAGGCAGTTCCTTCTATTTCTTCAGCAACTGTGGATAAGACTTCCGTGATACTATTTTCAATTTCCGGCTCAAAGTCGGGTACCATCTGAATTTCTGCCCCGCACTTTTCGCAATACAAATGGCCTTCCGCCATTTCACATCCACAATTGTAACACCTCATATTTTTTTAATCCTCAAATCTCAGGCACGAAGTCCAATCGACTCAACACAATTATAAAGAAGCATCGCCACCGTCATAGGGCCTACTCCTCCCGGAACCGGCGTAATTGCACTGCATATCGGAGCCACATCATCAAAATCCACATCTCCGCACAGCTTATTATTTTCATCTCTGTTTATACCCACATCAATTACCACTGCCCCTTCTTTCACATAGTCCCTGGTAATCATTTTAGGCCGGCCTACTGCCGCAATCAGAATATCTGCTCTGCCTGTCACTTCTTTTAAATTCTTTGTCCGCGAATGGGCAATGGTAACGGTGGCATTTTCCCGCAAAAGCAAAATTGACATAGGCTTACCTACAATATTACTCCTGCCAAGTACCACGCATTCCTTTCCTTCTATTTCAATACCGCTTCTTTTCAGGAGCTGAATCACACCTGCCGGTGTACAGGATACAAAACCCGGCTGACTAATGCACAGCGCCCCTACGCTCTGGGGGTGAAAGCCATCCACATCCTTTTTCGGGTCAATTGCCTGAATCACCGTATCTTCATCAATATGGGACGGCAATGGAAGCTGTACCAGAATACCGTTTACATCCTCCCTCTCATTTAATTCCTGAATCAGGGCAAGCAGCTCCTCCTGTTTTGTCTCCTCCGAAAGTTCATAAGACAAGGAACCAATTCCTATGTATTCACAGCCTTTCTTCTTATTCCGCACGTAAACAGCAGACGCAGGATTTTCTCCCACCTGAATAACTGCCAGATGAATCTGTATCCCTTTTTCCTTAAGCTCCTCAACCTTTTTCTTAAGTTCATCTTTTATCGCAAGAGAAATTACTTTCCCATCTATTATCGCCGCCATATAGCTTCTCCTTTCTAAAACAGGCCGGTAATCACACCATCTTCATTTACATCAATGGAAAATGCCACCGGCTTTTTGGGAAGACCCGGCATCGTCATAACTGCCCCCGTAAGAACCACCACAAAACCGGCCCCTGCTGAAACATAAACCTCCCTGACATCCATTTTAAAATGTTCGGGACGCCCTAAAAGCGCCGGATTATCAGAAAGGGAATACTGCGTTTTGGCCATACAAACAGGTAAATTCCCGAACCCCAGCTTTTCAAGTCTTTGCAGCTGGGTTTTCGCCTGGGCAGAATAATGAACGCCCTCCGCTCCATAAATTTCCCCTGCAACCTTCTCTATTTTTTCTTCCAGGCTTAATGTATCTTCATACAATACCCGAAAGCTGCTTTCTTTCTTTTCTAATGTATCCAAAACCACATTAGCAAGCGCTATACCGCCTTCACCGCCCTTTTCCCAAACCTGCGAAAGGGCAAAGGCGCAGCCTCTCTTTTCGCAGAACTGCTTCACATAAGCCACTTCTTCTTCCGTATCGGTCACAAAGCTGTTCAGCGTCACTACCACAGGTACCCCGTACTTTTGCAGATTTTCCATATGCTTTTCCAAGTTGACAATTCCCGCCTTAAGGGCAGATAAATTTTCTTTGTTAAGCTCTGTCTTGGGAACACCGCCATTATATTTCAGAGCCCGAATCGTGGCGACAAGCACTACCGCATCCGGCTTAAGGCCTCCAATTCTGCATTTGATATCAAAAAATTTCTCAGCCCCAAGATCGGCTCCAAAGCCTGCCTCCGTCACCACATAATCCGCCATTTTCAGGGCCGCCTTTGTTGCCCTTAAGGAATTACAGCCGTGGGCGATATTGGCAAAAGGCCCTCCATGGACAAGCGCCGGTGTATGCTCCAATGTCTGAATTAAATTAGGCTTCATGGCATCCTTAAGAAGCGCCGCCATAGCCCCTACCGCATTTAAGTCTGCAGCTGTTACCGGATCTCCCTGGTCGTTATAGGCAACTACCATTCTTCCCAGTCTATCCTTTAAATCCTTTAAATCGCAGGCAAGACAAAGCACAGCCATAATTTCGGAAGCCACCGTAATGACAAAATGATCCTCCCGCACGGTTCCGTCTGCCTTTGCGCCAAGCCCCACCACCACGTTTCGGAGCACTCTGTCATTCATATCAAGACATCTTTTCCATACCACCTGGCGGGTATCAATGCCAAGCTCATTTCCCTGCTGGATATGATTATCCAGAATTGCTGCTAACAGATTGTTTGCAGAGGTAATTGCATGAAAGTCACCGGTAAAATGCAGATTTAAATCCTCCATAGGAACCACCTGGGCATAACCGCCTCCGGCGGCGCCTCCCTTTATCCCAAAACAGGGGCCTAAAGAAGGCTCTCTAAGGGCAATCACAGCCCTTTTCCCAAGTTTTCCAAAAGCCTGTCCTAGTCCTACGCTGGTAGTGGTTTTCCCCTCCCCTGCCGGAGTTGGATTAATAGCCGTAACCAAAATCAGTTTTCCATCCGGACGGGCAGCGATTTTTTCCAGATACGCATCCGATATTTTTGCCTTGTATTTTCCAAACAATTCCAATTCATCCCCGCTCATGCCAAGAGACTTTGCCACTTCCACAATCGGGTCAAGCTTTGCTTCCTGTGCAATTTGAATATCTGTTTTCATCCTGCTAAACCTCCATCCTTACAATTAACCGCTAATTTTAACCACCCCTGCAACCCGGGGCGTAAGCGCCAACGCTCTGCTATAGCGACTCCTCTATAAACTGTTCGAACTGTTCCTCACTCATAAGTACCTTGCGCGGCTTGGTCCCTTCTTCTTCCCCAACCACGCCGGCCTCACAGAGCTGATCCATAATTCTGGCCGCCCTGTTAAATCCGATTTTGAACATACGCTGCAGCATTCCGATAGATGCCTTATCCTTTTCAATGATAAATCTGGCGGCTTCCACAAAGTACTGATCCCGGTCTGTGCCTTCACCGGATCCGGACGCTCCCCCCAGGCTGCTTCCATAGGTAGAAATTTTTTCCTGCACATCCGTATCATATATATTTCCAAGGGTCTGATTTTTCAGAAACTCTACTACATCCGACACTTCTTTATCCGATACAAAGGCGCCCTGCACTCTGGCAGGCTTACTGTACCCCTGCGGATAAAAAAGCATATCTCCTTTACCCAACAGCTTTTCCGCTCCATTCATATCTAATATGGTACGGGAATCCACGCCGCTTGAAACGCTGAATGCCACGCGGCTGGGCATATTTGCTTTGATAAGTCCCGTAATGACATCTACGGAAGGTCTTTGGGTTGCAATGATTAAGTGAAGCCCTGCCGCTCTCGCCAGCTGGGCCAGACGGCAGATAGATTCCTCCACCTCCCCGGGGCAAACCATCATAAGGTCCGCAAGCTCGTCCACAATAATCACAATCTGAGGCAGCTTCTTTAAATCTCCCGCCTCCCCCTTTTCCTGCATAGATTCTATCTTTTTATTATAGCCCTTTAAATCCCTTACATTAAAATCTGCAAACTTTTGATATCTGTCGTTCATCTCCGCTACGCTCCACTGCAGTGCAGAGGAAGCTTTCTTGGGATCTGTCACCACTGGAATTAGCAGGTGTGGAATACCATTATAGACACTGAGCTCCACTACCTTAGGGTCAACCATAATCAGTTTAACATCTTCCGGATGCGCCTTATATAAAATACTCATAATGAGGGTATTAATACAGACCGATTTACCGGAACCGGTTGCACCGGCAATGAGCATGTGCGGCATTTTGGCGATGTCCGCCACAACCACCTTACCGCCGATGTCCTTCCCCACCGCAAAGGCAAGCTTAGATGGAAAGCTTTGAAACTCCTTGCTTTCCAACAAATCCCGCAGCGCCACCATCATATTTTCCTTGTTAGGCACCTCAATTCCCACAGCCGCTTTCCCCGGAATCGGCGCTTCGATCCGAATATCCGTAGCTGCCAGATTTAATTTAATATCATCGGAAAGACCTACAATCTTACTTACCTTAACTCCCTGCTCCGGCTGTAATTCAAATCTGGTAACAGATGGCCCTTGGCTGATATCCGTGATTGTAACACGTACACCAAAGGTCTGCAAGGTCTGCTGCAGTCTTAAGGCGGTTTCCTTTAATTCTTTTGCGGAATCGCCTCCCTTTCCTTTCCCTTTTACCAGCTTGTTAAGCGGTGGAAATATGTACTTTTTAGGGATTGGATCTTTTT
The DNA here is from genome assembly GCF_009917485.1 of Parablautia muri. Classification (GTDB taxonomy): domain Bacteria; phylum Bacillota; class Clostridia; order Lachnospirales; family Lachnospiraceae; genus Suilimivivens; species Suilimivivens muri. The sequence continues at coordinate 78,033 of NZ_QZDT01000006.1, forward strand.
TGGGCATCTGCAATACTTTATCGCGTTCCCCCTGCCCATCATCTGTTTTGCCCTCAGAACCGCTGTATGAGGAGGGTCTTGCAACAGCAGGTCTTTCTTTTGCTGTGCCTGCCAGTTCCCCTTCCCTGATGTCAGCCGTATTTTGCATGGTTCCCTGAACAGACATATCTGCAGGTGTATATTCGGACATATCCTCAGACTCCTGCGATGCAAACAAATCCGTTATCTCCGCAAGCTCATCGTTCCCATTCTCATACTCCTCCGAATAGGCGCTGTTAATCCGGATTTTATCAAAATCAAAGGCAGGATTTTCTCCTGTGGTCTGTTCTTCGGCTTCTTCCATCTGATCTTCAAAATCAGTCAGATTAATCTCATGGATATCATCCCTTTCCTTTGTCCATTCTTCTTTCGCCGTAAGAGAAGTATCCAACATGACGCCGCTGACCTTTTTATCCATACGCAGAATCTTTTCATTTTCACGTTCCTCAGCCCGAATCCGCTTTTCTTCCTCTCTGCGTTTTCTTCCTTCCTCCTGCTGTTGTCTGCGCTCTTTGGCCCGTTCCCTGCGATAGGCCGCATCCTCTGCGGAACGCTCATAAACCTTCCTGCCGCCGGATTTCACACTCGACACGAAGGATTTATCTGTCAGAACCACAATAGAGATAATCGCTCCCACGGTCAAAATAAGGATTGTACCTGCCAGCCCCAGAAAATGATAACTGAAATAAGCGAGGGAACCGGCTAACACGCCGCCCCCGCTGTGAGCCTGTGCGCAGCTTTTATAAATCTCTCCAATTTCGTACTCCTTCGCTTCCTGCGGCGCTCCTGTAAAAAGCTCAAACACGATTCCCAACAAAAAGAGCATCACAACTCCTGCCACCAGCTTACGGACCGCTATAGAACTGCCGCTGTTTACCATACCAAAGGCAATCATCAAAAACAGGATCGGAGGCATCACATAAGCCGTCAATCCGAAAATTCCAAATTGAACATCGCTGACCGCCTTCCCCATTACCCCTACTATACCAAAATTACATAAAAATAAAAATACAGCTGCCGCAAATAGTACAATCAAAATAATTTCATTACGGAGCGCCACATCCAAAGGCTCCGTCTGCCTGCTGTTTTTTGTTGTTCTTCCTTTAGAAGACCTGCTTTTTGCGCTCTTTTTCCCATTGCCTGCGCTGCTTCTCCTCGTCTGTGCCATACTAATCCCCCATTCTTTCCAACACCCCGCAAATTTGGGCGTAAGCACAAATTTGTTAATTGAAAAATCGGAGATTTTTCAATCTAATCTCCCATACTCCCGATAGACCGCAAATAAAAATCTTATATAGTATAGCATCTTCCTCAAATCTTGTCATCAACAAACATTTTTTCGTCACATATAATTTGTTTTAATAATTATCATGTGATAATTTTATTTTGTTTTCTTGTTCTTTCCTATCAATGTATGCAGTTTTTCCATCGCTTCTTTAATTCCGCCGGTTGCATTTATGATACCTTCCGAAACCGCTTCCTCTCCTACTAAAATCGTCCCCACGTCTTTCGTAAGGACACCTGTTTCCATCATCAATTCTTCCAATCTGCTTTTTGTAATCCTGCAATGATTGCACACAAACCCGGTTATTCTGTTTTGAATCTGTCTGAAATAATCAAAGGTCTGCGGAACCCCAATTACCATCCCATTCATTCTAACCGGATGAATTACCATGGTTCCGGTAGGGACTATATAAGAATAGTCTGTGCTGACGGCAATCGGCACGCCAATGGAATGGCTTCCTCCCAGCACAAGGGACACTGTAGGCTTACTTAAGGATGCTATCATTTCCGCAATAGCCAGTCCCGCTTCCACATCCCCTCCCATGGTATTTAATAAAATCAGGACACCGTCTATATCCTTGCTGTCCTCAATCGCCGCCAGTTCCGGAAGGATATGCTCATATTTCGTGGTTTTTGAGCTGTTATTCAGATTATCGTGGCCTTCCACCTCGCCGATCACAGAAATCAAGTGAATGCTGTGGGATTTTCCATTTTTATCTAGTGTGACCTGTCCGGTCTCCTCAATTCGCTCGTCCCTATGCTTTTCTTCCTCTATCTTTTTTCCTGCCATATGCAAAAACTCCTTATAAAATTATTGTAATTGACTATTAAAAAAAGGACTGTAAAACAGTCCTTCTTAGTATATTACTTCTGAAATTTTTTATTCAGACATCAAAATCATCTCTGTCTTCAACCTGATAATCAAAATCATCTTTTGAGACTTTGAAATCAAATCCCATGTTTTTCTTCACATGCTTAGGCGGAAGCGGAAGCGGATTGTCAAAAAGCTTCACCCTTCTGCCGTCTTCTGTGATCACATAACCTTCTTCTTTCTCTACCGCTTGCTGCAACTGTTCTTGTCCTTCCTGCGTTGTTTCTTTGTTCTTACCGGCTTCTTTATTCTCTGTGGCGGCTTTATCACTTCCTGTCTCAGGCAAACGCTCCATCTTTTTATTCTCGCTGCCAGCTGCCGTCATCTCTGTTACCCTGTGATTTTTTTTCTTGCTGCAAAAAGCGCCTAAAATCACTAGAAACAACGAAAAATGCAGCATATAATAATTTTCAGGCGATACCACAAAAATCGTTGGCATGCTCCATGGAAGAATCATCAAAACACCGCTGAGCAAAAATCCTGCCCTTCTTCCAAGCAGCATACTGGCGCCCGCAAACAATAAGATCAGCCACAGAATCTGGAGCGTGAGCTGGTAAACACCCACTAATTCAATCCGGTCCCCCATAAGCCGAAACAGCCATGAGAGCGTCCATATATAGGCATCGCCAAGCCCTGCCCATGAAACAGTCCCATTTTCCCAGGCTCTTTCCACGGCCTGTTCAAAATACCCGTATGTATCCGCCACTGTTTTTCCTGCATTCCAAAAATATAATACCCTGCTCCCTCCAAGGATGCAGATCCAAAGCAGGTTAAGCAGCCATTTTCTCATTTCAATCCCCCATTTTTGCCGATGACCCGCAAATTTGTGATTGATAAAATCAGCTGTCAAGCTGATTTTTCAATCTATTCATCCCAATTATGATACACCGCCTGCACGTCATCATCCTCGTCCAATAAATCCAATATCTTTTGCAGGCTCTTTACCGCTGCTTCCTCCTTAAGCTCCACATAATTTTGGGGAATCATGGTAACCTCCGCAGAGGCCAGCGGAATTCCTCCATCCTGAAGGGCCTTTAGCATTTCGTCAAAATCATCCGGATCCGTAAGCACCTCAAAGCTGTCCTCCTCCTCGGAAAAATCCTCAGCCCCGGCATCTAAAACCGTCATCATCAGTTCATCTGGATCCCCCTCATATTCTTCCTTGTCAATGATCATCTGCCCCTTTTTGTCAAACATAAAAGACACACATCCCGGTGTTCCTACATTTCCGTTTCCTTTTGTAAATGCATTCCTCACATTGGCCGCCGTTCTGTTCTGGTTATCCGTAAGAGCATCCACAATAATTGCAATACCGCTGGGGCCATAGCCTTCATAGGTAACATATTTATAATTTACGTTCCCGGCATCCCCCGCCGCCTTCTTAATTCCTCTTTCAATCGTATCGTTTGGCATATTGTTAGATTTCGCCTTTGCGATTACCTGCGCTAACTTGGAATTATTGGCCGGGTCCGGGCCGCCCTCTTTCACTGCTACCGCAATCTCCCTGCCAAGAATTGTAAAAATTTTTCCTTTGGCAGCATCATTTTTTTCTTTCTTATGTTTAATATTTGCAAATTTTGAATGTCCTGACATTTTTCCCTCATTTCTGTGCGGCTTTCGCTTCGTTGGGTTCGTGGATGCCGCACCGACACAAACCTTTCAACCGAAAATTTGAATTTCAATCTTTTTCTTTCTTTTCCTGTTTCCTTTCAGTTTCTTCTTCTGTGGACACAACCTTCTCTCCTGCTAATTTCGTCACAAGAACACTCTGTATCATTCTATTTTTTACCTGTAAAATCTTAAAGCAGTATCCGTCCACATCAATGGAAAATTCTTCGTCTTCCTCCGGAATTTTATCCATCTTGGAAATCATAAATCCATTTAAAGTTTCAAACGCACCCTCCTTAAAAGAAATACCCAGCCGTTCTTCCAGTTCTTCAAGAGGTGTTATTCCTTCTATAATATACTCGTTGGCATTTCCTGTCTCCTCGATGTGTTCTTCCTCCTCATCATATTCGTCCATGATATTGCCAACGATTTCCTCTAAAATATCCTCCATAGCCACAAGTCCTGATGTCTGTCCATACTCGTCCACCACAATTACCATCTGGGTCTTTGTATGCTGCATATTTTGGAACAGCACGTCAATATTTTTGGTTTCAGGAACAAACGTAGCATCCCGTACCAGACCCTCTATGTCCCCCACGCTCACCGTCATATCCACCGCCTCCCTGTGGGAACGCATGGCATCCCTTAAATGAAGAATGCCAATGAGGTGGTCTATATTTTCATCGTAAACCGGAAACCGGCTCTTGCTCTCACTGAGCATGTAATCAAGTGCATCTCCCAAGGTCATATTCCGATCAATGGCAAGAATATTGGTCCGGTGGGTCATAATATCTTTGGCTTCCTTGTCGCCTAACTCAAAAATATTGGAAATCATCTCCGCCTCTGTGGCAAGAAGCACTCCCTGCTCATGGCCCTCATTGACCATAGATAAAATTTCTTCCTCTGTGACATCCTCCCCATTTTCCTCACAGCGAATACCAAAAATCCGCAAAATCCCTTTCGCCGTTACAGATACAAGTCCTGTCACCGGGCTGATAATCTTTGTAATATAATAGATAGGATTGATGCAGGCATAGGCCCACTTAGAAGCATACTTAGCTCCCAGCCTCTTGGGTATCATCACCCCAAAGGTTAACAATATGTATAAAAGCACCGCCACCGAAAGGACCAGCGCCACCGCTGAAAGAATCTTTGGAGGCAGCATCATATCTACCACATTTTGCGGCACACCTTTTTCAATCAGGTTTCCGGCCACCCTGCTGAAAACTTGTAGGAAAAAACCTCCCATCATCAGATTAATCAAGGTTACAACCAGCTGGACCGTGCTGATATATTGCTCCGGATTCACGGCAATCGTATATAACCGCTTCGCCTTTTTATTTTTTGTGTCCTTAAATTCTTCGGAAAGCTCCTTTACACTCAACTCCCTGGCTGCCGCGCCAAATCCATAAAAAAGCATATCGATCAGCAGTAACACAAAAAAAATAATATAACTGGCCGTAGGCCCGCCATCATCCATTTTTCCATCTCCTTTTTGTAAGTGCAAATTGCCTCTATGCGAATTGCATATATGTAATTTGCATATATTTACATAAATTTTCAATCTAAACTATACCATCTCCTGTCCTTACCGTCAAGGGCCGGATTTGGCTGTGCTTTTCATGGATGTTTGCCAGGGGCAAAAGCTCTTTACTATGTAACCAGTTCCAGGCTGATCATAAGCCCGTGGTTTACCTGCCCCATAATATCTTCATCCAGATGACACACTTTATCCTTCAATCGTTTTTTATCTATGGTCCTGAGCTGTTCCAGCAAAATCACCGAATCTTTCACCATATCATATCTGCCCGCACTCAGCTCAATGTGGGTAGGCAGCTTTGCCTTATTAAGCTTGGAGGTGATAGCCGCACAGATAACCGTTGGGCTATGTCTGTTTCCCACGTCATTTTGTATAATCAGTACCGGTCTTATTCCTCCCTGTTCTGAGCCCACTACCGGGCGCAAATCCGCATAATAAATATCCCCTCGTCTCACCTTTTCACACACCCTTCATTCCAATAGGATATTTTTGTTAACATAAGGATGGCTAGCGAAGCTTGGCATCCGTTGTTATGTTTCTATCAAGTAGTATAACCGTATTGTCAGAAGGTATTCAGCGGCAGCTAAAAATCCTGGCAGCCATCGCTGATGCTCAAAACCTTTCCTTCTTTTATATAAATCCTTGGTACACGCTTTCCCAGACCACAGGCAAACTCATAATGAAATCTGCCGGATAAATCGCCTAAAAGCTCCATGGTAATCTGCTCCCTGCCATCCCTGCCAATGAGCGTTACCTGCTCTCCTTCAAGCGCCTGTGGGATATCCGTCACATCAATCATAAGCTGATCCATACACACCCTTCCCAAAATGGGCGCCTTTTTCCCACATACCAAAACAAATCCTTTGCCGGAAAGACCTCTGGGGTATCCGTCCCCATAGCCAACCGGCACAGTTGCAATCCGCATCCGCTCCGGGGCCACAAAGGTTCCCCCGTAGCTGACCGCCGTACCTGCCTCAATTTCCTTTACATACACGATAGTGCTGTAAAGGGAAAGCACTGGCATAAGACATACCGTATCCCGCTTCATCTCTCCGGAGGGCCATAGCCCATAAATGGCAATACCGGCCCTGACCAAATCAAAATCAGCTTCCGGCAGCTCTAAAATGCCGGCACTATTAGAGCAGTGCCTGACTGGTATTCTCCGGCCGGTTTCTTCCTCTATCCGCCTTAGGAAATCGCTGAATAGCGCAATCTGCTTTTTGGCCGCCGATTTATCCTCTTCATCCGCCCTTGCCATATGGGTAAAGATACCCTCTACCAAAATTCCTTCTGTCTCCAAAGCCTTCTTTACAAAGTCAAGTCCCTCCCCATCCGCTCTTACGCCAATGCGGCTCATCCCCGTATCTACTTTAATATGTACCCTGGCCTTCTTGAAAGTGCCCTCCCCTGCCAGATCGGATGTGATTTTCGAAAGTGCTTCAAGGGTATCATAGCGAAACACGGTAAACCTAATTTCCTCCCGGATCATTCTTTCATAGCTGCAGGGAAAGGTATGGCCCAGCACCAGAATTGGCTTTTTGATTCTGGCATCACGCAGTATAAACGCCTCCTGCGCCGTGGCAACCGCAAAGCCTGCTATCTCCGTTAACGGCTCTAATTCCCTGGCAATGGGCACCGCTCCGTGTCCATAGCCATCCGCCTTAACCACCGCCATTATTTCAGTCCCTGGAGTGAGATTTGCTTTCATATTTTTCACATTATGTCTGACCGCATCCAAATCAACTTTGGCGCAAATTCTTTGAAATTTGTCTGTCATCTTTACACCCTCCGCATACCGCAATTATTCTCCATACTTCCAGCAGCCCTCTAATTTGGACCATAAAATGTCATCACAAAGGGAAGCTCCTTAACCAGGTCCAATGCGGTCATGCCGTAGCGTCCTTTCTTTCCGGCCGCTTCCTCCCCTGCAAGCCCATGTAAATATACCCCAAGGCAGGCTCCAAAAAAGCAGTCCATCCCCTGGGCAAGCAGTCCGCCAATGATACCCGCAAGCGCATCTCCGCTGCCTGCCGTAGCCATACCATCATTTCCTGAGGTGTTCATATAAATCTCCTCCCTGCCATTTTCCGCTACAAGGGTTACAGCATCCTTTGCCGCCACAACACAATGCAGCCCCTTTGCAAGTGTAAAAATAAGCTTCTCTCTGTCTTCCTTATATACCTCCATATCCATCTTCATAAGGCGTAATAGCTCTCCCGGATGGGGCGTAATCACCAGTTTGCCCTCCCCCCGCTCTGCGGCCAGTTCAAAAAGATCCTGGTGGGCAGCAAGAAGATTCAGCCCATCGGCATCTATCACCATGGGACATCTTTTATCTTTTAATAAATATTCCATCAGTTCCTTAGTCCCATTCCCCATCCCAATGCCTGGCCCGGCTACCACAACATCCGCCCAATCCAGCGAATTTTTTACCTTCTCCATGTGAGGCTTATCTTCAAAGGTATACAGCATTGCTTCCGGAAAAGTCTCTTGCAAAATAATGCGATTGCAGGAGGGGGTTATGATTTTCACCATGCCAGCCCCGGCTCTTAAAATACTCTTTCCGCATAAAACACAAGCGCCGCACATATCATAACTACCTGCCACAAGCAATACCTTTCCGAAAGTCCCCTTATTTCCCCAGGGCTTCCGCTTTGGAAGGAGTCTATGCAAATCCTCTTTCTCATAACAAAAGGCTCCCGGTCTTCCCTTTAAAAAGGAACTTTCCGTAATGCCAATATCTTTCACCATCAATTTCCCTGTATATTCCCTGCCAGGATACAGAAAATGCCCCCTCTTGGCGTAAGCAAATGTCACTGTAAGATTCGCCTGCACCGCCTCTCCCAAAATCCTGCCTGTATCCGCACAGACTCCGGAGGGGATATCCAGCGACAAAAGGAAGGCTCCCTTTTTCCCAAGCCTGTTCATCTCTCTTATCAGCGTAAGATATTCTCCCTCCACATTTCTGGATAAACCAATTCCAAAAAGTGCATCCACTACCATATCATATTCTGCTAATTCTAATTTGCTCTGTATGGAAAACCCCAAATTCTTTAAAATGAAAAGCTGACGCCTTGTTTCCTCAGTCATTTTATCCGGATTTCCCGCCATATAAAAGGCAACCTCCGCGCCTTTTTCGGCAAGAAGTCTTCCAACCGCCAAGCCATCGCCTCCATTATTCCCCATTCCTGCCACCACTAATACCTTCTGCGGCATAAGGTTTCGCTCACTTAAACTCTCTATCACGCTAAGAGCCGCTCTTTCCATCAATACCATAGAAGGGATACCAATTCTTTCAATGGTATCCCCGTCATACATTTTCATTTCATATGCTTTTAAAATATATCTCATTTTTCTTTTTTTCCCGACTGATTCTCTAAATATTTCATGTCAAATATATCAATCACTTCCGCTCCGAAAATATCATGCATGTAGGAATAGAGCTCATGGTTAATCTCCTCCATCTCCTCCTTGCGGATCACATTTTCCTTTAGTTCTTCCCTGACCCGTGCAATCCATTCCGAAAGCTCCGCAATTTCCCGCCCATTTGTTTTCAGCCTGTCGTAGCAAATCTGCATTGTAAGCAGCATCAACTCTTTATTGGCCTTATCGATTTCCCTGGGAACCTCAAAAAGCTCATCCTCATAGCCTGCGATCTTCTCATTGCATTCCTCTAAAAGGCGCTTGTTCTCCTCCGCCTTTTTGATTGCCTTTTCATTGCCGGATGAAGATGCCGTTGCATTCTCCATAATCTCCTGCATCAGCGTTTTCTTAAGCCTTTTGATCTTTTTAATTTCGGTATTTGCGATACTTTGCTTTTTCAGCAATTCGCCGATTTCCTTCTCCAACCGCTGAAGGCGCTTATCCGGCTGCGTTTGTGTAAACAGTCTGTGCCACTTATTATCCAGCGTAAGAGGAGGTATTTTTTTGCCTGCCAGAGCGCTTTTAAATTTGTTGTCTAACTCAGACATTTCCTCACCTCCGTAATTTGAAAAACTCCCTTTTACTTTTATAATACCCCCGCACATAAAAAGCCGTGCCTTAGAATACCGCACCAACGTTTGTTTGGAGGTTTCTTTCTCTTACTTTTCATCCATAAGCTGACTTTCGAAACCTGGCAGCATCTGGTTCTCAGACCTGTTAATATTGTAAGCCAGCTTCATCAGGCTGTCCGACAAATGGACATTCTCCACCTGAATCCCATCCGGCACATCCAGGTCCACATGCGCAAAATTCCAGATGCCTCTGATCCCGGTATGGGATAGCCGCCTGGCCACTTGTGCCGCACTTGCCTTTGGAATGGTAAGTACTGCCATATCTATTTCATTTTCCTTCACAAAATCCTCCAGCTCCTCCATAGGCCTTATTTCCATACTGCGTATCTTTTTCCCATAGAGGGATGGATCGCAGTCAAAAATTCCTTTAAAAAGAAATCCTCTCCTATCAAAATTCGTGTAATTGGCCAGTGCCTGGCCCAGATTTCCCGCCCCAATGATAATCAGTTTATGGGTTTTATCAAGGCCCAAAATTCTGCCGATTTCTTCGTAAAGATATGCAACGTTATAACCATAGCCCTGTTGCCCAAAACCGCCAAAATTGTTAAAGTCCTGACGTATCTGGGACGCTGTCACATTCATGATATCACTTAGCTCCTGGGAAGATATCCTCTCGACCCCTTCGTCCTTAAGCTCCCCCAAAAATCTGAAATACCTTGGCAGACGTCCGATTACGGCCTGTGAAATTTCCTTATTATCCACGAACATTCCTCCGTTAGAAACCAAAAATCAATTCAAGCAAACCTTATAAAATAATATATAACACTGGTAAAATATTGTCAATTCATTGACATTCCCTTTTATCGCCTGTAAACTTATAATGTTACGGTCAAGGCCAGACGGCGGCCCATAACCATAAATCACACAATGTTTGTGCCGCAAGGCGGCATGTAGGAAATTTGGGAAGTAAATATGCAGGGGGTGTAATGATGATTTTATCCTGTCAAAATATATCAAAGGCTTTTAACGCCGAGCCTGTGCTATGCAATGTTTCATTTCATATAGAAGACCATGAAAAGGCCGCCATTGTAGGAATTAACGGGGCCGGGAAAACCACTTTGCTCCGTATTATTGTGGGAGAACAGGCATCGGATACGGGTATTGTCACGCTTTCAAAGGGCAAAACCCTTGGATACCTTGCGCAAAATCAGGTTGTAGACAGTGAAAATACCATTTATGATGAGCTCCTCTTAGTGAAAGCGGATGTGATTGCCATGGAGCATCAAATCCGGCAGATGGAGCATGACATGAAACAGGCAGCCGGCAGCCAGCTTGAAAGCCTTATGGAGGCCTATACCCGTTTAACCCATGCCTTCGAGCTTGCCAATGGCTATGCCTGCCAGAGCGAGGTTACAGGCGTCTTAAAGGGATTGGGCTTTACAGAGGAAGAATTTTCTAAAAAAATATCCACCCTCTCCGGAGGGCAGAAAACCCGCGTGGCATTAGGACGCCTTCTTCTCCTTAACCCTGATCTGATTCTTTTAGATGAGCCTACCAACCATTTGGACTTGCATTCTATTACGTGGCTGGAGACCTATCTTTTAAATTATAAAGGGGCCGTCTTAATTGTGTCCCATGACCGGTATTTCCTTGACCGGATTGCCGGGAAAATTATTGAAATCGATCAGACAAAGGCTACCTCCTTTCTGGGGAATTATTCTGATTATGCCGTCAAAAAAGAGCAGCTTCGCACGGCCGCCCTCCATGCCTACTTAAAGCAGCAGCAGGAAATCAAGCATCAGGAGGCGGTAATTGAAAAATTAAAATCCTTCAACCGGGAAAAGTCTATCAGGCGGGCTGAAAGCCGTGAAAAAATGTTAGATAAGATGGAGGTTTTAGATAAGCCCACTATGGCCCGCGCGGACATTCATATGACCCTTTCCCCCAGAATCACCAGCGGAAAGGATGTGCTGCACATAGAAGCCCTAGCCAAGTCTTTCGGTAAACAGACACTTTTTTCGCAGCTTGATATGGATATAAAGCGGGGAGAGCATGTTGCGATTATCGGCGACAACGGCACTGGCAAGACCACTATCCTTAAGATTATCAACGGCCTGTTAAAAGCCGATGAAGGGACCATAACCTTAGGCAGCAATGTGCAGATTGGTTATTACGATCAGGAACATCATGTACTGCACATGGAAAAAACCCTGTTTGAGGAAATCTCCGATACCTATCCTTACCTGAATAACACAGAAATCAGAAACACTCTGGCAGCTTTTCTCTTTACGGGAGATGATGTCTATAAACAGGTTAAGGATTTAAGCGGCGGCGAGCGGGGGCGCCTTTCTCTGGCTAAGCTGATGCTCTCCGAATCCAATTTCCTGATTTTGGATGAGCCTACCAACCATCTGGACATTACCTCCAAGGAGATTTTGGAGGATGCTTTAAATTCCTATGAAGGAACCTTGCTTTATGTATCCCATGACCGCTATTTTATCAACCGGACAGCCAGCCGCATTTTAGACCTTGAGGCGGGTAAGCTTACCGGATATCTGGGTAATTACGATTATTATCTGGAAAAAAGGGATACCCTTGCCAAATCTCTTTCTTTAGATGATTCATCAATTCCAAAAGAAGATGCGCCTTCCGAAAATAAGCTAAGCTGGCAGGCCCAAAAGGAAATGCAGGCAAGAGCCCGCAAAAAAGAAAACGACCTGAAAAAATGCGAAGAAGCCATCACAGATATAGAGCGGAAACTTTCGGAAATTGAATCTACTATGAGTCTTCCCGAAGTTGCTACCAATGTGGCGCGGCTGCAGGAACTGACAAAGGAGCAGGAAGAAATGAACCAAAAGCTTTCGGCCCTATACGAACAATGGGAAGCACTAGAAGCTTAAGCCTTATACCAACAAACGCTGTTACGCTTTACGAAGCGCAGCAGCGTTTGTTTCATCCACTCATCTGTTATGTAAATCTGAATAAGCCGGCCCATTATAGCCTTTGACTGCTTAAGTTAACGCATCAAAAGTTTCCCTGATTGCCCGGATAAAATCAAGACTGTTTAAAATCACAGGACTTTCGCAGGTGGAAATCAGGGACAGACTTTTGGTCATCTTTCCATCTTCTACCGTCTTAATGCAGGCTTTTTCCAGCTTATCCGCAAAGGCTGTCAATTCAGGTATGTTATCTAATTCTCCCCGCTTACGGATCGCCCCTGTCCAGGCAAAAATAGTTGCGATGGAATTAGTTGAGGTCTCCTCTCCTTTTAAATGCTTGTAATAATGGCGTTGTACCGTTCCATGGGCCGCCTCATATTCGTAAACGCCGTCAGGGGATACCAGAACAGACGTCATCATGGAAAGGTCTCCATAAGCGGTAGCCACCATATCGGACATAACATCGCCGTCATAATTCTTGCAGGCCCATATGAAACCGCCCTCAGAACGGATAACCCGTGCAACTGCATCGTCAATTAAAGTATAAAAATACTCTATGCCCAGTTTTTTAAATTTATCCTTGTATTCTCCCTCATAAATTTCCTGAAAAATGTCCTTAAAGGTATGATCATACTTTTTGGAAATTGTATCCTTTGTGGCAAACCACAAATCCTGCTTTGTATCAATGGCATAATTAAAGCAGGCTCTTGCAAAACTGGAAATGGATTTTTCCGTATTATGGATACCCTGCAGTATCCCTGCCCCGTCAAAATGATGTATCAATTCTCTTGTTACGGTGCCATCCTCCGCCGTAAATACCAGTTCTGCCTTACCCTTACCGGGAACTTTGATCTCCGCATTTTTATATACATCCCCATAAGCGTGACGGGCAATGGTGATTGGCTTTGTCCAGTTTTTCACATAAGGAACAATCCCCTTTATCAAAATAGGTGCACGGAATACCGTACCGTCTAAGATAGCGCGGATGGTACCATTGGGGCTCTTCCACATTTCCTTCAAATCATACTCTGTCATACGGGCAGCGTTAGGCGTGATTGTAGCACATTTTACCGCCACCCCATATTTCTGCGTAGCATGCGCGCTGTCCACCGTTACCTGGTCGTTCGTTTCATTCCTATGTTCCAGTCCAAGATCATAATACTCTGTCTTCAAGTCAATATATGGCAGCAGCAGCTCATCCTTAATCATCTGCCAAAGTATTCTGGTCATTTCATCTCCGTCCATCTCCACAAGGGGAGTCGTCATCTTAATTTTTTCCATTTTTCCTCCATTCCGAACTGTTTTATGTTAGCGACTTGTCCGGGCTAAATATGCCGTACAGACCGTTCTTTACAATATTATCATAGGCATTGACCATGTGGCAAGTAGCGAAACGCTCCGCTTCGTTTGGCTTTCCCGCTTTGATTGCCTCCATAATCTGACGGTGCTCCTCATTAGAGGCCATTCCCCTTTCCTTGGTGGAAAGCGTTTTTTTCCGGATTCTGATTACATACTGATGAAAATCCTGCAAAAGATTTTCAAGCATTTTAGAATCACAGGCCTCGTAAAGAATGTGATGGAATCGGTTGTCCAGCTCCGCCATCTGCTCCATATGCCCTTTGGACGCGTGAAAACTGGCTAAATATATATTTTCCTCCATCTCCTCAAGCTGTTCCTTTGTAATATGCTCCGTTGCCAGCCGCGCGCACATACCTTCCAGAGAAGAACGTATCATATAAATATCCTTCACATCCTTAGCCGTAATGCCAGTCACATAAGCGCCCTTGTTCGGCACAATCTGTATCAGCCCTTCCAGCTCTAACTGCCTGAAAGCTTCTCTGACCGGCGTCCGGCTTACGCCCAGCTCCTCTCCTATTGCAACCTCCTTTAATTCCTCATGTTCTTCATACTTTCCATTTAAAATATCTTCCCGCAGCTTGTGAAATACTCTGCCCCGCAGGGAATACTTGTCTGTCACTTCCTGTTTTAAATCATATTTGCCCATGGCATATACGCTTACCTTTCCTCCATTTCTTTTACAGGCTTCCAGAATCTCTTTACACCTGTTTTTTTAAAGTCATGTGAAGCTGTCTGCAAACATCCTCTATCTGCTCCACCAACTCATCATCCGTCATAACCGTTACACGGCCATCCCCATACTGTTGATCCACCCACTTTTTTACCTCAGCCACAATCGGGCTTGTCTTATCTAGCTGCTCATCTTCCGCCAGCTTAAAATAGGTGTTGATCCAATGGGCGATGCCAGCCAGTCCTGACGTGTTGCTGACCGCACACAACACCGGCCTGTTTAAGAATTTTTCCGTATCAAATATATTGTAAATCTCCTCATTTTTCAGAAGACCATCCGCATGAATTCCAGCCCTTGTAACGTTAAAATTCTTTCCCACAAAGGGCGTTCTCTCCGGAATATGATAGCCGATTTCCTTCTCATAATATTCGGCCAGCTCCGTAATCACTGTGGTATCCATACCGTTTAATTCGCCCTTTAACTGGGCATATTCAAACACCATAGCCTCCAAAGGTGTATTTCCGGTTCTTTCCCCAATGCCAAAAAGAGAAGTATTCACACCGCAGCATCCATACAGCCATGCCGTAGTGGAATTCACCACCGACTTATAAAAATCATTATGTCCATGCCATTCAATCAATTCATGAGGCACACCTGCATGGGTATACAGCGCGTAAATGATTCCCTGGACGCTTCTTGGAATAACCGCGCCCGGATAATTCACTCCGTATCCCATAGTGTCGCAGGCCCGCACCTTAACAGGAATCCCATATTCCTCCATAAGCTTCATAAGTTCTAGACAGAAAGGCACTACATAACCATAAATATCAGCTCTGGTAATATCCTCCAAGTGACATCTGACACTGATTCCTTCCTCTAAACAGTCCCGGACAACACTTAAATAATGCTCCATGGCCTGTCTCCTGGTCATCTTAAGCTTCAGGAAAATATGGTAATCGGAACAGCTTACCAAAATACCGGTTTCCTTCATGCCAATCTCTTTTACAAGCTTAAAATCTTCCTTGCTGGCGCGAATCCAGCTTGTGACCTCCGGGAACGCATAGCCTCTCTCCATACATTTATAAACCGCATCCCTGTCCTTCTTGCTGTAAAGGAAAAATTCACTGGCACGAATCATGCCCTTTGGCCCGCCCAGCCGATGCAGATAATCATAAATCTTCACAATCTGCTCTGTGGTATAGGGCGCCCTGGACTGCTGTCCGTCACGGAAAGTCGTGTCGGTAATCCAGATATTTTTCGGCATATTATGTGGCACTATCCTGTCGTTAAAAGGAATCTTAGGCACCTCCGAGTAAGGGAACATATTCCTGAACACATTGGGCTTTTTCACATCATCCAATATGTACATATGCTCCTCAATTTCAAGTAAATTGTTATTTTCATTCAGCGACACCGGTCGTTCTAAAAAATAATTATTTTCAGCCATCATACATCCCTCCAATCCATGTATTATTGTATACAATCTAGCTTCTTATGTCAATGCCGAAATATGACTATACGCAGAAGTCAATTTCTAAGCATTTCCTACATCGCCTAAATCTATTTTATTTCCCGCAAAAAAGGACGTAAGCCATATATCATAAACTTGCGCCCTGGTCTGCTTACTCCTTCCTGATTTCTTTTGATACCTGCTCTCTATCTGTCTCTCATTTTCAGCCATAGTCAACCGGCCACAAGCCGGTCAATCTGTATCATTCCCCATCCTTGCTTACTCCAGGGCTCTTTTAAATCCCTGGCCGTGTACAAAAGTTTCTGCTTCGCCTGTTCATTCGTATAAAAGGGATATTTCTGGAGTAAAAGTGCAAGCCCGCCTGAAACAATAGGTGTTGCCATGGAGGTACCGCTTTTGGCAACATAGGCATTCCTGTAATACCGTCCGCGCCGTGCAATTCCTGCATTACAGGAAACAATGTCTGTGCCCGGTGCCACCACATCCGGTTTTTTCATTGCATAAGGGCTAGGACCGCGGCTGGAATAATCCTCACATAAATGTCCGCTGTCCCCAAAATAACCTCCTTCGTGGCACCCTACCGTTATCACATCCCGCCTTGCACCAAGGGGAGAAATTGTCATTGGCTCCGGCCCCATATTTCCTGCGGCGCATACCACAATAAGGCCACATCTCCAGGCTTCATCCACCAGCTTAACCAGCTTTTCCATTCTCTCTTTTTCTGTGTTTTCGCCCATCCCAATCGAAATATTCAGAATCCGGATATCATATTCCTTCTGTTTGTCAAGCACCCATTCAAGCCCCCGGGCCATAACATCCACATTACCATCGCCCTTATCATCCAGTACCTTTCCCACTACAAGGTTACTGTAAGGCGCAATTCCTTTGTATTTTCCCCTTGATACCCAGCCGCTGCCGCAAATGCATCCTGCCACATGGGTTCCATGTCCGCTGTCGTCATAGTTCCACTTTTTCCCATTTACAAAATCATGAAAAGCGATAATTCTATTATCAAAATCAGGGTGTGAAGACACCCCGGTATCCAACATTGCTATTGTCACGCCCCTGCTTCCACAGGAAAAGACGATTTCATCACTACATCTAACTTGTTGCCTTACCCGAAGCATAAAAAACTCCCGGCTTTTTCTATTATCATATGCCGGGAGCCTTGAACAGTTCTATATTATTTTCACAATTCAGCTGCTGCACATAAAAAGCTCCCGGCTTTTTATCATACTGCGCCGGAAGCTTCTATCATTTATTTCGTATTTTTTATTCTTTTTGGTTTCTCTTTATAGAAAAATAAAGCTATTGCACAGGCGAAAAATCCTAATGCCAAAAACCACTTGGGATGAAGGAAATCTCCTGTATCAGGCGTATCATCTTTATTCCCAGATAAGCTGGTAATCACTGCATTGCCATCTGTCACAACAGCCTGACCATTAATGTTAGTAGAACGGTAAATGCCAAAGGGTGAAAAATGGCTTGTGGTAAATTGAATATAATCCCCGTCTTCCAACGTCTCCGTGCGATGCTCCACTGCCTCTAACTGACCGTCCTGGTCTAAAGTAACAACATGCAGGTCATCGGCTGCATTAAGTCCGGAAGGCAGCTTAACCTGTACCATAACAGACTGCCTGCCGAGTCTTCCAATCGGTATATTTCCCGATGCTTCAAAAAGAGATACATCATAAGCGTTAAGACCGGAAGGAGATCTGCCTCCATAAAGTTCACCATAGGCTGCCGAAATCTTTTCAGCGGCCGTTTCCGAATCATTTATTTTAAGAACATAGCTGCCCTCATTTCCCGGTATTTCTGCTCTTGCGTTTGTCCCCTCTGGTATGGTATCACTGTTTACCTGCAATGCAATCCCACTTTCTTCTATCTTAGAAACGCCCTGGCTGTTGTCTGCTATTTGATTGCCAGACTCTCCGCAAATAACACCATTAAATCCATAAGTATCCGCCTGCAGCACTGTCCCATCAAAGTCATCTATTCCATCCGGAACAATTGCATTTTTTATGTTTGCAAATGCATAGGTACGATATTCCTCATTGGCAATTCTACCCGCCGTTTTTCCCACGGAAAGCACCGGCAATTCACTTCCCTCAAAAACTACCGTATCGGTTCCGTTTAAAAGAGCGTAAGACCCAAGTCCAACCTCCTTCATAGAAGACGGAATTACTACTTTGGACAAAGGACAATTCATAAAAGCTCTGTCCTTTACTGTTACCAGATTTTCCCCGCCATTGACAGTCTTTAAATTCCGACAGTTCATGAAAGCTTCTTCTCCTATCACTTCCACCGTATCAGGGAGATTCACCGCCGTAATTCCTGCATGTTCCTTAAATACGCCAGGTCCAATCTGCTTTACCCCTGCCGGTATATTTACTACACTGTCAGACCCGTGATAGGCAATCAAAATTCCATCGCCAGCCACCAAAAACGGCTCCGAAGCATTTTCCACCCAAGGTGTCTTTTCGAAAGCATAAGGCTCTATCTCTACTATAGAATCCGGCAATGTCACATCCGTCAAATCATCACAATGATAAAAAGCGCCATACTCAATTTTCGTTACGCCTTCGGGAATGGCTACGGAAGTAAGACCTGACCTTGCAAAGGCAAACTCTCCAATCTCCACAATCCCTTCCTCGATCTCATATTCCTTAAGCTCGCTGTCCTGATAAAAGGCCTGGGATGCAATTTTGGTATCATTTACAATGGTATATTTGGGGAAATTCTTTCCTTTTTGCGCATTATCCACCAAACGATTTTCGATTGTTTCGCTCTGAGCTGATGTATCCTGCTGATTGGCTCCTTCACCTTCCGTGTCTTCAGAAGCGTCTTCCATACCGGATAAATCAATTCTTCCGGAAGGCTGATTGCCATCTAGTACCTTGGACTGTCTATTATCAATAAAAATAACCGCTCTGCCAGAAACAATGCTGGATTGCCCTAATAATGTTTTGTTACTGATGGTTTCCGTAACAGATTTCATAGAGGGTTCCGGCGTTGGCGAAAGCTCTGTTCCATCATCTTCCATTCCTTCGTTGGCCTCATCCTCCACACTTTCCTCAGAAACCGGTGATGGCGTTGGCTCTGCAGTCTGTTCTCCGTTGTCCCCGCCTGTCTGCTCTGTTACAGCATCGGCATCTATCACCTCTGCATCCTGTACATCCTCGTATTCTACTTCTTCTACCTCTGAAGTCTTACGGGCTGCTGCAAATTCCGCACCATAGGTCCCCGGCGTAGCTGTAAATTCCACATTAGGACAGCCATCAAACGCCGAATCGCTGATTTGTGCCATCGAATCCGGTAAGGTTACTCTGTTCAGATTCACACAATCCTCAAAAGCTTTTGCGCCAATTCCTCTGATTGTAAAGGGAATTTCCACTTCTCTTAGATTTGCACAATTTGAAAAAGCATAAGCTGGCACCTCATTCAGGCCGCTCCCCAAACTAACCTTTTCCAAATATGGATTTCCCCAAAAGGCATATCCTGCTATTTCCGTAACCGTGCTGGGCAATGTATAAGCCCCTTTTTCATAGCCTGGAAGCAATAAATAAACTTTTGTTTCTTCACTATCGTATAAAATACCATTGGATAAATGTAAAAAATTGTTATCCTCCGACAAAGACAAATCCTTTAATTGGCTGTCACCGGCAAAAACACCAGTCCCCAGCTTCTTAACGCCTGCCCCCAAGCTTACATTTACCAGCTCTTTATTGTTGCTGAAAGCCGCAGTTTCTATTTCTTCCACTCCGTCTCCCACCACAATCGTCCGTAAATTGTCACAATCAGCAAAAGCTCTGTAACCAACCGATTTAACATCTCCTTCGATATTGACCTTAATTAGATTGTCATTTCCGGCAAAAGCTTCTTCCCCTATCTCCCTGATACCATCAGGAATAGACACGACATCCGCCGTGCCTGAATATTTCATTAATTTACTTCCATCCATTTCAAAATCAGACGCGATCGCTACTGCTTCCACATCTGACACAGGTACCTGGGTTATTGCTACTGCTAAAAGCAGTAGCAAAACACCCAGAGATTTTGCAATTTTTCTGTTCATAGGAGCACCTATGCCACTCTCTTCTTAACTACAACTGCCTGGTCTCTCTTAAAGAACAGTACCAGAGCAAGACACGCCATACCAAGAGATAAGAACCACTTCGGGTGAATCGGATCGCCAGTCTTAGGCGTTGCGTCTATCGTTGCCTCCGTCAGGTTCGCTGTATCCACATAAATCACATAAGGTGAGAAATGTGTTGCCGTAAAGTTCACACAAGGTACACCGCCTACAGTGGTAAATCTTACATTTAGATCCTCCAGCTGTCCATTGGAAATGGCTGCAACCCTATTGTTGCCTGCATACTGCACCAGATCATCCGGTAACGGTAAAGTCAGGTTAACGGAAATACCCGATGTATCTGCTATTTTGTTCCGTCCTGTGGAATCATACAAGCTGATATCCATAGGAAGGTATTTGATTCTGTCAAGACTTCCATATCTTGCCTGTAAAGCTGCGGTTGCCGCATCAGTAGCACTCTGATCCTCCGTCACTTTCACAACAAAATTATCCGTTGAACCGCTTACCGTAGCGCCGGCAAGATTTGTGTTGGAAAATCCCGGTCTGGTTACATCCACAGTCGTTCCGCTGCTATTGCTTACGGTTCCGGCACTTCCACTGCCGCCACCTGCACTACTGGCATTAGTTGCAGCCGTTCCGCTGCCGCCTGTTTTATAAGTTGCCGTTACAGCTACATTGGCTGCCGGCATGGTAAAGGTAGTTGATGACGCATTCGGATTGGCAAATCCCACTCCTGCCGTAGATGAAGTCCATTTATCGAACACCTGACCTTCACCCATATAATATGCATTAATTGAAACTACCTGACCGGCCGCATAGCTACCGCTGCCACTGCCGCCCGATACACTGACTGTATACTTCCTTACTTCATCGCCTGGACTTGCAGTGGGCGTAGGTGAAGCGGAAGACCTGCCTCTCCTGTCAGGGGTCGGCGTTGCATTGGAACCACCCGGAATGTTGCTTGGCGTTGCATTTGGATTCGTACCTGGATCACCATTGCTTCCGCCACTTGGACTGGCATTCGGGTCAATGGTCGGTGTAGGACCAACCTGTATATCACTATACCGGGCATAAAATGTCACATCATCATAAATTCTGTCTCTGATTGAAATATCTGCACTGGCATCTGCACTCCATCCAATAAAGTGCTCCGGATCCGCAGGTTCCGGTATCTGTTCATCCGTCAATCTGGTACCTGACGGCACTTTAATACTTACCATACCCTGTGTCGTATTTTTAACATCTACGAAATTAACAGTGCACTCTTCCTCCACTCTCATATAAACCGCATATGTTTCAAGGTATCCGTCCGAAGTTCTTTCATACTCGCTCCAGTTCTGGAAAATATAACCTGGATACTGGTACTCAGGATAACGCGCCGCATTACTTAAATCAGGCTCATAATCCACCTTTTTCTCCGCCCATTTTACGGGGTCCTCCAAAATATTAACAGGTATGGATACCGGCTGACCCACCAGAACCGGCCGTGCATTATCAACTCCCTGCGGTGTTACATAATACCTTACCTGGACTACCTCCACCGTTTCTATGTAGTAAATATCCTTTGCATAATTGCTGGCCACCGAATCATTACTGCAGATAAAGCTGATCTCATTGTCCTTTCTGGCATTTGGATCTCCTTTCGGATAAACCTGAGGTCTTCCGTCAACCAATTTAATGTCGCCGTCTTCTTCTTCAACCAAAGCGAACGCATCCGCTGCAATTGTCATTCTGTCGTTTGTAATGGTTACTTCATATAAATCCGGCGTATTCCAAAAAGCGCCTTCGCTTATGTTGGTTGCAGTTGATGGTAATCTGACAATTCCCAGCCTATCCATTTGTGAAAAAGCCTGCCGTGGTATGGTTGCAATCGATGTTTCGGTCAGATCAACGCTTCTTACATTATCACAATTTTTAAAAGCTTCTTCCTGGATAGAGCCTACTCCCTCAAATTCCTCTGTTCCAATGGCGCCTCCTCTGGTTTCGAGACACTCGACTATACTTGTCTTGGCTCCTCCATTGGCAGTACCAAAAATAATCTGTTTGTCACAGGTAAAATTAGGGTTGTTTACAAACTGCACATCTGGTAAATTCGCACATCCTCCAAAGGGCCTTATTCCTATTGACGCCACACCGGGACCAATTTCAACATTTGTAAGCTTTTCACAACCTTTAAAGGCATAATCCCCAATAGAGCCTGTGCCTACCAAACCGTTTCCGTCATAATAAAATCTTTCAAGACTCTCACAGCCTACAAAGGCATAGGGTTCTACCTCATTGACTGTATTTAACGTAACAGATCTGATATCCTTGTCAGGGCTCGAATTTTCATTTAACGGCTCACCATTTCTTTTCTTACCGGAAAACAAACCTGTTTTAACAGCAGTAACACCGGCCGGAACATTTACATTTTTTCCTGCATCCAAAATACTTTGGTAATAGCCTGAAACACCTCCGCTTTGCTCCTGACTGACTGCTTCCTGCGCATCCTTTATCATTTCATCCGTAAGATATGGATATTCACCTGACTTATACCCTATTCTAATATGCTCATAAGTAGGATAGCTAATCAGCTCGTTTCTCTGTCCTTCCGGATTGCCCGGATTATACTTTACAGCCAGATTCGTAGGCCATCCGCTGTAATAAGTAATATAGCTCAGCGCCTGACTCTCATTGTTATAATTATTGTTCGCCTTCATTGCATAGGTAAATGCGCCAAAGGTAGGTGAAATTGCTCCTGTAAACGCTAATTTGGGTTCATATTCCAACCGGCCATCACCGTTGACCGCATTCCCGGACACACTCTGACACCCTTCCTGGTGTCCATTCGTCATATCCTGTGTGTTAAACGCTTTATCACTTATTTCTAATGCATCCTCGGCGCTATGTTCAAATACAACATTTTTCAAACGATGGCATCCTTGGAAGGCATTTGCGCCAATAAATGACACACTTGATGGAATTGTCACGATTTCCAAATTACAATAACCTGCAAAGCACCCATCGTCAATTGCCGTAATCAAATGATTTCCTATGTTGGAAGGAATATTAATTATTTTACATTCCTTATCCAAAATAGGCTTTGATAAAGATTCCTGCCCATTTTCCACCCGAATTATGTATGAAATAGGATGGGGTACCGCAATATCTTCCGTACAGTACTCTACCTTTTCATAATATTCTGCATTTCCAATTATATACTTATATGATATAGAATGAACCTTGGCGGTATCATATATCGCTGCTCTTGTTTTTTCAGATGGACCTTCAAAATAAAAACTATCCCAGTTCAAAGCATCTATAAATGTATTAATATCACATTTTTCAGCGCCAGTATGATTCTCATGATTATCATCTTCTTTCTCCGGATCCTCACCGTCAATTAAATCGCAATCTAAATTTTGAATTTTTATATATTGAAGATTGATACATCCTTCAAAATAGCTAATAGGAAGCTTCTCTACATATCTCTCTGGGAACGTCAAAGAGCCTAAACTTGAACAGCCTACAAACGCATTATAACCAATATAGGAAAGGTCATTGTCAAATGTGATTGTCTCCAAACCGTTACACCCCATAAAGCAGTAATCGCCGATCGCCTTTACGCCTGTAGGTAATTCGAAACTTTTCAAGTTTGTGCATCTTAAAAAAGTATCCATGCCAAGCACCTGCAAACTGCCTGCCGCAGCCAAATCACATGATGCTAATGCTGTACAGTAAGCAAAAGCCCCATTCCCAATCATGGCTAAACCATTATTGACACCTTTGTTTACAGTGATACTTTTCAAACCGGAACAGTTGAAAAAAGCATAATCCCCAATACCAATCAGATTTTGACCTGTCCGCAGCTCACTGATATTTCCTCGTCCCGCAAATACCCCCCGCTTGTTTTCGCTCGTTACCTCATCAACAATTCTCTTTTCTCCTGTACCTGGCACATCTTCCAAATATTGTTGTCCTATATATCTCACCGAAACCGTCAGATATGTATTAATATCACTTACCGCCTGATAATGTTCTGGTTTAAGTACTACATCAGGATCCAAATATTCTCGTCTAACCGGTCCCTTATCGAAGGATACTGTCTTTTGTTCAACAGATACTTTATGATTAGCTCTGATGGAATCATCCATGGTATAAGTATAAACCCATGGCGTCAAATCTTCTTCCTCATCAACCGCTTCATCCGATGAATCATCTGATGCGGAGGTAGGCTGTTCTTCCGGTGTCTGAGTCGGTTCCTGCGTTGGCTCCTCAGTCGGCAATGTTGTCGGTTCTTCTGTCGGCTCCTGCGTTGGCAATGTTGTCGGTTCCTGCGTTGGTTCTTGTGTCGGTATTACTTCCGGTTCTTCTGTCGGGCTCGGAATTGGCTCTTGCTGCTCTGTCGATACATCTGCAGGTGTTTCCGTTGGCGCAAAAGTTGGTTCCTCCGTTGGCATATCCGTAGGCTCCGCATCTTCGACTTTATCATCCGATGATAAGGAATAGGTTGTAGGAGTATAATTTTCATTATAGCGGTATAAAGTCTTCTCTTTCCACTCCTCAAAATTATCTCGAAAACATGGATAATATGGGGCAATATTTTCCGTAAGCAGTATTGCCGTTAAATGCTTTGATGCAGGCATTCCATTTTCATCTGTATAATTATAATTATAATACCCGGTTCTGTCTCCAGGATGTTCTGTAACAATACTGGACCTTGGGAAAAGCCCATCTAGGCCTTCAACCGTAAACATGTCTTCGCTTCTTTGAAAGTATAAAAAATCATTATCAATATTTACCGCACAATAATCCCCACTTTCATTATAAGCCTGGCATGTAACCACTTCCTCCGGTATTTGCAGATAATTACCATTACTATCTGACGGTAAAGTAGTCGTGTCCGCACCTAAAATAACAGCGCTATCATTCCCTGAAACTGCAAAATAAAAAACTGCATTATTGGAAAGGGTCGTTGGGTCTGCAAATATTTGAGTATTTTTAGGTAAAATAGGGACTTGATTTTTCCATGTTGCATTTTCATCTGTATCTATATATATTTTCTTTCCATCTTTGTGCAATTCAAGTCCCGCATAATCGAAATCATCATCCGCTAACGCCACAGGATCATCCGCCCTTGCGTCCGGAACAGGGATTGCGGCAATTGCAATAGCGGATGCCATTGCCAGTGCGCCAACCGTCTTGCGAATTTGTCGCCTTAACTTTCTATTCTTTTTCTTTTTTACTTTGACCATTTGTGACACTCCTTTTACACTACTTAATTCTTTTCGCTACCACTACAAACCTTCCGTCCGTTTGTGAATTATCACAGGTCGACAGGGTGAGCAGGCTGTCTCCATAGCTGGCCGTAACGCCTGTATCATACAGGCTCATAGCCGCCATTTCTTCCATATAAGAATTAAATTCTTCTTCTGAATTGGCCTGAATAAACCGATAATATTTAAAAACAAGGTCATCCTCATTGTAGACTTGAGAGCGGAAAACATACATCACCTCATATGTCCCCTCTTCATATATACTGTCAAACTGAATGATGGAATGCTTCTTGCCGTAGGATTCCTTGGCGTACATTTGAAGCTGTCCGAACATCTGTCCCGACTTCATGTGATGTCCATAAATAATCAGATTCGTTGAGCTGGGATAAATACTGCAGTCATAATCTAAAAAGAGGCTGCCGTTTTTATCATACTCCTGATTAAAATTGTGATCCAGATAATACTCATTGTCTGAAGTCTGCATTACAGGATAATCTATTATTGTATCGTCAATTTTAAGCCATCCGATTAGCTTTTTATTTTTTTCATATAAAGTTTTATATTCGTCCAGCACATCCGGCAGTGCAAGGGACTGCTTATGTAAGAATAATCCGTTTTTCTCCTGATTCCCGGCGGCGAGTACATCACTTCCTTTTAAAGATGCCAGACTTTCATACTCCATACTTGTTCGTGCGCTGAAGAAAGAATAAACACCAAAATATCCAAAGCTGGCAATCGCTATGATTGATGCTATCGCGATAATCCACTTTCTTCGTTTCTCCCTTTTACGGAGCTCATTTAAGATCTGCTGCTGCATTTCCTTGTCATATTCTTCCAGTCGATTCCCATCACCTGAACTTTCTTTTTCCCCTGCAGTTTTTCCTGGACTTTCGTCCATGGAAACTACCGGAACTTTCGCCTTCGAAGCTTTCGCTGCCTTTAGTGCGCCCGTTGCCGGGCCCTTATTGCGATTTAACTTCCCCTTTTGCTTATTTTCTGAAAAGCCTCCGGCATTTGCAGCGGTAATTCCCCGCTTCTTCATTTTTTCAATTTCTTCATAGATTGCATCATCAAAGTCAGTGCCCACCGCAGTCTCAAAGCGGTACGCACCACTTTGTAATGCGCTAAAGAGCTTATATAACTGTCTTGGATCGTCTAAATCCATCTTGGCTTTGATGGTGTCAATTTTTTTCTGGTCGCGCTGAGCAGCTTCATAATCCGTGCGGGTACGGAAACGTCTTCCGGCAACCATCAAATCATCTGCCGCCATGGCATACCTCTCCTTCATCACATATACTATTTTATTTTACTATATATTGAAATAAATTCAAGTGTTTTATCAAGATATTGCACATTTTTAATGTTCCAAAGCTATCCATTCTTTCCGCCCAAAACATATGTAACTCCGAACATATTTTCTCTTTCAGAAAAGAAATGGCGGAAATCCAACTTATTTTCCCACTCTCCAAACGTGTTTCAAATATATATTCTCGGTTGATTTCAAATGCATCTTTGGAAAAATCAGCATAGAAATGTAAAAATTACTAATTGAAACCTCTGTATTTGAAACCGGGAAATGTTATCATCAAAAAAACAAGCAATTACCTTTCTATAAAAGTCAATCACTTGTTCTTTGAAATATATTTCATTTTCACCCAATTAAACTCTATCACAATTCATCTTCCAAGCAACGGGTACTTCTCATTTAAATCAGCCGCATAACTGTTCTCTGTCCCCTTCTCATAACCCTTAATCAAATAATCAGCAACCGGATCAAATTCAGAAAAGCTATAGTTTTTGTCCGATTCAACATACGGAGCGGCTATGTTGGGTGCATCTTTATGGATTTCTAACAAAGAATCCCTATTATCCTCCACGTATAATACCATATCCAACCCTCCACTCTTTTATTTAATAAGTAATATTAGTAGAATACTACTGTAACATTACTTGACATGCTTATCAATGTTTTAGTATAATGTAATTAACTTCAATTTTGAAAATTTATTCAAATCACATCCCATTTTGCAATAAATTTAATCGTTTTACTTTTAAAAATGACTCAACATTACAGGAGGTTCTATATGGATACTAGCGTATTGCTTAACAACATACGTGCGCTTTGCAAAAAGAATAAAATATCCATTTCCCGTCTGGAATCAGATTTATTTTATTCCCCAGGCCTGATTTCACGCTGGAGCAAAAACACGCCTTCTCTAGACCGGGTTTTAGATATTGCCAATTATTTTGGTGTCTCTCTTGATGAACTTGTCAGTCATTCTACTAATCATGACACTGACAACAAACGGCTTATTTTAACCCTCCTAAACAGAGCCAAGACGGATGAAATTAACTGGGAGATTTTAAATTTTCAAAATCCTCCCATACCCTTAGCTGATATTTCATCCCAAAGCTTCTTTCCTTTTGGCGAATGCGACTGTTATTATACCACCTTTAAAGAAGGCTTTTTCTTTCTTGCATCTACCCGTATAGGCGGTAGTTTGCTGCTTGCATTATACGTTCTTCCTAATGCATATTCTCAGCTTGAATTAATATGCGAAAATGTTCCTGAGCTAAAAGATCTTCATGAATGTCTTAGCCGCCGTTTAGGAAAACGACTAAATAAAATTAAAACTGACAATTTTATCAATGCCTTTTTGAGCTCTAGCAGCACGAATGGTGAAGCCTCCTCTCATGAAAAAGTAACGCCATTACAAAGCAAAATTGAGGCCATTAATTTTTAACTTCGGAACATATCCAGAATATAATTTAATGGCATATCTTATTATAGTATATGCAAATTGTCAAAAAAATTACTTCTTACACTTTTAAAATAAACTTTAAATTCGTGTAAGAAGTAATTTTTTAATTTTCTTTTTATGTTTAGGCCTGGCAGAGACGTTTGCCCACATTGGCATCTTACAGGCTGCTCGTCCACAGGAAAGAAATCTCTCCTATCCGATTAAGCTGTCCTGGAGGCAAGTTTGAAAAAAGCTCTGGGAAGTATGGCGGCACATGATTTTACAGATTTTGCAAATCATCAATGGTTTTTCCGTTTAATATTTCAAAGATATCTAAATTTTTTACGATATCGCGGAATCTGTTAAACTTACTATCCTTATCGCCTAGAATTTCCCAGAGTTTTCCGCTGCACATCTTCATTATTCTTTCCAGCCACTTTAAATCATCTTCCAAAATAGAGATTCTGTCATTCTGTTTCCTGATTAAGTCCGCGTCTTCCTTCCCCTTTTCCCCTTTTTCCCTTCGCTTTCTAAAATCATTTTCTTTGCTGTATTTTTCCCATTCTTCTTTATAACTTATGCCAGTACATCTACTGACTGCGTGTGCCACAACATGAATCCGCAAAGCCCGTACGGTTTCCGGATCTGATATATCTTTTGATATTGTGAGTTCCGAATTCTTGAATACTCCTTTATACTCCTCCGGCGATATTCCTATTGTAAGAATACAGGCAACATCTGCATATGCCTCTCTATAAACCGACATATACAATGATACATATTCCGCCACAAGATTGCCGGATATTATCTCTACCAGATTGTTATGTATAGCCCATTCTATCTCCTTGATGCATGTAAACAGAACTCTTTCCTCTCTATACTTAAATGTTTTTCCACTAATCGCCACAAGAATATCTTCGCCCAGGGATACAAAAATATTGCTTAACATATCATTCCAGCCATCACATATATTCTGGGATATATTTTTCCTATAGAAAAAACGCTCATCTGTTATTGTCTCATATTTTTCTATCCGTCTATCAATTGGAAACCACCGTTCCACCAGTTCCTTCTTAATGATATCATCTACTTTTGTATCGCCAAATAATTTTTCTGTAACAATACAATCAAAATTTACATTTCTGAATAATCGCTGGGAAATGGCATTCAGCACATGAGTTTCCATACGCCGGGCACGATCAACCCTGCACCGTTCCTCCTTCGTCAGCACATGATATACTTCATGCAGGAGATATATCGGTGTCTGATGGATTTTTTCAATTTCCGTCTCAGGAATATAGATTAATACGACTTTTCCTTCTTTTTCCCGCATATTAAAAAGATTTTCTGTTTCAATATTACTTTTCAGGGAAGGATGCAATAAAAAAGCATATTTATCCTGTTTATGGAATAAACGAACAAGCGTTGTCAGAATTGCAGAATACGTTATAAATAATTTGGGCGATAAATCATAAATATTTGTTTCTACTGCCTGACTTGTAAGCATTTGTCGGTCAGAATTAGCGGTGCCGTCAATAACATTTTTATACACATTGGATATCTTACTGATTGCATACTCTATATCTTCAATAATATCCTTCTTCTCTTTTGCCCTAACTTTGTCTGATAAAGCTTTATTAACCTGCTCTATATAGTAAATAAAAAATAATCTCATGGCTTCTTCCAGAATCTGAAGCTCATAATCATAAAACTGACTGCTGGACATCTGTGACAAACCGTTTAATATTCTGAGCAAATACACAGAAAATGCCTCCAGAACCGGCTGTTTTCCCTTACATTGATTATATATCGTTATCAGTTCCTTCCTCTGAGTTGCTATCCACCCCAGCATCATCATCTTCCTCCTGTGTTAAGATTTCAGATTCCACATTAAAAAATGCTTCATTATAAATTTCATTGGCATGAGTTAATAATCTTTTCATTTTATAATGTTCTAATATGCTATATATCGAAATCTGATCCACTTCCATCAGCCAGTCATATCCACCAAAAGTTTCAAACTTACGTATTTTTATCTTTCTCCCATTTCGTTGGGATAAGCCATCTTCCAACTTTTTTTTAAATATTCCGGCTTTTTGGTAGTCCTTCACCATGCAGTGTAATCTGATGGAAACCTTCTCATCTTCAATTGCATTTTCAATTTTTTCATAGGATGCCAGGATATCTTCCTTCATTGCAAAGACCGTATACATTTTCAGTGCGCTGCATACCTCGCGGAGCTCCATCACTTTCCGTATCCCATCGCTATACTTTTTTGTTTTTGTGACCACAATAATCTCACTATGGTCATAAGACCAGTAACTAATGCTCTTTTCCGCCTCATCCAGTTTCTTCTTGATTTTTTCCTGTTCCTTAAAACATATGTTTTCCTTCTTTAATCTTATCATTGTAATGAAAAATAAGGCTTCTTCCTGTGCTTCCCAAAATTTTCTGTCTTTTTCGCTATCTTCCGTAAAACAAATCAGCATACGGCAGTTAACATTCCCAGCCAATTCTGAAGTCAATTTTCCAAGGCATTTCCATGAGTTGAAATTTCTTTCATCTACCGCCTCCTCTTTTGATATAGCAAATGCGTCAAAATAGCCTATTACGCAATACGGTCCCAACGGTTCCTTATTTGGATTTATATCATCTCGCAGAAAGTTGTTTTTTAATTGCAGTATTCTTATTGACATGTTTTTTTCCATAAGCTACTCCCTCAGTTTCTTCTGTTCTCTTTGCCGATATCAGCATCCCAAATATTATATTTGACGAATTCCTCCTGCCGCTCATTGTATCTATGGCAGCTCCAAAATGTCTTATTTTTTCAGTATCCGATATTGTACACAAATTAGTCCATACTTCCCATGAATATGATAAAAAAGGAATATCTTCTGTCCGAACCTGCCTCCAATAACACATTTTTTCTATTTTTTTACATTTAAAAGAAATATCGGAATTGATAACTGATTGCAATTCCAGAAAAAGGACAAACAATTGTAATTGGCGTGTGAAAATTTCATCAGGCAGAATATCTGCTAAGTCGGAAAAAATTGTATCACAAATTTTCCAACTTCTTTCCGCATTACTGGCAATCATTCCATTCATAACACCTGAAATTACCATATGATATACTTGTTCTATTACCGATAGCTGTTTCCCGTCTGCAATATCATTCATTTTCATCTCAGTTGACAGGTGCATGATAAAGTCACTAATGTCTTTATATAACTGATTTCGCTCCATATCGTTTTCATCTTCGTTAAAATTCCGGAAAGAAAAGAATATATTAAAAAAATAGAACTCATAGATTCTCTCCTGCTTCTTAAATTCCTTATATTCCTGCTCAATCCAATTTTCATTCATTTTCTTTCCTTCCTTCTGGCTGATAGGAATTCTCAGGAAATCTGCCAAAAGTTCTTTTTTATCCGAAATAAATTCATCACTTTGAATTGCCCGCTCCAAATGCCCTAAAAAATAGAACCATTCATTGTCATAATTTTCTTCCAATTTAAGGCCCGCCATATATTTTTTTCGTTCAACTTTGCAAATAACTTTTTTGCAATGTCTAAAAGACGTTGACATAAGAATTTGTATCATTACAAAAGTCTGTACCACCAAAACATACAGCATAACTGCATACACCGTATATCTCAACTCCAAATAATGAAGCACATATGTACTTAGGGATAATATCCAATTCACCACAAACATAATGGGAATTGTACGCGACCCTATCGTATAAGCAGCCAGACGCCTATAAGGTATCCCCAGCCTCCGGTTATCAATTACCCCATAAAAAAACAAAACAACCGCAGCAAGCATTGTACCATAAGTTATAACATTTCCACACATTTCCGCCGATGCATTCCATAATGCGTGTTTAATTTTGAACGCCAAATCCGGCTTAATCAGCATTTCCAATTTATAATACCAAAACCAGTTTAAATCCACACCCAATGCCAAGATAATACAAATCCATCCCAACACAAGAAAGGAAAACCAAACCCAATTTTTCCTTGTCTCAGAGTTGTCATCTAATATATTTTTTATCTTTCTATCCTTCATAATCTCCCATCATATTATCAGAATTTGCCTTCACACACCATCCAACAGGAAACTTATTCCATTCTACATCAAATATTTATTAATTGGAATAAAATTTCACAAAATATTTAATATTTTCACGTTTTTCTGCAAAATAAGAACAATAATTCATTTTAAATACTGCTATAAGTATATTTCGTATTACCATATTACATACGACTGTCTCCTGCTAAAAATTTTGCATCATAAAATAAGATGCAAAAAAAATTTTGCAATGGTTGAAACACATACAAGCCATACACATATGATAAACCATAAAACAAAAAAATTTTGGAGGCTATATATGAGTGATTTAACAGCTACCGGATGTGGATGCGCAAGCACCAACAATAACAATGGATTTGGATGCAGTTCTTTAATCTGGATTATCCTCTTACTGTCCTGCTGTGGCGGATGCGGCGGCAATGGCGGTTTCTTCAGCGGAAATTCTGACAATGGCTGCGGATGCGACCTCATCTGGATTATCCTCTTGCTGTCCTGCTGTGGCAACAACGGTGGCAATGGCTGCGGCTGTGGTTGCTAATTAAAGCAAGCATTTCTTTTCATCATGTCTGAAAAGTAGGCTCTGAAAAGAGCCTATTTTTCTGCATACACAATGAATCCACATCATAAAATATGGAAACAGGTGGGAAGGAGCAGGTATGGATTCAAATGAGCACAACAAGGTAATTGCATTTGACACTCTCTTTTGCACCAACCATATACAAATGTTAAAAATCATACTTTCTTATATGGATAATCAGACGCAAAAGTCAATGGCTATTTTTATTAAATTTCTGGAATTAAACTACACGATTGACTATTTCAAAAAGCATCCTCATCGCCTGTACAGCTGCGCCCCAAAGGAGTCATCCTTTGATATTTTCAAAATGTGTGCGGAACTGTTCCCCTTTTGTACCGAAAGCGAACGCAGGCAGCTAGAGCAAATTAAAGGCGTCTTTCAGGGTATAGAAATGTATAAGGAAATATCCAAAACCATGGATATGATGAAGGATTTCATGCCTGACATGGCCGATTTTATGGGGGATTCATCTATGAATAACGCTTTTAGCGCCTTTTTTGGGGGAGATGGCTTGAGCAATTCGGGCAATCGCAATGACTTTTCTTTTGATGGCGCTAAGCAGGATGATAGTAGTCACTTTTCCCCAAACGGCTCCGATAAGGATGATAATGACAGAGGAAATGATAATAGCAGCGACAATGACGATAGTGTCAACAGCACCCCTCCGCCTGAAACCGGAGGATTTAATATGATGAACATGCTGATGAATATGCTCACACCGGAGCAAAAACAAATGTATGAAATGTTTGGAGGTAATCAACATGCAGAATAATTGGATGCAGGATGAATCTTTAAAAAATATCGAACCATACAAGCTTGAATTTCTACAGGCGCTTGTCTTTGAAAGCAGCAATCTGAAAAAGGAACAGATGCTCCCCTTTCTCATGGCCGTTGCCAAACGCGGACAGGAAAAGAAGGTATCCTTCTCAGATGATGAAATAAATGCCATTGTGGCAGTGTTAAGAAAATATGCCTCTCCTGACGAGCTTTCTAAAATCGAGAAGGTTATGGCCCTGCGCTCTCGCAAATAGCTGCATTCCTTAAAATTTGTAGTAAAAATATCAGGAAAAGGAAACAACAAACTGCCGCGCTTTGTGCCCCCTTTATTATAAAAAAAGAAGAAACTCCGGTCCCATATCTGCCTATCAGGACTTTTGTTTCTTCTTTTTTACTTTCCAGCTACTATTTCATTACAATATTCACAATTCTGCCTGGCACATAAATCTCTTTTATAATGTTTCCGGTCAATTTATCTGCAATAACTTCCTTTGCCCCTGCGATTACAGCATCCTTCTCCTCATCCCTTGCAATCGCCAAAGTGGCTCTTGTCTTTCCATTAATCTGAACTGCTATCTCTATGGTGGATTCCTTTGTTTTTTCTTCCTCAAATTCAGGCCATGTCATCTGATAAATCCGTCCCTCATAGCCCATCCTCTGCCAGATTTCCTCCGTGATATGAGGCGCTACAGGATTAAGCAGGGTAAGCAGGGTTTTAAATTCTCCTCTGGTAACTGCATTTTTCCTGTAAAATTCATTAATCAAAGCCATCATAGCGGCAATCGCCGTATTATATTTCAGGCTTTCAAAATCATTGCTGACCTTTTTGATGGTTTGATGCATTTTTACTTCCAAATCCTTTGAATATGCATCCTCCCCCGTCACAATCTCCTGCAGTTTCCAAACTCTCTCTAAGAATCTGCGGCAGCCTTTAACACCATCCTCGCTCCATGCTGCGCTCAGTTCAAACGCTCCGATGAACATTTCGTAGGTGCGCAGGGTATCCGCCCCGTAATCCCTCACGATATCATCAGGATTTACCACATTTCCACGGGATTTGCTCATTTTCTCTCCATTAGAGCCCAAAATCATTCCGTGGGAAGTTCTTTTTTTGTAAGGCTCCGGGCAGGGAACTACTTTCTCATCATACAAAAATCTATGCCAAAAGCGAGAGTAAAGCAGATGCAGCGTTGTATGCTCCATTCCTCCGTTGTACCAGTCAACAGGCATCCAATAATTCAATGCCTCTTTGCTCGCTAACTCCTTATCATTATTGGGATCCGTATACCGGAGGAAATACCAGGAAGAACCTGCCCACTGAGGCATGGTGTCCGTTTCTCTCATTGCGGGACCTTTACAACATGGACAGGTAGTCTTTACCCATTCTGTCATGTGGGCGAGAGGTGACTCCCCGTTGTCCGTAGGTATATAGCTTTCCACTTCCGGCAGCTCTAACGGAAGCTCACTTTCCGGAATCGGCACATAGCCGCATTTTTCACATTTTACGATTGGAATAGGCTCACCCCAATAGCGCTGCCTGGAAAACACCCAATCCCGAAGCTTAAAGTTGGTCTTTTTATGTCCGATTCCTTTTTCTACTAAAAATGAAACGATTCTCTCTTTTGCCTCCTCCACAGAAAGACCATTCAGAAAATCAGAATTCACAAGGGTTCCGGTGGCCACATCCGTAAAAACAGCCTCATTTACATCCACAGGACTCCCCGCCACCACTTCAATAATCGGCATATCAAATTTCTTGGCAAATTCCCAGTCTCTCTCGTCATGGGCCGGCACTGCCATAATAGCGCCTGTTCCGTAGGACATTAATACATAATCGGAAATCCATACAGGAACTTCCTTCCCGTTGACAGGATTCACTGCCGAAAGGCCATCCAGCATAACACCAGTCTTATCCTTGGCCAGCTCCGTACGCTCAAAATCTGACTTTCTGGATGCCATTTCTCTATATGAGACTACATCCTCCCAGTTTTTAATATCCTCTTTGTATTTATCAATAAAAGGATGCTCCGGGCTCATAACCATATAGGTTACGCCAAACAGGGTATCCGGCCTTGTGGTGTAAATGGTCATTTTATCCTCTTTACCTTTCAGAATAAAATCAACCTCAGCTCCGGTAGATTTGCCAATCCAGTTCTTCTGGGAAACCTTTACGCGCTCCACATAGTCCACACTGTCAAGGCCTTCTAACAGCTTATCCGCATATTCGGTGATTTTCAGCATCCACTGGCTCTTAACCCTGCGGACCACCTCGCTGCCGCAGCGCTCGCACACACCATTTACTACCTCCTCATTGGCAAGCCCTACCTTACAGGAGGTACACCAGTTAATCGGCATCTCCGCCTTATAAGCTAACCCCGCCTTAAATAATTTCAGGAAAATCCACTGTGTCCATTTATAGTATCCCACATCTGTGGTATTAATTTCTCTGTCCCAATCAAAAGAATAACCCAGGGCATGAAGCTGCCCTTTAAAACGCTCCACATTATTTTTGGTTACGATCTTTGGATGTATGTGATTGTTGATTGCATAATTTTCCGTAGGGAGACCAAATGCATCCCATCCCATAGGGAATAGTACATTATAGCCCTGCATTCTTCTCTTACGGGAAACAATATCCAGTGCCGTATAAGGCCTTGGATGCCCTACATGTAATCCCTGCCCTGAGGGGTAAGGGAATTCTACCAAAGCATAATATTTCGGTTTCGAATAATCATCAGAGGTTTTAAATGCCCTTTCCTCATCCCAAATCCTCTGCCATTTTGTTTCTACTTCTCTGTGATTATATGGTGCCACCATCTGAATCCTCCATTCTTGCAGGTACCGCCCTCTCTGGTACCGATATAAGGTTATATATAAAACCAGTCCTAATTTTACCTATATTATGGGAAAAAGTCAACTGTGCGGGGAAATCATTCATGACACTGTGCCAGTAAATCATTCATGAAAGTCGTAACAGTCCGGCCCGTGCCATTTGCAAAGGCGTCTGTGAACTATCATTGAAAGTTATTTTATGCCCCGCACCTCGTTCAGACCATAGCCTTCCAGGTATTCTATTGTTATGGCATCTCCCACCTGATATCGTATGATTTGAATCAAATCAGTGTCAGACATATCTATATCAAAAATGTCTTTCTTATTTTCCAGGCAAATGTAATAATGGGTATTTCCTTCTAATA
The DNA here is from genome assembly GCF_009917485.1 of Parablautia muri. Lineage (GTDB taxonomy): Bacteria > Bacillota > Clostridia > Lachnospirales > Lachnospiraceae > Suilimivivens > Suilimivivens muri. The sequence continues at coordinate 114,541 of NZ_QZDT01000006.1, forward strand.
CAATCGGTGAGATGCTTTCAATCTTCCCTGTGATGCTCTTGCTCAAATCCTGGGAGATGCTTACTATGCCATTGGTATTCAAAAGCTCCGTATAATTTTTTTCACACTCCTGCACGGTGTCCCCAATGGCTACCCACTGATATTTTTGGACATTTACCATAGCATATTTTTTAACCAGCCCTGCTCCATCCTTAAGCGCCATGAAATAGGTGGGTTCATCCGCAATGTTTAAAAGTAGCGGGAAGGTTGCACGGTATCCTAAATTCTGAACCTGTCCCTCTGCGGAAGACATAGCAGAGTCTTCAATTGCGCCCTCCACCTTATAGGAACGGGTTTCCATAGTACGCTGGTTCATCAAAACAAATCCCACATTGGACTGGTCGCCACTGACGCTTGTAATGCCGGTGTAAACCCACACATCATCCTCAAGAGCAATGTAATTATAGCCATTGGTTGACTGCAGGCAGTCCTTCTGTCCTAATACCGAATTCCAGAAGCCATGCTTTAATATTCCTGAATAATCGTACAATTGTACCAAAAGCTCTGCCGAATATACTTTATCAATCCAGGCCGGTACATCCTCAACTGCATAGTCAACGCACTCTCCCGTCTGGGCATTGCAGAGCACCACCCTTCCTATGGTTTGTCCGCCGAAAAGACCAATATTAAACTTTTTGACAGGGCACACCCAGTAGGGTGTTCCCTCCTCGTCTATCTCAAAGAAAATCTGTTCATCAAAGATATAAGTTGGATATCTGAACCGCAAATGCCTGTAAATATTTCTATTAAAGTATTCCCCCTTGGAATAGCGGATTCCTTCCGTGAGCTTGACACATTCCGTATTCTGTGTTGTCATGTCAATCAAAATGTAAGCCGGTATTCCGTTTTTCTGGTTAGTTAACCACTTTATCGGGCTTGCATAGGTCAGCGGCGTCACACGGACCGGCTTTCCCTGATAGTTAATCTGCGCGTAGTCGCCGGATACCTCAAACTGGGAAACCATATCCACCATACTTCCCATTTTCCTGTTGCCAAGCAATGATGCGGAATCTTTATCAAGCAATGGGATTGTCTTATAGTCAACCTGTTTAATATCATCCGTAAATGCTCTTTCTTCTATGGAAAGCAGTCTTTGATATTTCGCCGCATTGAAAAAAGGCGAGGATAAAAGCGCACCCACAAAATACACAACGCCAAGTAAAACCAAAAGTCCTCCTAATACTTTAACCATCAGGCTGCTTTCTTTTAATTGAAAGCGAAATAAATTCTCGCCCTCTACGCCGATTTGTTTATCCTTCTTAAGCTGCTTTAAAATACAAACCGCCAGCAAAAGCAATACCAGCAAAAACAATGCGCCCCATGTTCCTGATGAATGAATATTAATTGCAGGTATGGTCACATAATAATAAATAAACAGCCCTGTAAATCCTATCAAAGCAATCACTATTTTGCTCACTATCTTCTTTTCTTTCATAATTATCCCCCTGCATATCACAAGCTATGTCTGTGATACTGACGCCAGCATTCTTCCATTGGATAGATTATACAATTTCTTAACCCAAAATACAATAGGATACTGTATACCCCCATATACAGCACCCTATCATACGAATTCTTCGATTTTAATAACCCGCAAATTTGACATCAAGTCAAATTTGCCGATTGAAAAATCTATGCCGCAGTCTCTGATTTTTCAATCTACCTTCCTCTAAAAAGAGCTTTCGTCATTTTTATTTTAATCATCCGACCCTTCTGCAATCTTAGCAGCTCTTGCAGCAACCTCCTTCTCCTGTACATCTGAAGGCGCCTGCTCATAGCGTGAGAACTCATATTCATACTCGCCCCGGCCGCCGGTCATAGAGCGAAGATCCGTACAATACCCAAACAGTCCCATCATAGGAACATCTGCCTCAATTACCTGTTTTCCGCCGACCGTAGGATTCATGCCAAGCACACGTCCCCTTCTCTTATTCAAATCCCCCATAACATCACCTGTATAAGAATCCGGCACTGTTACCTTCAAGGATACAATAGGTTCAAGCAAAACAGGATGCGCCTCCATGAAGCCTTTCTTGAAAGCCTGAATGGTTGCCATCTTAAACGCCATTTCAGAGGAATCTACCGGATGGTAGGAACCATCGTAGAGAATCGCTTTCACGCCTACAACAGGATAAGCCGCCATTGGTCCTTTCTGCACAGATTCCTGAATTCCCTTTTCAACTGCCGGGAAGTAGTTCTTCGGGACTGCACCGCCCACTACAATCTGCTCAAAAACATACGCTTCCTCTAAATTGCCTGAAGGCTCAAATTTCATCTTTACATGACCGTACTGCCCATGGCCGCCTGATTGTTTCTTATATTTGTATTCCACATCGGATGTCTTACGAATGGTCTCTCTAAAGGCAACCTTAGGCACTGATAATTCAATTTCCACCTTATATTCGTTTAACAGCTTACTGGAAATCACCTCAAGGTGCAAATCTCCCATTCCGTAAAGAAGCATCTGTCTGTTCTCGGAATCATTCACATACTTCATGGTCTGATCTTCATGTGAAATCTTCTGGAGGGCCTGTGAAATCTTATCCACATCCCCTTTGTTCTTAGGAACATAACGCATATATGTATAAGGCTTGGGCATCTCCCACTTACCGAACTTAATCGTGGTTGCCTTAGTAGATAAGCTGTCGCCTGTCCTTGCAGCAGTCAGCTTGGCAAGAGCGCCGATATCGCCCGCATGCAGCTCTTTTACTTCAATCGGTTTATTCCCCTGCAGAACATACAGCTTGCCTATTTTTTCTTCAATATCTTTATCTACATTATACAAAACATCATCCGATTTCAGTACACCCGAATTTACCTTGATCAAAGAATACTTGCCCATGAAAGGATCTACGATTGTCTTCCAGATGTAAGCTGATTTAGCCTTTGCAAAATCATAATCCGCATGGTAGATATCATTTGTCTTCATGTTGATACCTGCCACTACCCTGTTTTCAGGGCTGGGGAAGTATTTGATGATGTCGTCTAACAGCGTGTACATCCCCTGGCAAAGCACATTAGATCCCATACACATAGGCACAATGCTTCCATCACATACGTTTGTCCGAAGGGCTGCTCTTATTTCCGCCTCGGAGAAGGTTTCTCCGCCAAAGTAACGCTCCATCATTTCTTCACTGGTCTCTGCAACTGACTCCATCAGGGTGTCACGGCACAGCTGCAGATTTGCTTTGTTGTACTCGGGAACCTCACATTCCACAACATCCTTGCCCTGCCACCTGTTACCTGTCTCAGTGATAACATTTACATATCCTACAAATTTTTCCTTTTCACGAATTGGCAAGTGGAAAGGCGCCATCTTCTTGCCAAACATCTGGGTCATGTCCTCCACTACTTGTCTGAAAGAAGCGTTGTCCACATCCATGTTGCTGACATAAATCATACGGGGCAGCTTATATTTCTCACACAATTCCCACGCCTTCTGGGTTCCAACCTCCACACCTGATTTACCATTTACAACGATAATAGCAGCGCCTGCTGCGCTGATTGCTTCCTCAACTTCACCTGCAAAATCAAAAAAACCTGGGGTATCTAATATATTAATCTTATAGCCTTCCCATTCTACCGGAATCACGGAAGTACTGATAGATATCTTTCTCTTTTGTTCTTCCTTGCCAAAATCACTAACGGTATTGCCATCTGTCACTTTCCCCAGTCTGGATGTAATACCTGATAAATATGCCATAGCTTCCGCCAGACTGGTCTTACCACATCCGCCATGGCCAAGCAAAGCTACGTTTCGAATCTTGTCCGTTGTGTAAATATTCATATAAGTCCTCCATTCTCGCCTGCCAGCAAATTCGTTATGCTTAAAGCATAATAACAGGCACAAATTTTTTGTGTGAATAATTTATTTTTCACACTATTTTCTCAGATTTTCCTGATTTCAAATTTCCCATATGGATATTTTACTAAATTTTTGTCTTTTACACAAGTAAAATCATGCGATTTTACACAATTATATCAATCTTAATGAAATAGTTCGAATCGTTGGACAGATACGTGCCAAAAAACGTTCAAAAAACTTTATACGGTTAATTCATATTGACTTTCACACGTTGAAGTGTTATATTGTGTGGGCAGAAAGCGATTACAGACCATTGCTTAGAGAGGAGAAAAACAAAATGATTGTTGTAATGAAACCAAGGGCAGCCCAGCAGAGCATTCAGGCTGTCACCAAATATATTGAAGATCATGGGCTTCAAGTTCATCTTTCTCAGGGCGAGGAGGTTACCATTATTGGTATTGTGGGCGATAAGTCCAGAATTTCCACTGAAAACCTGACTATTTTTAAGGATGTAGACCATATTCTTCCTGTAACAGAAAGCTATAAACTTGCCAATAAAAAATTCCATCCGGAGCCTACCACTGTCAAGGTGGGGAATACCACCATTGGCCCCGGTAATTTTACCATTATGGCAGGCCCCTGTGCCGTGGAAACAAAGGAGCAGCTTTTTACCATCGCCAAGGCAGTAAAAGCAGCTGGCGCTACCATTCTGCGAGGAGGCGCTTATAAGCCCCGTACCTCCCCCTACTCTTTTCAGGGACTTGAGGAGGAAGGCCTTAAATATATGCAGGAAGCCAAGGCGGCAACAGGTCTTTCTACGATATGTGAGGTTGTGAGCTTAGATGCCATTGAGGCCGCTGTTAAATATGTGGATATGATTCAGATAGGCGCCCGGAATATGCAGAATTTTATCCTTTTAAAGGAAGCAGGACAATCCGGCCTTCCCGTGCTTTTAAAAAGAGGTCTGTGCGCTACCATTGATGAGTGGTTAAACGCAGCCGAATATATCATTGCCGAGGGTAATCCTAATGTTGTGCTTTGTGAGCGGGGTATTCGTACCTTTGAGACCTCCACACGCAACACACTTGACTTAAGCGCCGTTCCTGTGCTTCAGCAAAGGACACACCTTCCTATTATTGTGGATCCGTCCCACTCCACCGGTTCCTACAAATATGTAGCGCCCATGGCAAAGGCTGCAACTGCCTGCAACGCGGACGGCCTTATGATCGAAGTGCATAATGACCCTGCCCACGCCTTATCAGACGGCCCTCAGTCCCTTACCTTTGCAAAATTTGCTGCTCTTGCCAGCGAGCTTTCTCCTTACTGCCAGCTGGTAAACAGAGAATTTCATATTCAGGGAGGCTCCCATGAAAACTGATTTTACCTGCGGCTTTGTTGGATTGGGACTTATTGGCGGCTCTATTGCCAGGGCAATCCGCGATTTTTATCCGGACAGCTATATTCTCGCATATGATATCAATCAGGAAGCCCTTAAGGCCGCCCTTGCGGATGGCGTTATCAATCTGTCCCTTTCCTCCATTGGCAAAGAATTTTCAGGCTGTGATTACATTTTTTTATGTGCTCCCGTATCGGAAAATGATAATTATTTAAGCCAAATAAAAAAATATATGTCTCCCACCTGCCTGCTCACGGATGTAGGCAGTGTAAAAACGGATATTCACAGGCATATTGAACAAGCCGGCCTTTCATCACAATTTATCGGCGGACATCCTATGGCAGGCAGCGAACGGACCGGTTACATCAACTCAAAAACCCTGCTTCTTCAAAATGCTTATTATATTTTGACGCCCTGTGAGGGTATATCTCAAGAAACGATCCGCGAATTCAAAGAATTGATTGCTTCTTTAGGCGCTATTCCCTTACTTCTTTCCTATACGGAGCACGATTATGTTACCGCTGCAATCAGCCATCTTCCCCATGTGGCAGCCGCATCTCTTGTCAATTTAATCAGACAGTCTGATTCTCCTAACGGTATCATGAAGCTGATTGCCGCTGGCGGTTTTAAGGATATCACAAGAATTGCCTCCTCCTCGCCGGTGATGTGGCAGCAGATCTGTCTAACAAATGGTGAAAATATTTCCCGTCTGCTGGATGACTATATTCATTCCCTGATACAGATTAAAAAGGAAATTGATCGGTCAGGAGCCGAATCACTGTACCAGTTTTTTGATCAGGCGCGGATTTACAGGGATTCATTTATTGACGCTTCCAGCGGCCCCATCAAAAAATCCTTCACCGTCCGCATTGACATTGCAGATGAGCCAGGCGCCTTAGCCGCCATTGCCACTATACTAGCCTTGTATCAAATCAGTATCAAAAACATTGGCATTACCCATAACCGGGAGCAGGCGGACGGCGTATTGCAGGTAGAATTTTACGAAGAATCCAGTATCAAAAAAGCGGCAGAAATTCTGGCTTCCAAAGGGTATACCATTTATCCAAAATAAATATCCATACGCTTCCATGCTGCTTTGATGGACCAATCCCTTGCCCGTTTACAGGACAGGCCAAATAAGCCAAACGCTGTTTCATTTCATAAGCCAATTTATATGTAAAAGAGCTCTCCGGTAGTGGTACAGGATTTACCCTGACCAATTACTTTGGGCTCTTTCCATTTTTCCCATTGTATTTCTTTTCACTTTCTTCTTACTTTTCTTCCTGATTTTATCAAATATAATCATCAGCAAAATTCCCACTGCACCGCCTGCAGTATCGATTACAACATCTTTTATAGATGCCCATCTTCCAGGCACAAAATATTGGTGAAGTTCATCTAACCCGGCAGAAATCAAAAGCTGCAAAAATACAAGAATACGTCCTTTCCACAAGGGCTTATACCACAAAACCACAACACTATATGACAAAAACCCCATGCACATATATTCTGTAAAATGAGCAGTTTTTCTGATCACGTTCTCCAACGCGTAATCCCATATTTCCACAGCTCCACTGTCTCCTGCACCGCCCCGTGTACTTCCAATTAACCGGTAATAAACCTGCAAAATTATTTCCGTTACTTTTCTACTGAGATTAGACGATTCTTCCGCATCCTGGGCAGAAAAGCGAAATATGGCAATATATAAGCCGATCAGCAATATCATTACTACTACCGTGTAAATCTTTTTAACCTTCAAACTATTTTTAACTCCCTAAAAATCCAGTTTTCCAAAATCCGAGGCTGCATAACCTAAAGAAATCATCAGAATATACAATCCCAAAATGGATTATTGGTATAAAAAACACTAGGTACAGAATTGTCCTTCTTATACCTAGTGCTTTTTGCTATCTCAATTACAATTTATGCCCGTGGTATCAATAGTTCACAATCTTGCCAAAGTCAGCCTTCAAAGAAGCGCCGCCAACCAAACCACCGTCAATGTCAGGCTGTGCAAATAATTCCGCCGCATTGCCGGCATTTACGGAACCACCGTACTGAATGCGAACCGCATCTGCCGTAGCCGCATCATAAATCTCCGCTACACAGTCACGGACTGCCTTACAAACTTCCTGCGCCTGCTCGGTGGTAGCTGTCTTGCCTGTTCCGATTGCCCAGATAGGCTCATAAGCGATAACCATAGATGCAACCTGATCTGCGCTGATGCCAACAAGGTCAGATTTGATCTGCATACGGATCCAGTCAAGGGTAATCCCCATCTCTCTCTGTTCTAAGGTCTCGCCGCAGCAAAGGATTGGCGTAAGGCCAGCTTCAAATGCTTTCTTTACTTTCTTGTTTAATAAAGCATCATCCTCTTTAAAGTAATCACGTCTCTCGGAATGCCCGATAATCACATACTTTGCGCCTGCATCCTTGATCATAGCTGCCGAAATCTCGCCTGTGTATGCGCCTTTTTCTTCAAAGTACATATTTTCAGCGCCAACCTCAACGTTGGTTCCCTTAACAGCTTCCACAACGGGTACAATATCAATTGCCGGAACGCAGTAAACCACATCTACATCATCAGATTTAACCAAATCCTTTAATTCACCACATAATTTTACTGCCTCACTGGGAGTCATATTCATCTTCCAGTTGCCGGCTACAATTTTTCTTCTTGCCATTTTCTTATTTCCTTCCTTTTCAAATTCATAATATATCCTGACACAAACAGGATAAATGCTATTACACCTAAAATCAGCATGTATTTTTTCAAAAAACCTACCACAAAGCAAGAGCCGATTCCCATTCCCAGGCAATAAGTAACAGGGACTTTGGTATTTACAGCGTAATCTGCATTCGCAAATGCCGAAACCCACATATAAACAGCGCCATCCCATTCATAATAGTATTCGACCGCCACACATTCATCATCAGAACATACAACATTTCCCATTGTCACCGCTACTATTCCGGCAACCGTCATTGTTTTTTCTCCTGATGCCTCTACTTTTAAAGCCGCCCATTTTACAATGGTCACATAAAACAAATACATAAGGCACAGAAGGCCTAAACCAATACCGGCAGACATCAAACACAGATATGCTTTAAAAGGTTTTAAAGTTTGCGGGATTTTATTTATCATCCGCTGCAGCTACGCCGGGAAGCTCCTTACCTTCTAAGAACTCAAGAGAAGCGCCGCCGCCTGTGGAAATGTGACTCATCTTGTCAGCAAAGCCTAACTGGTTAACTGCCGCTGCGGAATCGCCGCCACCAATGATCGTTGTTGCGTCTGTCTCTGCAAGGGATTTTGCAACTGCAATGGTGCCTTTCGCAAGAACAGGGTTCTCAAATACACCCATAGGTCCATTCCAGACAACGGTTTTAGCAGACTTAACGGCATCTGCATATAATTCCGCTGTCTTAGGTCCAATATCAAGTCCTTCCATATCAGCAGGAATCTTGTCAGCGTCAACAACGGACACTTCAATTTCAGCGTCAATCGGGTTCGGGAAAGAAGCTGCAATTGTGGTATCTACAGGAAGCAGCAATTTCTTTCCAAGCTTCTGCGCCTTATCCATCATTTCCTTACAGTAATCAAGCTTCTCATCATCTACCAGAGATTTTCCAATCTCATAGCCCTGTGCTTTTAAGAAGGTGAAAGCCATACCGCCGCCAATAATCAGGGTATCGCATTTTTCGAGCAGGTTGTTGATAACGTTAAGCTTATCCGCCACTTTAGCTCCGCCAAGGATTGCAACGAAAGGCCTTACAGGATTTTCCACTGCATTTCCAAGGAAATCAATTTCCTTCTGCATCAAATATCCAACTGCACACTCGCCGCCCTTTGCACGAATGCACTCTGTTACGCCTGCAACAGATGCATGTGCCCTATGGGAAGAACCAAAAGCATCGCAAACATAGACATCAGCTAAGTCAGCTAACTCTTTGCTGAATTCTTCGCCGTTCTTTGTCTCTTCTTTGCCACGGAAACGTGTATTCTGAAGCAGAACCACATCTCCTTCCTTCATAGCAGCAACCGCTGCCGTAGCAGCCTCGCCAGTTACATTATAATCTGCAACGAAATTAACGTCCTTGCCAAGTTTTTCGGAAAGCCTCTTAGCAACAGACGCCAATGATTCGCCTTCGTTAGGGCCGTTTTTCACTTTGCCAAGATGAGAGCAGAGAATTACTTTTCCGCCGTCTTTTAATAACTTGTTGATTGTAGGAAGGGCTGCAACGATACGTGTTTCGTCTGTAATCTCACCGTTTTTAAGAGGTACGTTGAAATCGCATCTTACAAGTACGCGCTTTCCTGCTACGTTGATATCATCAACTGATTTCTTATTTAATCCCATGATTCATTCCTCCACAATTCATTTTATAAATCAAACTCTGTCCCGTTTCCCAGAACAGCTTTCTATCAACAACAGCTGCCAGGATCCGCCAAACATCTTTCATATGAAACAGGCACTACCTTGCTTCGCCCGATGGCTTATTGTAATAAAGGTCCGGTCCATAAGACCGGACCCTTAAGGTCTTTGCCAAGCATCACTGCATGTGAGCTTTATATTATGCTAACTCAGAGAAGTATTTGATTGTTCTTACCATCTGGCTTGTGTAAGAATTCTCATTGTCATACCAGGAAACAACCTGTACCTGAGTATTTCCATCTTCCATAGGAGCTACCATTGTCTGTGTAGCATCAAAGATAGAACCGAATGTGCTTCCGATAACATCAGAAGAAACGATTTCGTCTGTGTTATAACCGAAGGACTCTGTGGATGCTGCTTTCATAGCATCGTTGATCTGCTCTTTGGTAACTGCGCCCTTAACAACTGCAACTAAGATGGTTGTAGAACCTGTAGGGGTAGGAACACGCTGAGCGGAACCAATCAGTTTGCCGTTCAATTCAGGGATAACAAGGCCGATTGCCTTAGCAGCACCTGTTGAGTTAGGAACGATATTCTGAGCGCCTGCACGGCTTCTTCTCTTGTCGCCTTTTCTCTGAGGGCCGTCAAGAATCATCTGATCGCCTGTGTAAGCATGAACGGTTGTCATGATACCACTCATGATAGGGCATAAATCATTTAATGCCTTAGCCATAGGAGCCAGGCAGTTTGTTGTACAGGATGCAGCGGAAATGACTGTATCTTCTGCCTTTAATGTTGTATGGTTTACATTGTAAACGATAGTAGGAAGATCATTTCCTGCAGGTGCGGAAATAACTACCTTACGTGCGCCAGCTTCGATATGTGCGCTTGCTTTTGCTTTGGATGTATAGAAACCTGTACATTCCAGAACAACGTCAACTTTTAATTCTCCCCAAGGAAGGTTCTTAGCATCAGCTTCTTTGTAGATTGTGATGGTCTTTCCATTCACTGTGATGGAATCCTCTCCGTAGGATACGCTGTCTGCGTATTTGTATTTACCCTGTGCGGTGTCATACTTTAATAAATGAGCAAGCATCTCAGGACTTGTCAAGTCGTTGATTGCTACTACTTCATAACCTTCTGCATCAAACATCTGTCTGAATGCAAGACGACCAATACGGCCAAAACCATTAATCGCTACTCTTACTGCCATTTTTAGTTCCCTCCTGAATTTGATTAATTATTCCTCTTTTATTTTGCAATCTGTTTCGATTGTCAAAATTTTATCAGCAGGATTATTTTACCTAATTTGTCCAAAAAGTTCAAGATGTAAATGAAAAATAATTGTCATTTCCTAATATTTTTAATATAATTTTTATAAATTTGAAGAACAATATCCACCCATATTCATTTTTTATATTTTTCATTTAAGGAGAATCATATTATGGCTATTAAAGCGGATTTACATTTGCACACCTCTTTTTCCGGTGATTCCACCGCCCCCATGGAAGAAACGATTTTAAAAGGCATTGCCCTTGGACTTAAGACCATGTGTATTACGGAGCACATGGATCCGGATTATGTATACGAAAATCCTGAAGAAGAAGGTATGTTTGAATTAAACACCGATTCCTATCTGTACGAACTGATTCGGTGCAAAGAAAAATATGCCGGGAAAATCAGGCTGCTTTTTGGTGTGGAATTAGGTGTCCAGCCCCATATCCGCCGGACATTGGCCTTATATGCCAAAAGCTACGATTTCGATTTCATCATAGCCTCCTCCCACCTGTGCAACCGAAGGGACCCTTATTTCCCGGATTTTTATAAAGGGCGCAGCCAGGAAGAAGCCTACAGAGAATACTTTACTTCTATTTTGGATAATTTGAAGGCTTTTGATAATTTTGATGTTTACGGCCATTTGGATTATGTGGTCCGTTATGGGAAAACCAAGGATGAAAACTATAGTTACGATAAATATAAAGATATCTTTGACAGGATTCTGGAAACCTTAATCGAAAAGGGGAAGGGGCTCGAAGTCAACACAGGAGCCATAGGCTACCAGCTGAAAGAGTTAAATCCCTGCACAAGCGTTTTAAAACGCTATAAAGAGCTTGGCGGCGAAATCATCACAATAGGCTCCGATGCCCATGCGCCTAAGGACATTGCCAGAGGCTTTGACCGCGCCGCCGAAATTCTTACCCAGTGCGGTTTTAAATATTACACTGTTTTTGAAAAAAGAATGCCGGAATTTCACCGTTTTTAATATATATCTGCTGTTATTTTAAATCGGACGGCTTTTGGGTCATGATAAATCTTGTATTTTAAAACCGGTTTTTCATCGATAACATACGTTTTCAAAAACAGTGTCCGTATTGTCATGCATTAGCTCATTCTGTATACTGTTTTGTGGAGCAAATGTGGTGGTTCCTTCTTGCAAAGCCTACATTCAAAAAGGCATATTTTGACATCTTAGAGCTTTTCTCCACGCCAGAGCTATTCTCTCTTAGTCTGTAAAATTGTTCCGCCTCCCATCACATATTCTCCATCATAAAAAACCACAGCCTGTCCCGGTGTAACAGCCCGGACAGGCTGTTCAAAGGACACATATATTTCATCCTCCTTCATTTGGCGGGCCGTGCACCACTGGCCCTGATGGGCATACCGCACCTTTGCCCACAGTCTGCGGGGTTTTTCCAAATTTTCCATTCCCATAAAGTTGATTTGATTACAGGTAAGTTCTGTGGCGAAAACATCCCTGTCACTAATTACCACTTCGTTGGTATCTGGACGTAGTTCAGATACGAAAACCGGATGCCCCATGGAAAGACCCAGGCCTTTGCGCTGCCCCACTGTGTAGTGGATCACGCCTTTATGAGTTCCCAGTATGGCCCCTTCCTTTGATACGAAATTTCCCGGCCCCGGTATTTTATCCGGTACAACATCTGTGATAAAACCTGCATAATCACCGTCCGGCACAAAGCAGATATCTTGGCTGTCAGGTTTCCCCGCCACCGGCAATCCCTTTTCTTTCGCAAGGTTCCGTATTTCATCCTTTGTATAGTCTCCCACCGGCATTAAAGTATGTGACAGCTGAAATTGGTTTAAATTATAAAGCGCATAGGTCTGGTCCTTTTTGGCCGTGATGGAATTGCGCACCGCATACCTTCTGTTTGTCAACCTTTCCACTCTGGCATAATGTCCCGTAGCAATGTAATCCGCCCCTATTTCCATACTCCGTTTAAGAAGGGATTCCCACTTCACATACCGGTTGCAGGCAATGCAGGGGTTCGGCGTCCTTCCCAAAAGATACTCGGAGATGAAATAATTTACCACTTTGTTCTGAAATTCTCTTTTAAAGTTCATGACATAATGGGGTATGTTAAGGGCATCTGCAACCCGCCTTGCATCCTCCACAGCAGACAGTCCGCAGCAGCCCCCGTTTTCCTCTGCATGAGATGCATCCTCATTCCAAATCTGCATGGTGACCCCAATCACTTCGTATCCTTGTTCTTTTAATAGATAAGCTGCCACGGCAGAGTCAACTCCGCCGGACATGCCCACCACTACTTTTTCTTTCATATTCATATCATCCTATTTATGGGAGTCAATATTCTTCTTCCTCAAGTTTTTCCTCATGTTCTTCCTCGCTGATATCCTGCTTCGGTTCTTTTAGTCCTTCTATTACAATATTATTTTTCTTAGCATAATCCCAAAGCGCCGCATGGATCGCCTCCTCCGCAAGCAAAGAACAGTGTACCTTCACAGGCGGCAGACCGTCAAGGGCCTCCATAACCGCCTTGTTGGTTACGGTAAGGGCCTCCTCGATGGTTTTACCCTTCACCAGTTCTGTTGCCATGCTGCTGGTGGCAACTGCCGCCCCGCACCCGAAGGTCTTGAATTTACAATCCTGAATGACATGATTTTCGTCAATGTCCAAATAAATTCTCATAATATCCCCACATTTGGCGTTTCCAACAGTGCCCACTCCACTGGGGTTCTCAAGCTCCCCCATATTGCGGGGATTTGTAAAATGGTCCATTACCTTTTCACTATACATATTCTTTCCTCTCTTTCATTTTCCTAAAACATGTTTCAGAATTGCCCTTAGCATAGGCAAATAACGCCTTCCAATGCGATCATTTTCCAGGGTATCTTCTAATTCTTTATAAAGTCTTCATACAAAGGAGACATCTGCCGCAATTTGCCCACTGCCTCTTTAACAGCCACAACCGTCTCATCTATTTCTTCCATAGTATTATCTTCGCTCAAAGTAAGCCGCAATGATCCATGTGCGATTTCATGTGGCAGTCCGATTGCCAGAAGCACATGGGAAGGCTCCAGGGAACCGGACGTACATGCCGAACCGCTGGACGCACAAATTCCTTTCATATCCAGCATAATCAGCAAAGATTCACCCTCAATAAACCGGAAACTGAAATTGACATTGTTTGGAAGTCTCTTTTCTCTGTCTCCATTTAGCTGGCAGTATGGAATCTCTTTTTCAATCTGCTCAATTAGATAATCCCGAAGCTTCTGCACCTTCGCTGCACGCTGCTCTAGCTGGGAAAAGGCAAGCTTTGCCGCTACGCCAAGACCTACGATTCCCGGTACATTTTCCGTTCCGGCCCGCCTGCTTCTCTCCTGGGCACCGCCATGGATAAAGGAACGAATCTTTACTCCTTTCCTTATATATAAAAACCCAATTCCCTTAGGGCCGTTCAGTTTGTGGCCGCTGGCGCTTAAAAGGTCAATATTAAGCTCCTTTACGTCAATCGCCAGATGTCCATAGGCCTGCACCGCATCTGTGTGGAACAAGATACCATTTTCTTTTGCAAGCTCCCCGATTTCTTTGATGGGCTGAATGGTACCGATTTCATTGTTGGCAAACATCACGGAAATTAAAATCGTGTCCTTGCGAATCGCTTTCTTTAAGTCCGCCAGATTGATAATTCCCTTTTCATCCACATCAACATAAGTTACATCATATCCTCTTTTTTCCAGATATTCACAGGTGTGAAGCACCCCATGATGTTCAATCTTTGAAGTGATGATGTGCCCGCCCTTTGCCTCGCTTAATTCCGCTGCCGCTACTAAGGCCCAATTGTCAGACTCGGTTCCGCCTGCGGTAAAATAGATTTCGGCCGGATCCCCATTCAAGCTTTTGGCTATGATTTCCCGGGACTGCATAATCGCTCTTTTGCTTTCTGTCCCCAACCGGTAAATGCTGCTGGCATTTCCATAATTTTCAGAAAAAAAAGGAATCATAGCGTTTACTACTTCCGGCGCCGTTTTTGTGGTAGCTGCATTATCCAAATATATAAACTTATTAAATTTATCCATTGATAACCCCTTTCACTATTCCTATCGTTTTACTAGGTTTTTCTTTCCCATGATAACATTCAATGCCTGTTCTGTCAATGAAGGCAGCGGCATATATTTTTATCAACAACTAGATTGGCCGGCCTGAAAAGCTGCGCCTTTGGATGGTAATATATGTTCATCTCCCGAAAAAGCAATCCTCTGATAACAGGAACTCTTATTCTAACAATCACCGGCTTTGCCAGCCGTTTTATCGGCTTCTTCTACCGAATCTTTTTATCCCGGTTATTTGGTCCTGAAGGTATGGGCATTTATCAGCTGATTTCTCCGGTTCTTGCGCTCTCCTTTTCCCTGACCGTAGCGGGAATGCAGACAGCAATCTCGAAATATGTGGCCGGGGAAACCATCTCTAAGGATTACCGGTCGTCTGTTTTGCATTTATCCGCAGGATTTATCCTTTCCATGCTTCTTTCTTTTATGTGCACGGTTGGGATTTATTGTTATGCAGACGAAATCGCCCTTTATTTTTTAATGGAAAGCCGTACCGCGCCTTTGTTGCGGATTATCGCCTTATCTATCCCCATGGCCACTGTCCATTCCTGTATCAACGGCTATTTTTATGGCATAAGACAGACTGCCGTGCCCGCTCTATGCCAGCTTTCCGAGCAGGTAGTACGCGTAGGCAGCGTTTACGCTATCTATTATTTCTGCCTGAAACACAACCTGACGCCCACCATCAGCTTTGCCGTGGTAGGACTTGTAATCGGCGAAAGCGCTTCTATGCTGGTTTCCCTCATTGCTGTGCGGGCTCATTTTGCCAATGTGGTTCCTAAAAACTACGGACCTCTTTTTTCCCTTGACCTTCCCGCCTTCTTAACGGCATCTAAGGGACTTCTCATGCTTGCCATACCTCTGTCCTTAAACCGGGTCATCATCAACTTTTTACAAAGTGTAGAAGCCATTTTTATCCCCAACCGGCTAATCCATTACGGTTATGATAACGCCACCGCCTTAAGCATTTACGGTGTCCTTACCGGAATGGCTATGCCTCTGATCTTTTTTCCCGGGGCAATCACCAATTCTATCTGCGTATTACTATTGCCCATTGTCTCTGAAGCTGAGGCTTCCAACAATAGAAATACCATCAAAAAAGCCGTAAACAAATGTATACGTTATGGATTTCTTTTAGGTATTTTATGTACCTCCGTTTTCCTGTGCACAGGAAAATTCCTTGGAAATCTGCTCTATCAAAACACCCTTGCGGGAAGTTTTATCATTATCCTGAGCTTTCTGTGCCCTCTTATGTATATTGCCAGCACACTGAACAGCATTCTAAACGGCCTTGGCAAAACAGGCCTTACCTTTGTCTACAGTATGCTCAGTCTGCTGGTAAGGCTTGCTTTTGTCTTTTGGGGAATTCCCATTTTGGGCATTCACGGGTACCTTTGGGGGATTTTGGCCAGCCAGGCGGTCCAGACACTTTTGTGTATGTTTGCTGTGCGTAAATATCGTTAAGGCATCATATATGTGCCATTTATCTTTTACTAATTCCCCAAGGAACTGTTAGAGGATTAGCCTTTACAGTTCCTAAGTATAAATTTCATAAGCCGTATATTCATGGTCAAAATGATATCCCAGTTTTTCTGCCAGGGCTACCGACCACTTATTCTGTGCATCCCAGCTGGGGTACCAGTTCCGGGATAGGCATTCTAAAATCAACTTTGCTCCACAAATATAAGCAAGGCCTTTTCTCCGGTAATCTTCTCTGGTATCGATCTCAATTTCTATACCGCCCAAAAAACCGGAATAAGAGGCGGCGCCTGAAACAGGCTCTCCACCCTTTAATACCACGGCCCCCAATCCATACTTTTGATACATAGCATAATTTTCATAGTTTGATACCCAGTCCCTGCACCACTGTATTTTTCCGCAGCGGTGAAATAATTCCTCATCTATCATTTTCAGCTCATAACCCTCAGGCAGTCCATCCACCACCTTCTGCAGTTTATCTCTGTCAAAAATACCCGGCTCTTTCTTTATGGCGTACCGGGTTACTTTCTTTGCCTTTTCTCCGTAGTTTTCTTCTATCAAATCCGCCCAGGCTTTATTTTGCGGAACGATAATTCCCTCCATCCTGTTTTCTTCGCCCGTCACATGGCCCTTTGCACCGTCAACTGTGTTCGCCCACTGTCCGTACATTTTCGGTCCCTCTAAAATCAGCTCCTGACTGGGCTTTCCTGCCGGAAAACCAAAATCGCCCAGCAAAATCATAGCAGATACGGGATTTTCCTTTGCATCTCCATAAAGCTTTCCCATCACGTTTTGTAAACACGACCATATCACGCTTTCCTGCCAGCCTTCAAATAAAGGCGCCGCTGTTTGTGTTTGGTCTATTTCAAAAATCATCCTGCCCCTCCCCTCTTTCCCACATGCAAACTGTACATGCAGGAAACACATTCCCTATTTCAATTTACATCATCCTACTATATAAAGCCATTTCATTTATCTTAGTAAACGTGCAAAGATGTGTCAAGTTATTTGGCCGAAGGCTCCAGATTAAACTTATAAACTGTTATGCAAAGCAACACCATTTGGTGTTCGTTAAAAATATAAAGAAATACAGCATTTTTTCTATTTCATTCTCATAATCCAATGACAGTACATAACGAATCTTTTTCATGCTCAACTTATAGCTGCTTTTCACCAGCGACAGAATTGACAGAACTATCTTCTTCATAATCTGGCGTTTTTTTGCTCCTGTCTTTGCCATGCTTGTATTTTTGTCGTCCCGGAATGTGAAATCCAGCTGCCAGTGCAGCTTGTTCTCCACTCCCCAGTGCCTTCTGGCTGCCCTTTCAAATTCTTCTGCATTTTCTTCTATGCTGCATATGTAACAGCGTAACTCATCTTCCTGCGTCCCGTCACGTATCTTCTGCTTTTTACGTACCATTCCGAAACTCTTCAGCCCTTTCCACTTCTTCTTTTCGCTGAACCAGTCCGTGTCTTCTGTGATATAGTATTCCCTGACAGCAACTCCTCCGTGCTCCGCTTCCACAGTCTTTTTGTAACACCCTGGCTTCCCTTTCAGGGTTTCCCTGCAGTCCCCGTCAAAATAAGCCCGCACTTCTTCATGTAAAAGACCCTGGTTCCCCTTCAGGACAAGGACATAATCCCCCTTCCCTTCTATAATTACCTCCGCAGTCCCTTTCTGACAGTTCATGGCATCAGCGGTCACTATGGTTCCTTTCAGGTCCATAACTCCCAGCAGTTCCTAGGCTGCAGGTATCTCGTTGGTTTTTTCCTTTATAAATTTCTGGGCAAGGCACATGCCATAGTCGTCTGAATAAACGTTCAGGGGCTGCAGGGCCCTCACCTTTCCTTCCACCGTTTCTTTCCTGCCCGAGCCACAGCTTACTTTCCCGTCTATGGAAACCACGCTTTTTTCATATATATTATCCTGCTTCCCGGCCAGCTCGATAATTCCGTCAATGGTGCCCAGCAGAATTCCTGTGGTGACCTGGAAGAAATGGTCTGTGCAGATATTACTGAACACGACACGGTAAGTGTCGTCAGTAGGTACCCCGTTGGGAAGGTCCAGGTACTTTCTAAGCCACTTTCCTTCACCTTTGCAAATGCTTCGATCTCTGCGCCCATTCATCTGCATTCCCCAGCACCGCAAAGAAGACAATCATGATGATATCCCCCAGCCGATGCCGGACATAAGATGGATGGCGGTAATCCCGCACTTCATCTGCATGCTTTTTGATTTCCCTGATCAGACTGTCGTTTTGCATGACCGTTTCCGGAGATATTCCATTTTCTTGGAATGTGTTATGGAGTTCTTCCAGTCTCGTTGATTTCTTTACCATAAGCCCTCCTGATATAAGTATTATAAAACAAATATACCAATATGAGACAAAAAAGGGAACAGAAAGTTTTGATTTTATGTTCCGTAACATTTTTGTAACTTTAAAAGTTTATCCTGCCGAAGGCTCACGGAAATCACTTTTCAAGGACGCTGTGTGCCGGCAAAGTAAAACACCAGCTCAGACGGGGAAATATTACTTGAACTGACCTGATAAAAACGCCACCCGTTTATGTGTGTGTGCTCAGCAAGGTTCTGTACAAGCTTAGGAGCTTAGCTTCTATTGCGTATTGCGTTTTAATAGAGAGAAAACGTGTCGGTGATCGGTAAAATTACCATTTGAGCACGGCTTTATTCAATCTTGCATACAGCAGGCTTAAAAATTGATTTCTTTGGGTACAAAGCGTTATAGAAAACAGAAAATATGAATTCGGAGATATCAAAATGCTCCTCAAGGAGCTGAAAAAGGAAGATGTATCGTCAAAGAAAGAATCCTGACAGTCAGAAAAGGGGGCCTTTAAAGAGAGCTGATGGTATGTATTTTACAGACATAACTTCTCTTTTCCGTTTGTGTGAAAATGATTGTTTGGCAGCTTTATTTTACCAGGAACAGAGAGAACGTTTCTATAAAAAAGATAATAAAAATCAGTAAAATCAAACGGTTTGGCGGTTTAAGAAGTTTTCATAAACCAAGTTGCGGCAAATCTGCTACGAATTTGCCGCAACTATTAAACGAATAACAGACGGACAAAATTGAACGAACTATCATTCTACCTGATAACCGCGAGGAACAGGATATTCCCTACTAATAGCATGTTTTTTCAATCATTTTCAGGAAGGCCTCACATCCTTCCACAATATCCTCATAGGTTATATCAAAATTTCCGGTATACCATGGGTCTGCGATGTCTCTTGAGCTGCCTGCAAATTCAAGCAACTTGTATATTTTCCGGTCAGGATCGCCGCCTGTGATTTTCTGCATATTTTGAATGTTCCAATCATCCATCCCAATGAGATAATCGTACGCTTTGTAATCCTGCTTTTTCATGCGGATTGCGATTTTTCCGGCTGTACTGATGCCATAGGAAGCCAGCTTATTTCTGGTTCCATAATGAACCGGGTTGCCGATTTCCTCGGTGCTGGTGGCTGCAGAGGCAATGTGAAAATTGTCTGTAAGTCCTTTCTTATTTACCATATCCTTTAGTACAAACTCGGCCATGGGAGAGCGGCAAATATTGCCGTGGCAAACGAATAATATTTTTATCATGTTGCTAAAACCTCCGTAAATGCTTGATTTTGCTGTATTTTCAAGGATTTCAGTTATGTTTACGTTTTGCTTGTGGCAGATACATTTTTACTTATTTCGGTATAATTGGGTATAACTCGGCATAGATTGTCAATCGTTTGGTCTATAAATTGGTCTAAATTCAACATTTGTAGACCACGCTATCCTTCGCATACCTTTTCCATCTCTTCACCCAGATCTTCAAACTGCAAATGAGTATATGTATTGAGCGTTACACCGATATCTGAATGTCCCATAATGTACTGCAATTTTTTAGGATTAACACCCGACTTTGCCATATTACTACAAAACGTATGCCTTGCTACATGAGGGGTAATCACTGGAAGCTCTTTCTTGTAAATCTTATTATACTTCTCACGGATATGTTGAAAGTATTTCTCCCAATGTAAAGCAACCATAGGCATATTGTTTTTGTCCAGATACAGAAATTCGCACTTGCCATCAATCATAGGTTCAATCTTTGGTTTCTTGCGGTTCTCCAAAATACGTTTAAAACATTCCCTCACTTCATCAGACATAGGCACATATCTCACGCCTTTTTCTGTCTTAGGCGTTTCTATGACATATTCCATATCCCTTTTCCTCTGTAATTGATGATCGACTCTGATTTTATTATCCACAAAATCAATATCATCTTTTGTCAATCCACAAAATTCAGAGATACGAAGTCCAGTTTTGAATAAGATAAAGATGCCCTCATAATATTTGGAAAAGTGCTTATCAACTTTGACAAAGTTCAAAAATGCCCTTTCCTGTTCTCTGGTGATTGCTTCTCTCGTAACTGAATCATTCACCACTACTGTAGCAAGTTGAAACTCAAACGGATTCTTGCGGATCAAATCATCCTCTACTGCCATTTGAAAAGCTGGTCTGACTACTCCCCTTATGGTATGAATAGAACTATAACCTCTGCCATCTTCAGACTGTAGCTTGATTAGCCATTCCTTAGCATCTGATATTCTGACAGTATCAATTCGTTTCTTGCCGAAATCCTCTTTCTTTATGACGTTGATTACAAAGTTATAACCTGCCTTAGTATTATGCTTTACACCACGCTTCTGAGAAATATACTTTTCTACTAATTCAAGTACCGTAGTATTCCCACCATTCGGCATAATGTAATCATCTAAAGCCTTTTGAATCTGTTTTTCTTTTTCTCTCAGGGAAATATCTTTACGCCTACCTTTGGGTATTACGTCTGATTCAGTCAGTTTCCAACTATATACTGATTTTCTTTCACCTGACTTATCAATATATCTGTACTTATATCTCCCATCTTTTTCCTGACTCTCTCCTGCCCATAGTTTTCGACCTTTACTATCTCGTCTAATAACATCTGACAATGTTCACTCGCTCCTTTCATATAACAAGAGCCATCTGTATGATACTTCCCATAATACCACACATCCGGCTCAAAATCCATCATCCGTTTTTCTATTTCCATCCATCTAAGTATTAAATAGCGTCCATATGTTCATTAACATATTGTTCAAACATGACACGCTTAATTTGCGCCCTTGTTCCATTCCATAAAATGAACTTCTCATCCTTGTGTTCATCTACGAATTTTGCCAACTTCTTATATCCAATTCCGAAATACTCTGCTGATTCTGTAAGACTAAGCGTATATTTCTGCCACCAAGGAAGCTGTAATCTATTTTCTGTACTTATAACCGGTTCCTCCGTTTTGTCTTAAAATTCTACAATATAAAGAAGATGCTATATCATTTCAGCACCATAATATTCACTTTTCAAAATTCATCATACAATAAATATATAGGTAGGACACGATTAAGTAACCATGTCCTTACCTCGACTAATCAACAAGTTACTTTACAAATATTTACTTCTCCATAATTTCTATCTTGCGATAGTGTTTTAACACTTCTTCCAGTTTATATGAGGGGCTACTGTTTACATCAAACACTCGCTTGACATATACCACACTTCCCAACACACAAAATACTGAAAATAGATTTTCACCATCTTTGATTATTTCTTCTTTATTCAGTTCCATTACTTCACTACTTCCAAATTGTTATCTTTCTTTGGTCTTCCACGTTTAGCTTTTGGCTTCTCTTCAACATTTTCAGTCGGTGTATTCTGGTGAAATTCTTCTACAATCGCTTTTGCTACTTCTTTACTTCCCAATTCTTTCATTACAGGAAGAACATCAACCAGTTTATTGACAACATCCATATCAATATCACCTTTATCAGCAAAGGAATTTACTGCATTTGTAAGGGCAATCAGAAGTTCATTCAGATAATCAGGCTTTACGACAAACTCTCTTACCAACTGTAAAAGATCTGAAATTTCTTCCTTATAATCAGAAAAATGTGCTTTTCTAAACTCGATAGCTTCATCACAAGCCTTTGAAAGTTCATTAAACGCATCTTCTCCCATTGCTTTTGTTATAGTGTCAATAACTGTTTCTCTATTGCCTTTCATAAATGCGTCAATCATATCAAGACTAAAATCTTCGTCATTCTCAAATAAGACAATATCCGTAAAATATTTCACAAGACAGTAATTGAAAATTGCTTCCTTTAAGATATACGCATATCCAATAGTGCCTGATACAATCATTCCTGCTACTTCCATGACAAAATTTGCTTTCTGGCTCAAAGATAGTTCACTTTCATAGTTAAATTCTACTGTTTCACCATTAAAATTCTTGTATGTACCTTTATTCATTATTTCTGTTCCTCCATAGCTTTCTTAATTAGTTTTGACATCTCTGTATCTATATTCTTCTTTTTTTCTTTCATATCTACAGGCGTTATATCTGCTTTTGGTCTTTGTTCGTATCTTTCCTGGCTCTTAGCGTCTTCTTCTGCCTTGATTTCTGCAATCCTATCATTAGCATAGAATACAAAAGTCTTTTTCTTATGCTGATCTACTAAAGTCCTTTTCAACATATTCCCATATCCTTCAGATACAGCACGTTTTACTACTCGCAAATTTCTTGTAACAATCGTATCTGGTTTAGATTCTGCATTAACCACCAACTTTTCAAAATCTTCCCATGAATCATCAACCGTTCTGTCACATTTCATATTGTGATTGACAATAAATTCACTGACTATATCCATTACCTTCCTAGTTGCAAGAAAACAATATGACGGATACGGATTTGATTTTACACTTCTTAGATTTTTTAATTGATTACCTTCTACCAACTCCTTAAATAAACTTACTGATTCAAAATAAATCTTCTTCACTTCTTTATTCTGTTTTTCCACTTTGATTTTTCCTCCATTTTTTATTATTGTCTGTTTACTTTTGATAAATTTTGACTACCCATCCCTAATGTTCCTAATCAATAAAAATCCCATTGTTTACACCTCAAATTTAATTTTCTGAATTTTAAAAAATAGCAAATATTTTTTTATCAGAAAAATCTATGCTTGAAATTTTCAAACACACATTTTCCTAATAAACACGATAAGTACAAAACAAGTTACTTCAAGCACCACCAATCAATAGCTTATCTTGTACTTATCTGATACGATCCACAACGCATCTGTCTACTATCTATATGCTAAATGCAATTAGCATCTACACATCAGAAATTCCTACCACACTCTAATGTGAATATATTTATTTTCAAACGAATTTGTTTCTCCAAAAAACAATCGTTCATTCATTCCGTGTCAAATTATGCAAAAGCATAGAATGAATTTGCAGAATATAAATTAACATTCTGATAAAATCATTATGTGCAAGCTAGTCTTTAAACTTTGCCTTATTCATCTATTAACAAATGATAAATATAGATGAACGTGTACGGACTGTATATCAAAGCAACATACAATTACGCCTGTATACTGCTCAACCTTGTCAGTTCACTGAGGGTATTTCCAGCTATATATTTTAAGTCTATTACGCCTTTTATCTATTCTGTTTTTGGAAGTCAGCAATAGACAGTAATACAACTTCTGCACATCCAATAGCCATATTTTTATCGTATATACGACTTAGGAACTCCCCTGCGTTCAGCTATTCAAATATCCAACAGCTTACCTATAGACTGATACCATAATTTATCCATTGATCAAAATCTAGGCATTATCTATTACAAAATCAACGGCAGGCATTTAGGCTCTCACCATGTACCAAACAATACGTTTTTTCTGGGCTTTCCCCACACATTACGTCTACCGTTTCCAGTTCCGCTTTGGTGTATTGTTTTTAGTATCTTCCCCGCATATTCGGTTTTTATAATTTATTTCAATTAAAGGTTTCCGCTTATTTATAGTGGCTGCGCTCCCGTCCGTTAATCATATGGCATTATTATATGATCTTAGAGGGGTGGGTCTCACTAAATCGCCACTCTGTTTCGTTTTAAGATACATTACGAAACAAGTAATAACACTTGTTTACCAAAACCTGAAGATGTCTTATTATTAAATATCTGTCTTTCAGCTTCTCCAATCTGTAAAAAGCCATCCTTCACTTGCATTGTTCCATTTAATGCACTCTGGAAAAATGCGTCCATAGCTCTTTTACTATCAGATTTTCCTTTGAAGAAGTTGAATATATCAATCCCTTTTGTTACTGTCTTATATGTCAGGAATCCTTTTATTAGAGAACCCATGAAGTCATTGCCTGAAATATCTTTGATAATGCTCGCTAAACCTTTTATTCCATCTGTAATGATACCTATTGTTCCACTTATTAAATCATCCTGCTTGACAATATTCGCTAATACTTCCAGAAGATCAGTACCAGCACTGATTAAATCTTTAATCCAATCGGATGAAATCACTTCTGTTGCAAGCATCTGAAACTGATTGTCAAATTCATTTTTCAATCCCTGTATGCTCTGACGATAAATCTCATTTTCCCTTTCGGCTGCGCCAACACTGTCAATAGATTGTTCTACCGCTTTATCTACATCAGCCATTTGCTGAATAATCGCATTGAAAACATTAACTTGTCTTTTCCCCGAAGCTAATTCTGCAAAATACTGTTTCTGCTCACTTGTAAGTTCTGGGAATACTTTCGCATAGTCTGACATAATGGCATAAGTGCTTCTCAATTCTCCATTTGTATCTTCAATAGCCACACCTATTGAACCAAATGCTTCCTCTAATTCTGCACTGAATCCATCTATTTCTTCTCCATCCTCATCAACGGCTCTTAACCTTTGTGAGATGGTGATAAGTCCAGTAGATACCTTCTCCATATTCCGAAGTTGGGCAAAACCACCTGTAAGCAAACCGATTGTTTCATCTATGCTGTTTCCAGCCTGTGACATTGTTCCTGAAACACGTTCCAAACCATCAGCCAAATTATCAAATCCCACTGGTGACTGGTTCGATACACTGTTCATTTTGTCAACAATGCTCATAATATCTGCATCCGAAATATTGAATCCTTTTAGCACACTGATAAGCGTACCTGCTGCATCGCTTGTCTGGTTAATTCCATCTGCAACATTCGTCATTACCAACGCTGCATTGCCCATTTCCAAACTCTGCTCAAGATCATATCCGGCACGTTTAAATTCTGTAGCGGCTTCTATCATGTCTTTTCCAGTACGTCCAATTTTATCAGCCACTTCAAACGCTTTATCCGCAAATTCTTCTAATTGCTCTGTTGACAAATCAGCAACCTTGTTAAATTCTGTTAAAGTTGCATCCAATTCACAAACCGCTTTAGTCATTGATTTAATGGCTTGAATCGTTTTCTGAATAATCATATATGCCAACTGATATTTAAGCATTGTAGCAATGGAACTTTTCACTTGTGATTTTAAATTGCCGAAAAATCCTTGTGAAGCTGAATTTGTTGCTTGTGTCTGCACTTGAATCTGCTTGAATTGCTGTTGTAGCTTAGTTAAATCCGTCTTATTATTACAATTCTGCAAATCTATAATGATTTTCTTCAACTCTGCATCATACTGTGCGGCGGCATCTCTATTACCATTCATCCATGTAATAATTCTATTTGTTAATATGCCTGCACCTTGCATTGCCTGTTGGTCAGCATTAAGATTCTTCTGTTCCTGTGAAGTAATCTGATACTGCTTCTGTAAATTCTGTAAAGAAGATACCATTTCATTATATTTTGCAATCTTCTCATTTGGATCAGCAATACTATTGATTGCCTGTAAATCCGCTTTTAACTGTTCAATCTGTATGCTTACATTTTCCGGCATTTTGATAGAGTTAAAACGTGCTTCTAATAATGCAATATCATTAGGCATACTCTGTAATGCGTTCTTCATCGTTTCCAAAGAACTTGCATGAGTACCTTTAGAAATTTCAGCATTAAAAGTCTGATACTCTGTTCTCGCCAAGCGTAAATAACTCTCTAACTGTTTAATATCTTCTAATGTGGAAGCATTGACAGATAAATCTTTGAAAGCGTTTTGATTATCAGAATTAAGAGATAGACCAGCTTTTTCAGCTTGCGTATTTAATAACTTCATTTGTGCAATCAGTTCTTCTTTCTTGCGGATCACCTGATTGTCACTTTCAATTTGTCTCTGATTGGCTTTTACTGTAGCCTCGATATTTTGTGATAATGTTTTCTGACCTTCAGCCCATTTTACAATATGATGTTCAACACCATTTGAATCATACCACTTACCTACATTTTGTAATTTTAATGTGGCATTTGTAACCTCATTCAATTCATTTCTGTATGTAAGCAACGCTCTTGTAGCTTGTCCGTTGTCATCAACATTAATCTTGAATTTCACTAATTTACCTTGATTATTAGTGATTTCTGCAACAATTTTATTGATTTCCTGCTTTACAGCGTTTGCATCCGACAAATCAAATTTAAACGGAATCTTCACACCCGTTGCATTGATCCCAGAAGATAACTGCCTGTTAATAGCATCTGTCTGTTGCTTAATTGTAGTAGCGTCAATCTGCACCCCTACCTTCAAATTCTTTGCAATAATATTTAATTGCGACTGAATTTGTTTCTGTGACTGCTCTAAATTTAAACCGCCTGTCACTTGTACAGATTTGCCGTCAGATAATGCTTTGGCAATCTGTTTTAATTGTTTATCCATCTGCGCCTGTGTAGCAGATATGTCTAAACCTAATGTAAATAGATTATTAGATGTATCCATATTTAAGTAGTTCTCCTTTTAATAGTCGAAATAAATTTTAATATTGAAGTAGTTTTCCTGTTCAAAGCGTTCAACGGCTCTTTCCAGAAAATGACCACCTTCACGGTAGCCAAAATAGGGAATGTCTTTATGCCATCCGCTTTTAACCTGATACCCTTCATTCATTAAAAGAAGTGCGTTTACTTCACTATCTCCCCATAGGGATTTGTGCATGGCTGCATCTGTTTGTTTTATTTTTATTGTAAGTTGCATACCAGAAGTATCTATGTCAACAACATCTTCCGCATATATGGAATCCCTCATTGCATAAGTCCTTTGATACACTACGGATGAATATGACATATACCAATCGTCAATCTCTTCCTGTAAGATTTTCAGGAATCTTTTGGCTTCATATTTCATCTGTTGCTCAAAAGTCCGTCCATTCGGCAACCGCAACTTTCTAATATCAATCTTAATCAAACCATGCGTCACACTCCTTTCTCTGTATTTGTCAATTTTGTCTGATTTTTATTGATGATATTTGGTAATATTGCACATTGCTCTCATAGTTGTTTTTATGGTATTGTTATAAGGGTTTTTATACCATAAAATTAGAAAAACAATAAATACAAAGTATAACATCATCGAGATTTACCACTCAAAAAATCTTCAACTCTTTTTATCTGGATATTTGTTAGTGTATAATGTCCAGACAGCCATTGCGATAATTGAGTTGGATAAATACCAATCAAAGATGCAAGATACTTTTTCTTTATACCATTTTCGGCTAGATGTTCTTTTACCTTTGCTTGTAAATCCATCTCAAATACCTCCTTTTCTTAATGGTAAGTGGGGAAAATTGATTTTTCTAAAGATTTTACTTTATCTCTTTCCCTATATAAATTTTGTAAAAATAAAATACAAGCGTCTCAAACACCGCATTTATAGGCATTTCAGACGCTTTCCATAAATTTTAAAAATATTAAATTACCTTTTGCTCTTTTATCTCCGTTTTTCTATTCTTTTCATTTCTCTTCGCTACATTAAGACGTTGCAATAAGTCACTACATGCTTTTCCACAAGTTTTTTGATTGTTGGATGTTTTTATGAAATCCTTACCACACACTTTACATACACAAATATCTTTATTCTGTTGATATGCCTGTAAATAAATCAGGGGATTAAATATATTCCTTACTGTAAACAAGCATTGTTCCTCAACATTGGGAATATCAATTTTAAATTTATATTGCTCTTTTTCTTCATCTTCTATTATCTCTATTCCATTTGTATCTCTAAATCTATCAAAACTTCCTGCATAAGACTTTGCTCCAGCTATTTCCATAATCTTATTCATATTGAACTTGATTTTTCGCTTTTTCTTCTTTTTGCTTTTATCGTCATAGTTTGTAATATGCTTTCTCTTTGTTATTACAAAATATCCATCCTTCAACTTATTGCTTGCTTTTGCTTCTTTATACATACAAAACAGTACATATAATAGTTCCATATCATTACTATGTGGATTACCATTTTTATATAGTTCTAAAGAATTTGTAATAAATGATAAATCACTTTGAGTAATGTCAATATGCCGACACTCCATCTTTTCCGCAATTTTCTTGTCCAATATTGCATCGCCTTTTACAGCTTTTTTATATGCCTTGCGTGGTCTGAATTTGATAACAATATTTCCAGTGACATTTTTCTGTAAGTTATCAAGTATAATATGTCCAAAACATTTCCATAGAATATCTTTGCTGCTTGTGATAAATTCGTGTTGCATATATTCCATATCAATCAAATAATTTACTGCAAAATTTTCATTAAAAAATCCGTTTTTATCAGTGAAAATTTCTTTAATTTCTTGTATGCAATGATAATGAAATGTCTCAAAACGTCCCGCTCTTTCGGTAGCATCCATATTTTTCATATGCTCTTCTTTGT
Source organism: Parablautia muri (assembly GCF_009917485.1). Taxonomy (GTDB): domain Bacteria; phylum Bacillota; class Clostridia; order Lachnospirales; family Lachnospiraceae; genus Suilimivivens; species Suilimivivens muri. Next base: position 143,666 of record NZ_QZDT01000006.1, read on the forward strand.
CAATAACACTACATATATATTTTTTAGACGCTTTTCTTCTTTTCAAAGTAAGATATAATCTCTGATACTGATTATCATATCTGTTTACTTCATATTTAGCGGTTTCATTCTCTTTTTTCTCATTATTCATAAGCATACGATAGTCAAATTCATTACGTTTAGAATCATCAAAGTAAGTATAATCAAGCCGCCCTGTACCTTCACCAATATATTTTTTTATCCGATCCATTACGCTTTTTGTTGGCTTCTCAACATTTTTACTCTTTTTTCCTTTTGCTTCTATAAAGAAGTTAGGATGCTTAATTTCAGATTTTACAAGTCTTTCTTTACCTTCTTTGGGTGGAACTAATTTATTATATAGTTCTTCATATTCCCCTAACGCAAGATTTTTTCCTGTCTTTGGATAATCAATAGCATAATTTGAATAGGCACAATATACATTGATTGCATCATCATAGAGTAACGGGTTATCCTCTGAAATATCTGGAGCGTTCCATAATTTTGTCATTGCATTACTGGAATCACCAATCACATTATTATTAAAACCCTTTACAAGTGTATCAAATATCGCCTCATTTGTAATCTGTTGTGGTTCTGCCTGTTGCATTACATAATATAATGGATACTCTGGTAAATCTTTTGCTAATTCCCATAATTCCGCATCATCACTTACAAGGATTTCATCACCATCCCAATCCATTTGCAGAGTTTTTGATAATAAATCGTGGCACGAAACAACGGTATCAGATTCCATGTATTTAAACCACTCTCTACATTCATCCGATTTGGTCAGATTCCTTTTTCCATATTCATATCTTGATAAGTGTGGGCTTCTCAAACAGATAAGATGCTCCACATTCCCTTTTTCGTCATAATACTTATTATAAATATGGTTCTTTGGTACAAGACCTTCTGGATTGCTTTCACCACAAAACAGGTATTCACAGAAAGCATACATATCTGGTGCTGCATAACTGTAATATCCGCTTAATGGAATTTTACCAGCACGATAACTTCTCCTTCTTGATTTTACCAACTGCCTGATTTTCTTTTCTATGTATGGATCATAAATAAGTTGCGGATATACATTTAATGCTTCAGCTATTATCGAATTACAGCTTTGCTTCTCTGTAGTTTCAATGCTATTTGTCTGTATATCATCTGTAACTGCTATTACATCATCTATACTTTCACTGTCTTCTATATCTTCATTATCAGTATCATCATTTATTTCTGTCTCACTATCATCTGCATATCCCATCTCACTTTTTACATACTCAATATCTGTGTGAAGTCTCTTTAAATCATTCTTTGCAGGCGTACATAGCCTTTTTATATCACATCCATATGGTAATGTCTGTAGATACTGGTATGCAAATGTAACAGTTTCTTTGGCAGGATTGGCATAACTATTAATTGAAATTTTTATCTTATTTTCACGAAATGCCTTTTTATATTCTTCCCATGATGAATACATTTTCCACATTTTCAACTGACTTGTAGTAAAAATGTATCTTATATCCTGTTCCTCAACGTCAATTTCATCTTCCCAAGCATCAGGAATTTTTGTATTATGTGCTACTTCATTTGCAAATAATCTAAAATCAAAAGGAAACATTGCACCTTTAAAAAATCCACTCCTAATCTGACAGCTTGACGGTAATTCTCCAGGAAGAAACATTCCGGCTCCGTCTGTGTGTTCAATAGGTATATCTTTCTCGATAAATCCGTCTGGAGTATCAGCCACATAATGTTGTCCGTTTTGATCTGGCTGAATATCAATATATTTAACCATTCCTCTTACGCTTGTTTCCAATCCTTTTACAAGCATACAACGGTCAATATCAATCTCTTTTTCTGGCAATACGCTTGATGATAATGGTAAAGCTGTATATGCTAGATATTTGCCAACATTCATGCCGCCTTGCTCATTAATATACTCTACCGATAATCCCACCATTAAAGCATCTTTATTGTTATCAAAAAAATCTTTTCTTAATAATGTTACTGTAGTATTCCTAACTTGTCCTGTGGTAGCAGAATACAGTATATATCTTTTGTCAGCTATCAAAATTCCATCTCTAATAATTTGCCACATTATATCATTGTGAAAAACCTCCATATAGACAATTTCATCCAATAACTGATAATCTGCTTTTGCTTCTTTTCGCTCTTTTAAGGCAAGTCTGACTATATCCCCTTCAAATACAGCTATTTGATACCGCTCATTTTCCTTTTCTTTACCCTCTTTATCTTTATAGTAAAGATATTTTCTATCAATACTTCTAATATCTTTATTTTTTGCTATTTCTTCTAGCAGATAGTCATTGCCCTTATCCTTATCATTACGAATATCATTTTCTTTTTTGGTAAGTGCCTTAAAGGAATTGAATTTATATATTCTTACTCTTCCTGCTTTTACGTTTCCTATTTTAATCGACCTCCACATTATAGATATTTATTGTTATTTTCACCGCTTATTGAAATACGCATTTCATAGCCATATAAGCGTGAAATATATGTGCCTCATCCTTATAGATAATAAAAATCATGCACAATATTCCACACTGTTCAAAAATTATTTCACAATCTGAATATGGCTCACCTTTTTAGGTTTCATAATATCACCTGTCTGATTATTTATCATGATCCCTGTTTCTTTATCCTCTGTATATGTAGGAATACCCAAATCATCAAGCCATGTTTCCGCTATGCCTTTACCAGTCTGCGCCCTATATAATGCACTCATGGCAGTAGTAAATTCAATATAAGCATGTCTCAACTCTTCATTGTCATAATCCCATAACAATTCTGATAGTTCATCTCTGCCTATTGGCTTGTCCCAATCCATCTTAGACAGAACATCCATTGTTGAAAAATAATCTTTACATTCCCACTTTGCACCATCGTAAGTTTTATCTATAGGAAATGTGATTACGAAATTTCTCAATGTCAGACATCCCAAAACACCAAATATACTGTCTATCATCTGAAAACGATACTGATTCTGCTTCAATGTCTTAGGTTCGTCTATGCCTAATTTAAAATTCTCTCTTGAAACATCACGGCATGAACAGATATATTTTATGCCAGCAAATCCGACTTTTGCCAGTTTGTCTTGTGGTAGTTTATATAAAGTTCCATACTCTTCTGTGTATCTCATGACCATATCAAAGAAATACCGTTCCCATATCTCATTTAACTTTGCAATTTTATTGATACGATCCATTTCTTGAAGTTTATCTTCATCCGTTGATTCAATCACTGTAAATTTATTGTTCATATAATTATTTCTCCATTTGAAAATTTAACATTTTGTAATTTCTGCCTAACAAGTTCTACTCGATTAAGAAATGTTAAGTTTTTGTGCTATTTCTCTCTCATATTTTTCAATCAAGCGTTCTTCAATATCTGGAATTTCTTCTTTCGCCATATCAACCGTATATTTACCTTTATAAGCAGATAAATCAATAGGAACATGAATCTTATCCAGTTGTTCCCTATATTTTTCTGCCATAATACGCATAAACGCCGTTTCCCTGATCGCTTTATGGTCTACATTCAATGATTCTTCTAAATTGATAGTAGGAAGATTATTTATTGCTGATAACTTATTCTCTAAAATTTCAAGAATTTCTGCTGTTGTAAAAGCATTTAACTCTACACGCCGATAAGATGTACCAGCATCAAAAAATCTTCTGTATTCATATGACAGATTTTTCAGTTTTTTCTTGTCCTCTTGCTTTATATCCACTTTTTCAGGCTCAATATGGTATTTCTCCACATCTTCCAATGTAACACCCAGATTCTCCATATTGATACATTCTTTAAACTTCTTATTGGGAGTGCCAAAAGAATCTAAAATATAAATGCCTGATATATCCAGATCATGTAGACAATACAGCTTTAATCCCATCTGTTGAAATTTATATAACAATGTTTTAGCTGCTCTTGTAGAGAATCCTTGTCCAGATACAATAATCATATTGTATTTTTCTCCGACCTTTTCAGCTTTAAAGATTGCGTCAAATCCTGTTTTTTCAATATATAAAACCTTGTCATACTTATATATCAAGTCAAAATCAGGTTCAATATGGATATTACTGCTAATCCCACCGTAACACTTGAAAATATTCTGTGACGTTCCTATTGTATTTATAAAGTTTCTTACATTTGCTGTTCCTAACCCATTCTGTGAACCGTCAACAAAGAAATTACCCCTATCGCTAAAATTAACCTTGTCTTCATACTCTGGATTATCGTCAATCCATTCTGTTAAAATCTCTTGCGTAAAATCTGCATAGGTATGTTTCTTTTCTTCAATTCCCGAAATTTCACGCATTTTATACCATATCTGACGGGCTGTAATCGCATACCTTCCATTATCACTTGCCATATTAAAAGCATCCGTCACATAATCCCTCATAACTGCCCTGTTATTTGTTCGTTTATTATCAGAACTAAATAGACGGTTTTCTTTCGCTATGGCTTTATTCAATTTTTCAAGCAATTCATTGAAAAAACTTGTAATATCTATGCGTGTCTTTCCTGCGTCTGTAAATTTCAAATATGGCGATACAATATGAAATACAAAGGAAAAATTAGACATATCCTTTAACAGATCATCTAAATCCCTTGCATATACAGTCTTATTTCCAATTTTATACCACCCGCCATCAAACCCAATACTCCAACTATTATTGTAAGTAATGGAATTATTGATATAGCACTCAATGTCTGCTTCTTTTCTGTTGGTATCCCCTTTAAATGTGTCTTTCTTTACAGAAAATTCTACAATACATGGGATAACCATATCACTTTTGCTTATAAGAGAATTACTATCCTCCATCTCAATAGATGTATTCAATACATTTTCTAATCCTATAAGCTGCTTTTTGAGCAATGTATATTTTTTAGTCTGCTGATCCTCTTTCAGCATAAGAAAATCATTGATAAATTCCTGGCTATTAAAATCTATATCTTTTATTTTTGACTTGATTCCACTCTTATTTTTTATCCTTGTACCGAAATATTCCTCCAAAAATTTCTTATATGTGGAATTTCCGTCCTGGGTATCCGTGATAAACTGCTTGAATGTATCATAGTCATAATATGCCAGTGAAATGTTTTGTGATTTATCAACGCATTCTGCTGTTGCTGGATTGTGAAATTCTATACCCAAATAATCAAGATGGAATGTTACATCAGGATTGCATACAGTATAGAAATATACATAATTCTTATAATATGCTGATTGATGTAATTCGTATCCGCAAATCTCTATCCCCTTTTTTTCTGTAGTACCTATCTGCTTAAAATCAACACATATTTTCCCATTTTTCGCTTTTTCTGCATCAATAATTCCTTCAAGTATAATTCCCTCATTGGTATGCCATAATAAACGATACTTTTTCAAGAAACAAATGCTTATGATTGTTTTCAATCCGTTACCTTGTTTCCCTCTTGATGCAGTTACATATATACGATTCTGACTTACATAAAAATTAAAATCATAAATGCTTTTTATAATTTCACAGCTAATACCATTCCCATTATCATATATTCCAAGAGAAGAATCGCTTTGTATAATATGGACTTCTTTATTATTTAGTGGCTCAATAGCATCAAGCGCATTGTCAACAATCTCTTTTATAATAACTCTATTCCAATATTCTTTTGTCAATCCGATCTGTTTTATAAGTCCATCCTCAGTAAAATAATCTACCAGTTTTGAAGTTTTACATATTATCCTGTTTATACTATCCACCATCCTCACGCAATTTTTTTATTCTTATTACCATAAACAACTGCTTCTTCTGTACCCTCAATAACACCAGAAGTCACAATTACCTTTTTTGCATCTGCTCTATCAGGAATAGAGAACATCACATTCTGCATTGCCTTTTCAATGATGCTTCTCAATCCTCTTGCACCGATTTCTTTCTTAATTGCTAATTCAGCAATCCTTTTCAGTGCATCGTCTTCAAATTCCAACTTCACGCCATCTATAGAAAGTAATTCCTGATACTGTTTTGTCAGTGCGTTTTTCGGCTCTGTAAGGATTCTAACAAGATCATCTTCAGATAGCGGATTCAATGTTGTAATGACAGGTAATCTACCAATTAATTCAGGCATAAGACCATATTTCACTAAATCTTTTTGCTGTACATCATTCAAGTGGAAAATTTGACCACTTGATTTTTCAATATCAGCATTAAATCCAATAGATTTACCTTTATTATTTCTCTGTTCTATAATTTTCTCCAAACCATCAAAAGCACCACCACAAATGAACAGAATATTGCTTGTATCAATATCTACGCATTCAGCTTGCGGATGCTTTCTACCACCAGACAACGGAACTCTTGATATAGTACCCTCTATAATCTTCAGCAATGCCTGTTGAACTCCTTCGCCGCCTACATCACGAGTAGTTGATACATTATCACTTTTTCGTGATAGCTTATCTATTTCGTCAATGTAGACAATTCCTTTTTCAGCTAACTTGTTGTCAAAATCTGCGTTTTGTAGTAATGTCAAAAGAATATTTTCAACGTCCTCTCCAACATAACCAGCTTCCGTGAGTGTGGTGGCATCCGCAATAGCAAAGGGAACTCCAAGAAATTTAGCCAAACTCTGTGCTAAATATGTCTTTCCACTACCAGTAGAACCAATCATTAGGATATTGGATTTCTGAATCTCTACATCTGATTTTTTGTTCTGTCTTAACCTCTTATAGTGATTATAAACTGCAACTGATAGTGTTCTCTTTGCTTCGTCTTGACCAATCACATACTGATCCAAATGTGCTTTAATCTGTGATGGAGTTGCTAATTGCATATTTTCAGAGATTTCATCCTCTTCATCTTCATCTAATACTTTATAGGCTTCTTTCACACATTCGTTACAAATACATCCTCCAAATTGACCTTTTAATAGTCTATCTACTTCTGATTTTGTCTTACCACATATAAAACAAAATTCCTGTTTTTTATTTGCCATACATTCATTTCTCCTTATCCAAAAATTCTACACTTGTGAGCAATCTCTGATTGCGAACAATGGCATGAGCTGCTTGCAGCGATTGCCAGACTGTCAGTAGACTATAACCTTCCTATCAAATTAAATACCATCAAACGTATAATTTATAAACGCATCATTCCTTTGTTGCCTATATTCGCAATTTTCAATATTACCTGGGCAATCCCCTACATATTTGATATATGGGCAATCACCATTTGTACAACGGTCATTTCCTGTTATAACAACAAAATCATCGCCATGCCTAATAAAGTTTTGTTCCATTTATATCTTCTCCTTCTCCATATGTGGGGAATCCCCACACCCCCTTGACAGCGCATCTTTGCCTACGGCAAATCTGCTTGTCCGTACAGATATAAAAGTTATGTCTTTCATCCGTTTCGCCTACGGCTTCACTACTGAAAGCCAAACTTTTAATCCGTCCGTCATTTAATTTTTTAAAAGGGATTTTAATGGAATGAATATTAATTTTGGGTGGGATTCTCTAATATATTATATTAGGTACCCCCCTAAAATCTGATTAACTGATTTTACAAATCATATATCTCTATATTTTTCTCCCCTATTCTCTAATATAATATATTAGGAAAAAGGGGGGATTTTTTAATTCAATGACTACAGTGATCGGGGTGAAAATCAGCTTACCTTATAATATCCTTTTCTATCGGTCTTGTCTGATTCCAAAATTTTGGCAAGCACTTCATTATTACTCTTTGCTTTTTGTAATTGTTTATCAGTTAAACCAGTTTCCTTTAACAACGTCTGTATTTTATACTCTGTTCCTTTTGTCAACTGCTCTCTCCATTTAATTATTTTTTGTGCATTAGTCATTTTCTTACCATTTGGAGGTTTTCTGTCTTTAACTTTTTCTATCTTCAATTCTTCTGGTGTATCTTCATATTCAAACAATGCTCCATATGGTTTATATCTATCTTCTATCATAGCCGATAACTCACTGTATAAGTAATCATCTGTATTATAGAAAGTCCATATATGTACATTATCTGTACTCTCATAGTTCCTTATCGCTAACCTGAATATATTCTGTTCAAAATCAGCAAGCATACATCTAAGCATTATTTTGTTGATAATATACTCATATTCTTTATTGTGGTTTTTACTAAGCAACGTGAAAAAATCTAATGATTCATCTTCTCCCATCTCTGATAACCTATGGTATTCTTCCATATGACACCCACAATAGGTAAAATAATATGCCATATTCGGAAATCTGTTCATTCCAACGTGTGCCATCCTATATAAATCCTTAAAATCATTGAATCCTTTCAAATTCCCAAAATACCCTACATTCTTAAATTCTTTTTGGAATCTATTTATCAAATCACTGTATACAACAATCAATATTTCTCTTTGTTTGCCGATACCATATTTCAATTTATTCTTCAGATATGTAATGATTACATTGGTTGAGATATTAGATTTTTTACCTCCCTTGCATAAAACATTTTTGCTTGTAGACATTTTCACATTTGTTATCAGCATATTTAACGGCTTATTATATTTTTCTCCACTTATAATTTCTACATAATCTAAATCATAACGTGGATCAATGTCTGCCGTTGCATCAAACACAAAAAATTTCTTATCTTTTCCTAAATAGAAATATTCCTTATTATCTCTTACCATTACAAAAGAACGCTCATAATTACCATGCTTCTTTTTAACTGAATTAAAAATTGCTCCATTTTTCGCAATTTCCTGTAAACACAGCATATCTTTTAATATGCAGTTATATTGTTTTGTCAATGGCTCCATATTTTCAGCCAAAACTTTGAACAATAGCGTATCATTCGGTGTAATACTGGAATATCTTTCATCCTTCCAGTAGATAGTTACATTGGAATCTTTAAGCAACTTCTCTTTTTCGTCCATCTGATCAAGTAATCTGTCCTTAAAAGCTTTAAATTCTCTTATGACAAATTCTTTATCACCAACTTCATCTGACAAACCTTTATATAAAGCTGATTCTATTCTGGTTAGATTATCGCTATCTATCGTGATAGTTTCGGAAAATTGAGGGCATTCATCAAAAATGACTATATCCCTTTTCATCGGCTTTCCTTTATATGTAAATGAAAATAACTGATCCCTTACACTGTCCGTCAACATAAAGTATCTTTGCGTTGATAATAAAACGATTGGTCTGTAATGTTGCTTAATCAACTGCTCTTTGAATGGTTCATCAGACTTTAGAACAATTACACTATTTTCAAATTCTCTATAATGTTCCTTTATTCCCCATGATTCAAAAATCTCACCCCAAAACTTTTTGGCTTCTAAAGTGTCCTTGCTACTATTAGACAGCTCCTCCAATCGCTTTATTGAATCAGTAATGACTACTAATCCTTGAGGTTCGTGCCGTCCTCCATATAGATAATCGCCTATGCAGCAGTGCATAAATGTATGAATAAATGTAGATTTTCCTATGCCGCATCTTTGGCTAAAGCAAGTCACCTTATTTGTATCTCTGTTATGGGTAATAATTTCAAAAGTATCTTTGAAAAATTGTATCTGCTTTTCATCAAATTTATATTGTGGTAAATATGTTTCAAAATCGTCATACTTTATTTCGATTCTCTTCATTGGCACACCCTCCCTATTATCGGCTCATATATTCGTCTATTGCCGACTTTAATTGTGGCGTGTCTTTGAAAAAGAATACATTTCTACCAGTCTTTTTCAAATCTGGTTGCATATCAATAAGGACAAATCCTTTTTGCATTAAATAGCCTGCCATACGTTGATTGTATACAATAAAATTCTTCTTATTTTCTCTATCTATTACTATAATTTATTCCTCCTCCAAAAATAATAATGTTCTATCTATATCTTCTCCATTCATACCATCAGCAACACGCAAATATACAGTCACAACATTTTCTGAATATGGATTCATTGCACCTGAATCAAGTATGTATTCATCTTTTGCAGATATATTTCTTTCATAGTGCCAATCCACAAAATCAGCGAATACATCAGATTCACAAAGAAAATCCAAACTGTCTTTGAATTTATCAGTATCTATGGTTTCTGTTTTTCTGGAAGTTTTATAATAAACCTCCGCTTTTACGATATGTAACAGGTTATTTGTGATTGCCTGTTGTAATTTCTGTGTTGTAGTTCTTCGTCTCATAATCTTATCTTCTCCTTTTACAGACGATATATCCGAGGATATACCGCCCATATAATTTCTCACAGCCTATGCAATACTTTATTTCTGTTTGAATATCTTTTTCGTAACATAGTCCAAATATCCAGATTTAAAATCTTCCCATAATATTTTCATATGTCCTAAATGCTCTTCCTTTATATTTTCACCTTTAAACAACTCAATATGAGCTTTTAATTTGCCATTCTCCATAGAAATCTGCATTGCATCATTCGCCATCTGTATAAATTCTGTTTCTGATACAATTTCTTTTATATCAGAATTGTTGTTATACCACTTATGGCAATATTCTTTCGTTGCATTAGGTAATTCTTTCTTCATCCGATCTAACACCATTTTTTCAAGTTCTTTCATATTCCTTGCTACCGGCATATTTTTTCTCCACTCTCTTCTATATTTATTTCCTCTAAACTCATATATTGTAGGCAATACCATTTTAATGATACCGCCTACATTTATTACTTCTACATTTACTATGCTGATTTTTCCACAATTTCAAAATTTGCGTAGGTTGCCAGATCAAGAAATGTCATGCCGTTCTCACCAGCCACAATTACATCATTTTCATCTACGACCATATAACCTTTATCAAGTCCTAAAGTGTTCATAACCGCCGTGTCTTTGGAACTTCTATATTCCTTTACATGAAGATTATCTTCTTTCAAAGAATCCTCAATCATTTTCATTGTAAGAATCGGCTTGACGTTCACCGCCTGTTCTCTACTGTCCTTACCGGCTCCCGTTCCAAGTTCGTATTCAACCATATCATCTTCATGTAATGACTTGAAGCCATCCATCTGAAGCTGTGAGCAGTGACAGAATACATCTTCCTTTGTCTCAGAATCCGTAAGAAAACCATAGCCTTTTTGTGCGTTGAACCATTTTACTGTTGCATTTCTCATAATTAAATTTCTCCTTTTCGTTTGATATATTTCTTTAGGCAGACGGCATTACACCGCCCACCTATTATTTATTCTCTTTTTACATCGTTTCTCTTACTTCAAATCATGCTTTCTGTTTTTCGTCATGCTCTTTCTGTAGTTCTTCCAACGATTTATACTCTGAAATATCAATATCAGCCATGCCAACGCTGAAACTGATTGTGTATGTACCGTTAGATTCTTCGATAGCTTCAATGACATCTTCATCAAAGGTAACTGATCCAGTGACATTGTTTTCAGAATCCCTTGATACAAGCCACAATTCAGGCTTCAAATCGTCTTCATACTCGATTGTGCCTCTGGTCATCTCAATAGCGATGCCATAATGGTCTACAGACGATACATTGACATACTTACCATCAAATGCCTGTGCCATTTCCTTCATTGATACTTTTCTTACTTCTGTTGCGTTCATACTTGTCTACCTCCGTTGTTTGAAATTGTTTACATTGTATAAATAATAAACTTCTCCCTAATCTCTCTATAATTTCAGAAGAATTTATATTATTTTTCTCTGTTTATTATTTGTTTCTTCTTTATATCTTGTCTGTATTCTATCTGTAACTACTAATTACTTCTCTATATCTTATCTGTAACATTTATTCTTTCTTTGGAAGTGGTTTATGCTTCAATTTTCTGCAATAACTGAGCAACCATTTGAATCCAAAGCCATTTTTACCACCAGCGACAACATTTCCACGCTTATCAAGTACCCAAAAGAAATAATTATGCTCATTCTTATAATGTAATCCATACATTCCTAATGTTTTATAACACATAGCAAGCTGCCTTTTCTTTCGTATTGACATTGGCACTTGATATAAATTCGTGTAATGCTTTTCCTTTTCTGTTGGAAGATAATTCTCTACAAATCTGATAGCATCTTCCATAGAAAGTTCATATTTTCCACCAGCTACAACAATACCTCCCCTATCCCTTACAATAAATCCACATGGATATAACGCCTGAATCGCAAGTTTTTCATTCATATTCGTTGGATGTTTGGGATTACCACAATAATCATCAGAACGCTCAATAAAAAGCCGTTTTGATATAGCAATCCTTTTTATATCATCTGGAATAACCTGCCCATCATATGTACTTCTATTATCCCGGACAATTTTTCTATGATTTAATGAGGTGTATATATCCAATGCCGTATTATGGATTTTTTTCTTATTGAGAAAATTATCTTTTTGCGGATCACATTCACTTTCAGCCAACTCTTTAAGAATTTGCATAGCACTCTCTGATTCCGCTAACATATTTCTTTTGAAAAGTTTCAATTCGTTTAGCTTGATATTCACGCTACAATTACTACTCATGACCTTTATAAAATGCTGTTCAGCCGTGATATTTGCATCATACATAGGTACATAGGCATACTCAGGATTACTCTCTATATGAATGATTTCATCCTTTTTCATGCCTTTATCATGCCGATTTTTAGTAATCTGCATATAAATAGTTCCCACATCTTCATCAACTCTTATAGGCTTGTAAAACTGATTATATTTTTCAGAAAAGATAAGTTTGATTCTATTTTTATCCATAATTTCACCTTCCTTAACTCTGTAATTCTTTCAGTCTATCTCTTCTTGACGGTTTCTTATTAGCCTTCTTATCGGTTTCAATATTCTTTGATACTTTTTCTCCAAAATCAATATCATCTAATGTCATTGTAGGAGCCGCCTTGATAGCATTTTCTCTTTCATCATGTTTCTGTTTTGCAATATCCTTAATGCTGTTGATATGGTCAAACGGATAGGATAAGCCAGCAATTACAGTAATTGCGTTTGTGCTTCCAAATCCTTCAAAAGTCCTTATTGGAGTACCTACAATGTTAATGATTTCCGCTTTGTTGATTTTCTTGCCAGTCGCATTAATGATACCGATATATTCACATCGGTTATCTTTCTGCAATGGTGCAAAGATATTTTTCGTTGTAAGTCTCTCAATAACGCTTGCGTCACTTACTTTGTCCGCTTTAAGCACCGACAACACAAAATTGCCAGATGTCGCAATCATGGTACGCTTCTCCTGTTCGTCCACATTACCATATTCTGATACGGAATTATTTGTCAGAAACGCATGAAGCATATTTGCACAATAGAAATTGATGTTCTGCTTATTGTCAGCATTGTTATCAAGAAACATTACTGATCCCAAACCTTCTATATTAAGAAGTTCCTGACAACACTTATAACTGTTCACATGAAAATCATAGTCTTCTGACTTGTCCGGCAATACTACAATACAGCAGATTGTTTTATCAGTTTCCTCCGCAAGCATTTCAGCCAATGCAGGAGCCACACCCGATCCAGTACCACCAGCCGAACTAAAAATAATGTAGATAATGGATTCCTTCAGTGCGCTAATCTCGTCAATAATATCCATATTTTTAGCAATCGCCTGTTCTGCCAACTGACGATTACCAGCGCATCCGTTAAAGCCTTTTAAATGCCTGATGGTTTTTGCACCACTGATAGCGGATTCATCCTGTGTACTAGAATTGATATGGATAGTGGTATATCCTAACTTTTCAAAATTGAAAGCTATGTTTGTACCAGCACCGCCGACACCAACAACCGCAACATCATTTACCAAACTCTTGTTAATCGTACTATTCATCCTTTTTTCCTCCATTCCATTTGATTCTCTTTAGACCGCTTTCTGTGATAAAATATGTGTTGCTGATTACATCTTTAATTCCTTCTTCAATATACTTCAAAGAACATAACCCTCTGATCCGCTTACACAAATTAGGTCTTGCCGATAAAGGCGGCTTGTCTTCTCCATAATAGGAATTTATTTCATTTACAGTCATTCCATTAAGTTCATCCGTTGCCTCTTCTTTGGCAAGTATCATTAAAATATTTAGGTCTAAACGGTTTATATCTGAATTACCCATCCTTTTTACTCTCCTTCCTTGCCAAAATTTCCTGAATGCCCTGTTTAGAAAATCTTTTTGATAGTTCACCATAGGTAAGATTTTCATACTCAATTTCTTTTGTCTTCTTATTTATGACATTATATCTTCCGCAATCATTTTTCTTGATCTTATAGCCATATTTACCAGCTTTTACTTGAATCAGATTCACGGATCGCTCTTTTGATTTTTTGATGCCTGGATTTTTTATCAGTTTGAAGTAATAATTCCGATACATATTACTCAAAATCTTATCTGGTCTGATTGGGTGTGGTTTTGGCTGCCCTTTTCGGTTTTTCTTGAACTCATGCACCTTAAATTCCCATTCATATACCAGAGACGCATAATCTTGTGGATATTTCCGTTTAAATGCTTCTATAAAATTATCTTCACCCAATCGGTTATCTGCCCTAAGGTCATCAAATAGGGCAGTAACCTTTTTTCGCAGATTATCAATATAAATTCTTCCGTATGCCAATTTTATTTATTCCCCTTTCCCTTTTACCTCGATTTCAATATCATGTTTTTTACAAAAACTAATCAACTGTTTTCTAGGGATATAGTCAATCACTCCCTTGACATAATTATTAATTTTCTTTCTATCATTTGACTTTATTGCGATTTGTACCTTGTTCTTTTGCTTTCGATTTTTATATGTGTCTGAAACTGTAAAGTGTCCATCTAACAAATCATACACTTTAGGGTAATTCAGTTTGAATTGTTCATATACTCTATCCCACTCTTTACCACTTATTTTTCTATTCCTTGGAAAGAATGGTATTTCTGCCTTTAAAAATACATCCAAAACAATGTCAGTCATATTAATTTTTTCTGCAATCAACGTATTATTCAATGTTCTCATCTTACGTAAAGTAACCTTCTGCCCCTTATACAATATTTTTAATAAGTTGCATGTCTTAACCGCTTCACTACGTACAATATGACACGGATCAAAATGTGCAATTGATATAATCTTTGATTTCACCTTAGATTCATCCAAGATATCCATCTCGACAACCTTATCTTTCGTAATATAGGAATATCTTGTTCTCCAATCACTATCCATTGCCGCTAAAAATTCTTTTACATTCTCTTTGTTCATTAAAAATCCTCCTAAATTTGTGCTTTACAAAATGATTTACCTGAATCTGTAATAAAGTATGTACTGGCTAAACCATCAACCAATCCACATTTAACATATCCAAGATGTTCCATGTTACATAGATGGCGATATACGGTACTGTACGATTTCCGTTGCTTCTCTTCCATGAGCGATAGAATCTGACTAACGCATAATGCTTTTGATGGAGTTTCTACATCGTTATCATTCAGCACATTCAATATTGCTAAACTAAACTTTGTCATCAATATTCATTTCTCCTTTCCTCTCGTCATTTGATGATAAAAAAATTTTGTTGCTATTTTATTCTCTTTTTAGGGTGAACTTAATACTCCTTACAATTTATAAATAATAAGGTTTTTCAATATTTTCTATGAAATTGAAAAAATAATTACAAAATCACCGTATTTCGGCAGACTTATAGCCCGTCCTTTTAATAGTTTCTTTTATATATAGTGTTTGGGAATATCAACGGCTGAATTGCCGGTTGACAGTAAGAGAATCTCCGTGGTATGATAATTTTGCATATAATTATGTGTGTTGATTTACCAGATCGACATACAATACATACCATTGGAGCCTTTAGCTTTTAAGTGTTACCAGCACTTTCATTGGCTAGAGGTTTCTTTTTATTCTCATTCACTTATATATCATTTTCAAAAATGTAGAACATTTGTTCGTTTCTTATTGTACCCTCTACTCATTTTTCTGTCAAGTAGATATAACTACTTGTTTACTTTTCAACTGTCTATGTATTATATTTTCTTGACTTGAATACATCTTAGCACATACATTTTAGGTTGTCAATAACCTATTTTGCAAAAAGTTATCAATAACCTATTTTGTCACTGTATCAAAAATCTTAGTCGAATAATCAATTGCTTCATTATACCTATCAAGCAAATCTTCAATAATATTTAAGTTTTTCATGTATTCCTCTGCAATTTCAACTTGTAATGACATATCTAATAAGGAAATTTTCATCTCCTTTAGGCTGTTTGGATTCAATGTAATAATTGATGTTCCAGTCTGGATACTCTTTATTACGCTTTCCCCCTGTTGACTATCAAGAAAAGCCTTTAGATAATATGGATTAAGTTTTGTTTCATTTACACGAATCGCAATCAAATTTCCTGTAAGAATTGCTTTATAGTTTCCATGACTTCTATATATTGCGGATTTAATTGTAGTATTCTTTGCAGTGATTATTATATCTCCATCTTTTACACAATACTTATTAAATTTTCGTGTGTCTTCAATTCTAACTGCTTTCAATACTCTACTTACAAATCCTTCAGCCCGTATATCTGAAATATTAATTATTCTATACTCTGAATCTTCTTCCTCATTTTCAATAGATATTTGATCTAACTCTTTCGCATTAATTTGATACCCACGGAAAATATTTCTTGATACATTACCTAATGTGCAAGGATTAATCAACGAATATGTGTAATACCTTCCAATTCCCAGATAAAAATCATTTTTTACAATTTCATCAAGAGTTACATCAAATGATTTTTCTGTATGCCCTTCGCTTTTGTAAAGGTCTACAATATATGCAATATCCTCTTGAGTAAAAATTTTCCCTCTTCTTTGAATACAGGATATTTCTGTAGCATCAATCATTTTAATACTATGATGATGATTATTATTCTTTTTCAATATTATTAGAGACGATGCTACGCCTGTAAATGGCAATATTCCAGTAGGTAAAGATATAATTGTGTTAATATAATTGTTTTCAACCAAATATTTTCGTATATCTGTGTCTATACTGTTAAACAATACTCCATTTGGAATAAGAGCTATAACTATGCCATCTAGTTTTATAGATTGCAATGAATTTAATATCCATAATAAATTTGCAGAATATTTTTTTTCAAAATCAAAAGGAAAACTAATTGGGAAATCCCAACTATCGATCATAGAGGCGATTTCTTCTCTTTCGTATTTAAGCATTAAAGGGTATGAATTATAAATCATATCAACCTTTTCATTATTCTCTAATGCTGGTGTAAAAAAATTACTTTTCACAACATCAAATTTATTTACAGAAAAAAATGCCTTAATCTTTGAAATTATAAAATTTTCTTCACTGTATGTATGACCTATTGCTCTTTCAAGATTAGAATTATTGAACACTTCTAAAATAAAATCACCTGTTCCGCAATCAACATTATATAATGTCTTTCCTCCATGTATTTTTAATATTTCTATTACAAGTTCGTTGATCCAAGATACACTAGACAATGGGCAATCTTTTCCCATAGTATAATCACATATATTTAAGTCCAATATAATATGTTTTAAATCAAATTCCAGAATAATATCTGTAATGCGTGTAATTATTTCACCACTCCAGGTATTAGGAATGAGCATAAAAGCTAATCTTGCAATATTATTATCTTCTTCTTTTGAAATATCAGAAAAGACTTCCTGTATAAAACATGTTCGTTCTTCCATTATAAGTGTATCATGTATAAAAGTATCTAATTTCTCCTTACCAATAAGCAGCCCGATAGTTGCAATTCCAAAGATTGCTTTATTAATTTCTAACGAGTTACCAATCCCCTTAGAACGAAGCATATCTTGTATTTCAAATCTAAAATTCATATATTTACCGCTCCTTTTTCAATAGGTTATCCAAAACCTTTTATAGATACAAATATACCTTATACCAAAAGATATGTCAAGGTTATTAAAAACCTTTCAATTTTCACCATGAAATCATGTTTTCAAGTCCTTATACAAAAACTGTATTTCTTCTATAAAAATAGAGTCAATCCAAAATTAAAAGGATTGGCTCTTAATAATTTAATCTACCTTTTATAATATTCCGATTGACTCTGCACATCGTACAAAATCACACATCATTATCTCGCTGGTCTTAACAATGTCTATCTTTTGCAAAGTCGTTATATCATTATTGCAATATAAATCTATGACTTTATCAATCTCAACATGCCAGCAAGCATTAACATTACTCAAATCCATTAATTCATCATTTTTATAATTGCAATATCTTATATAAATACTCAATGCTCCAATATAATATAGTAATTGATCCACCATATTTCCTATTATAGCTTTTGAAATTTTCTTGTGCCGATGTTTTATCTTATCAACGCCTTTTACAAATACATTATCTATTCTATCTTTGGAATCTTTAAGATAGTCATAAAATGCTAACGATCTACTATTTATATCCCAAACAACCGCATTATGATTTATTCCTTTGGGATTATCATTTATATTCTTGCATCCTAACATATAAAGAAACCTTACTTGCTCTGCATGAATTTCTGTAAAAGGATGTGTGTTTATATCTGCCAACTTCCCTTCTTTGCCAAAACGATATTTATTATATAAAAACTCTCTATCATATATGTGGGTAAATTCATGATATAAAACTTCTTTTCTTATGTTACTATCATAAGCAACATCAGAGACATATAAATTATATGTTCCCTGTTCATATTCTTCTGCTGCCATATCTAATGAATGTAAAAGACAGCCTTTCCCCTTACTTTTAAAATATATTTTATATTTGGGCATATCAGTAATACACATAAAATCTTGATATTCTTTATATATTTCATATACCATCTTTTTCATATCATCCTCTTGTAATGCTGTCAAAATCATATCAGGTAACTCTTTAAGACTTTTAGATTGTGTAAATTTTTCTATTATATTTAATATATTCAGCAACATATATATCCTTCTTTCTGTGCATGATAATTGCATTATAGCAAAAGTTGTGTATATTATCTATCTCTCATCTATATTCTATCTGTAACATCACCGAACATAAAAATACTTTATCTATAACTTATCTGTAACGCCTTAAAATTCCTATCATTTCAGCATTTTAAATAATTCCACCCCTTAATCCTATCTCTCACAACTCCCTTTATAAAAATCCCCTGTTTTCCCAACATTCACACCGAAAAACCCGCCGAACACAATATATACTACATTATTCCTATCGCATTAGTAGGTTATATATCAAAATAAAATCTGCCATTTCCTCAATATTCCCACAAGAAAATAGCAGATTCCTTATTACTGGAACGATATTAAATTTACTGCTCTACCGAACTTCACGAATATTTATGTATCTATTTCAAATAAATTATCTTTCCCAAATGCTAATTTTATAAAAAGCCTTGATTTCCCGTCATTTTAAGCATCCTTATAGTTTTACATATAGCAATCACCGAACATACTATTAATTATAAGAATGGCTGAATCAAAGGAATATACAGTTCAGCGGATTTAATAGCCGCTTTTTCATCAAAATTTATCGTAATAGAATCTAGTAAAACATCCTTTAATTGCTCTGCGCTCTTGCCTAATTTCTTTACAAATTCTGAAATATCAATGATTTCATTAATATTATAACCACAAAAAAGCCTATATACGCTTGCCGCTCCTAAATAATAACTTAACATATCATAATATGATATAAAAGAGTCTCTGTCACTCATTTTATTAACATCAATATCTTTGATATATCCAGTTTTTAATTTTATGAGATAATCATATACACTTACATTATTATACTGCGAATCAATTTTATCCATATATGATATTTTTGTTTTATTATATGGAAACGGATATATACCAAGCATATACAGTGTTTTAATAAATTCAGCATGATACTCAATATATGATCTATAAATATATTTTTTGCTTAGAGGTACGGCATTTCTTTCTAAAATCATATCATCTGCAATATGTGTAAATTCATGATATAAGATTCCTATCTTCCAACGTTCTATTATCTTACTTACCAATAAATCAGCAGCAAACCCCTCATTCAAAAACAAATAACGTATACTGTCTTTTTTTATGGTTTCTGCCATTACATATTTCATTTCGTTCATTGGTTTAATATCCAACACATAACTTTCCATATTTTTTATTGGCATATACTTCTGAAAATCATTATAATAATTGTTTACTATATTCTCTAATTTCTCCATATAAATACCCCTATCTTCATAACAGAAAAGCCATGCCATCACTGACACAGCTTTTCCCAACAACAAAATCAATCAATAGGCAATCACTCCTATGATCTACATAAATTATATCATGGAACACTCAATATTGCTACTGAATTTTCCTAATTGGCGTTTTATTCAATATACAGATCATCCACACTCACACCGCAACTTGCAGATATTCCCCTTTATCGGTCTTCTCATACACACATTCTGCTTCCCTACCGAAAAAGAATAATTCATCCATCATTGTACGATCCCATACACGAATATTACCGTCCATATCCTGAATTATCCATGTATCACAATCACACCAGTTACTATCCAATATGTAAAACTCATACTTTTCCGATTCATCAGATATAAAGGCTTTATCCCCAAACTGGAACAACACACCTTCATTCTTTTCTATGTCCATTTCTTCCCTATATAATACTGGCAATGGTTCATCACACTTTACTTTCATTTCTACACGCACACCGTTTACAATAGCATATTGCTTTTCATCAGCATCTATAAAACTTTGTGCATTATCCTTTGTAGGAAAGAATTTAACTCCAAAATGACTTGACTTCCCTTTATTAGATGGATTACCTTCAAAATATACCATCCAACTGTTTTCAAGCCCAGGCTGATATTTCATAGCCTTTACTGGTCTTGTAACATATTCCTTTGCGTTCTGCTGAAATACGCTACTTAACTGAAAATTATGTACGTCCATTTCCTTATACTCCTTCCTTTCCATAACAACAAATCTTCTCATGCATCCGTTTCATATCATTTTCAATCTCTCTTGATAAATTCTGATATGATTCATATACCTTCTCCAATTTAACAGCTTCATCTTCCGTTATCGGAATACTGATGCTCATAGTTATATTAAGTAAACTCTCTAACAGTTTCCCCATCCAATGATTCCGTTTCTTTATACTATTGGTAATTCGCCACATGAACAGTTTATCTTTGATTCCAAAGAAATCATTTCTGAATAAACTTCGTTTCTTTCGTTTTAACATGGCTATTAATACCTCTCTTCTTTCCGCATTTTCTCTAACTTTTCTTTTTTCTGGTTCCTATATCTTACCCTTGATCTCGGTTTATATTTATTACAATGCTGGCAATAATGAGCATGATCCGCCTTTCTGCCTTTCTTGCATAGTCCAGCACACACATAATACAAGCATGGTGTCTGTCTATCTGTTGCCATTAGCTGAATCCTCCGTAATCTCTTCACAACCACATACCATAAAGAAATGATAACCTTTTTCTTTGATTACTTTTTCTTTCGCTATTATTCTCGCTTTTCTTTCTGAATTTGCTTTTACTATCACATCAAAAAACTCACATCCATTAAGCCAGTTAATTCTGCATCTATATTTCTTTATTGCCATTACGCTGAATCCCCCTTTATATCAACTACTTTATCAGGAAATAATTCATTCTTGAAATATTCCTCCATAGCATTTTCCTGTTCCTTTTCACAATCACAAAGGCAAAAATGTGCTTTATGTAATTGCTTTCTGTTTTCGCCAATCATAATTATCTCTACCCTATAGTTCCTATATAATGTACCAATTACTTTAAATTCTATTTCAGCATGAAGCAAAAACCGAACATCTTTTATATCTATCAAATATTCTTCTAACATAGTATTTGTCCAGTATATTATTTCTTCTTTTATGCAATCAGGAACATTTTGTTTCCGTCTATCCGAAATCATATCTAATATAATAGTTGATCCAAAAGGCGTACTACCCATTTTCACATCCCCTGGGTTGGCATTAGGATTTAATTTTTTTGCTATAAAATGAAAATCATCATATTTATGCCACTTGCTGAAATCTGACTTTAATTCGCGTTCAGCTTCATGGAACTCATTGAACTTTATTTCTCTTTTATATCCACATTCCATAAGCACAATTCGCAAATCGTCTATTGTTTCCAAACTAATTTTTTTATCACGTTTCAGTAAATGTGAAATATTTGTTTTTGTAATAAATCTTTTTACCTTTTCAATAGAACAGCAATAATAAACCTCAAGACTATCTTCCAATGTCATTAATTCTTTTTTTCTATAAGACAGATTTTCAAAATAGAAGTTTCCATTTAGAATAAAGATATAAAAATATCTTCTATTTTCCTTACTAATTTCTAATGTAATCCTATAAAAAATATGTGGTTTTATATTTTCTAACGGATAATCCGCCTGTATATCCAACACAATAAATCTACGATTTCCCATTATGCCGATTCCTCCATCTTCACGAACTGAAAACCAATCACCTTTATTGCTCTGGTAGATTTCTTTTTCATTTCAATTTTTCCTTCATCTTCCAGTTTCAGTAAATGAGCATATACGCTTGATGTAGAACTAAGATCAGTTCCAACACAAATTTCTCTGACACTCGGCGCATATCCGTTCTTCTTGATAAACTCTACAATGAAGTTATACACTCGTTCCCGTCCTGTTCCTTTTATATGCTTGTTTCCACTCTCCATAGCTTTCACCTATCCTTTAAACTGTTTATAGTTCTCATAATCCGTATCTACAATCCAACCGTCACGCTGAAAATCTCCAATAGCGATTAGCATAGCGGTCTTTGCTTTTTCTGCCTCAACAATTACTTCTCTACATCTTTTACTGGTATTGTAAGTAATACTGATAGGAACAATGAACTTTTTCACTCCATGCTCTTCATTCCATGTGGATTCAATATCATCCATAATATCCATTAGATTCTGCTTCGCATCCTTTAACCAGTACAATTTCCCATTGATTTCTACCGGCTTACCAATCTCGAATTGATGAACAATGTGATCCGCTAACTGTTTCCGTCCTACTTCCATACCCAAGCGAAAAATCTCATTGTTTGTCATATCCACGTTGTTATTGTTCATTCTGTTTATCCTCCATCTATCTATTTAAAGTCTGTTTTTGTTTCTGTTCCTTCTATATATAATAAGTTTCCAACCGATTACTCTAAAGAAAATTAAAATAATTTTATTTCTCTCTCAATATCCCCACATATTTATAGAAGGTACTCACAGCTATACCTTGTAGCTTTGCAAACTGTACAACTGAAATACTTCCATACTCGCCTGATTGAAGTTTGTTATATTCTTTGATAAATTCCTTTGGTACTCCTGTAGCTGGTCTTCCTAACTTCTTTCCCTTTTTCTTTGCCACATCCAAACCTTGCATAACTCTGTCATGTATTTTCTCTTTTTCCTGCTGTGCTATATGCGCCTTTAGAGTAACAAAAATATCAATAATCATCTTTGATAGACTATCATCATTCATCTTTTCCCAATCATTCAGGAATGGAACATCTAAAGCAACTACCCTAATTCCTTTTAACTGTAAATCTTTTATTTCCACTATCACATCATCTGCATTTCTCCCTAATCGGTCTATATCAGATATGATCAGCGTATCGCCATTCCTAAGTTGTTTCTTCATATTATGATAATTTGGTCTGTTATCCGCCTTTGTTCCACCAGTGATAATATCAGAAACAAATTCATCTATATTGAATCCATTGCATATAGAATACTCAATGATAGCTTGTCTCTGTCTATCTGTCTTCTGTGTTTTATGATTAGTCGATATCCTCATATAAGCAAATATTTTATTTTCCATCTCAATCACTCCACAAAATCCATAACTATTTTCATATAAGATTTTCCACTCCCTTCTCAAAGAAAATGATTCCCTAACCGCCTTACATGAAATCAACTGTTTTCATATAAGGTCAAAGCATCAAAATCCATTGTCTTTTTATCCACTCTGACCTATACTATAAATAATAAGAAAGTTCTGAAATTTCCAAAATACACAAAAAATTTTTTAAGGGAGTGATAATAATAGACATAGAAATTAAAGACCGTAACCGATTAAAAGAATTCTTTCAGAATTTCCATAATAAAGCTGAGGACATAGCATTTTCCATTATCCAAAGGATTCCAGAAAAGTTACTTCCTCATTGGCTTATGAATTGGCTCGACCACTATTTAGATAAACGGATCAGCGAACTAAAACAAGAATCCACCAAAATGACCTGGCACAATATGTATTTACAATCTGCTACTAATGAAATTCATAATAGGCAGCAGGACACAAAGAAAGCACCTTCAGATGATTAATCCGTTGGTGCTTCCCACATTTTTAACATTTTGATTTTCCGGCTAAACAAGTTTGACTGATTTCAAAATGTTAAGTTTTTACATACTCGCTACAGCTTTCCGCTTTAATGCTCTTCTCCGTTCAATTTCTTTTTCCGCTTCTTTGCCGGAATTGTTGTAATACGCAACCTTTTCCGCTACTGTCATATCTTTTATCCGTTCATAATTCTGTTCCCTGATCTTGTGAATATCCTCAATGGTAAAATCAGGACTAATAACCAATGCTTCCATAACAATTACACCTTCTGCAATCTTCCAGCTTCAATTTCCTTCAGAAACGCTCTACCACGCTCATTATAATAATTGCGTCTTTCTGATGGTGTCATATCTTTTGTCCGTTCATAGTTGTATTCTCTTAGTTTGTGAATGTCTTCGATTGTAAAATTAGGACTTAAAATAGGTTTTTCCATTATCATCCCTCACTTTCTAATAAAACTGTAGGACTAAGAATGTCAATCGGTTTATATCCTGTCAAATTAGTAATTGCCCTTACCCCATGAATCGTTTTAATGTTTACAATATGCTTAAAATTCCAAGATATGATACAATTACACTCTGTAACAACTGCCGCCGCAATGTGCTGACAATCATCATAGCTTTTATTAGTTAATATTCCCATATCAATAATTTTATGTGCAACTGATTCCATTTCATCCGATATATCTAATGTAACAAAATCAATCTGCTGTAAAAGTTTCCTCAACTCGCTTCTTTTCGGTTCTGGACAGTCTGCAATTTCCTCTAAAGCCACTGTAGACAGATAAACCTCATACTTCCCATCCTTAAACATTTCCCACAACTGCCTTGTATCTGCCATCTTCTCAGGCACATCCTCTTGTAACAAGTGGCTTATAACCGATGTATCTAAGTATACCTTTAATTTCCGCATAGAGCATCACTCCTTAAATCTGGTTTCATATGCCAACTCTGGTTTTAGATCAACTTTCCATTCAATCAAATCTTCTGGCTGGCATTGTAACAACTGGCATATATCCTCAATAGTTTTTGTTGACACATCACACATAAAATCTTTTCCGTTATGAGTATCTTTGTATTCCTGTAGCTTTTGCTCAATCTCTTCCATTGTTGCACCGCTACACATTTTTAGTTTTGTCAATGTGCTTTGCGGTATCAATGCCTTTTGTCTAATAGTGTATGTTGTAATTCCTTTTTCCTTCAATTTATTCCATAGTTTATTATAATTTACCATCATATTCTCCATTCAGTTATGATATACATTTGTATTCGTGTATATTATAACACTCCTTTCCCATTTTTTCAATCAGCACTGACAGAAAATTTCCACCAGTGCCGACTAAATCATATCATCTTATTCAACATTTTATGTACGATTTTCCATTTAACTCTATCTTTATGCCGTCTCTCCATTTGATACAGAAATATATCTGTTATTCTTTCCATAAAGTCCGATGGTAAAATGTTTCCTTTAAACAAATTGCATGGATAGCAGGTACAAGATAAATTTTCCACATCATCCTCACCGCCCATTGCTAATGGCGTGATATGATCTATTGTCATATCTTCAAGCAATATTTTCCTTCCGCATAACTCACAACGTCCACCAGCATTAAGATATATGAGCTTTCTTGTATCCTCTGAATAAGATTTTCTTTTGATTTTTCCTTTGCTATCACGTCTTACCATTGACAGAGACATTTTATTTTTCCGCATTTTCTTTATTTCTTCCTCTGTCATCCACTTCCATAAAATATGCTGTGTAAGCGTATCAAACACAAAATAGCTTTTAGTTTTTTCTTCCGCTTTCTTCATTCCCTTTATTGCTTCCGCTACGGTTGAGAATTGAAAAGCACTGTTTATATCCGTGGTTTTCTTTATTGCCCCACTGTCCGTATATGTAATATAATGATTTCCATTTGTAATCACAATCGCCATAATATCCACCTTCCTAATGATGTAGACTGCCTATATATCAGACAGTCCACAAAATCCGCTATTATCTTTCACTTGGAAAACATACCGTTGTAGCATTGTCTCCGGCATTTTCTGATATGCGGTTAGTAATGATCCAGATTTTCCCCTTGCAAGTCTCATATGCTGCCAATAAGTACAGATCATCAGGATATTTTAACGCTTCCTCATTCACCTGTTTGTCTTCATCATCCAGACATCCCCAATCTTTGACCGTATATCGCTGTAATGATAAATTGACCTCTGTTGCAAATCGGCTGTCTTCCGTCATGACTTCATTGATTCCGTGTGTAACAACTACTTTTCCCATATTGAAAAATTTTGATGTAATCATATTCATTTCCACCTTTCCGATTAAACTAATCCGCACAAGCAAGCAATTTTATATATTGGATTCCTTGCAATTTTCCGTCTACGCTCTGCCTCTGCCCTTGCTTTCCGTTCCATCCTGTCCATATAAGCAAGCCTGTTATCCATTTCCAAATATTCCACCATCTGAAGCGGAGTAAGTGCTTTATATGGCGTTTTAAGGTTCCTATCTATAATCTGGTTTCCATCCACTGTATCTATGATTCTAAAATCAAACATAATATTTTCCGTCCTTTCCGTTGTCTGCTGACTGATTAGGGTATATCCCTAACCAATCATTTCCGCTAAAACTTTCTTAATTCGATTCACTTCTACATAATAGGTTGATGGCTTTATTTCCAATGCTGAATAAATTTCCTTGCTGCTATATCCATCAACTTTTAATTCCGCAATTTTCCGCTGTGTGTCTGATAAACTGCTTAACATTTCCGCCATTCGTTCCATTGCCATTATTTCAGATTCAGGCGATTTTCCACCAACAACACCGATACAGTTATATAAATTTTCCGTTTCCGCATATTCCGCATCCAGACTAACCAATGTTCCAGATGGTTTCCGTTTCTTTGCATCTTCCATTCTGCAATGGTTTCCAATCTCTGACCTTATATATTGCTGACTGATAAAGGGGAAAGCGTATTTTTTCCGTAAGTCTTCCCTACGGTTATATATCTGCACCGCTTTCAAAAATCCGAAAATTGAAATATCATAATAATTTTCCAAACTGTAACCGTGTCTATGAAGAAAGTCATATACAAGATTATGGTTTTCCGTTGCAAATTTCCGTTCAAAGTCCGTTAATGGTTCCAATTTATAATTATCCATTGTGACTACCTCCCTACTCAGAAAGGTAGTCAATTACTACATGCTTAATTTCTCTCATCCGATTACAAAATGTACCCTTTTTTATTCCAAGATACCTTTTAATTTCTTCACGATTGTATTCTTCCATTGTCATTTTGAAAATTTCAGCCTGAACATCATTCAAGTTTGAAAGTATTTCCGATATCATTTCATGATACATAACCGTTTTTTCTACAGACTGTTTTAAATCAATCCATGTCATAGGTGCAGTGCGTTTCCCATTCATAGAATCTTCTTCCCAATCAAGGGATACTATACCGCCCGATGGCATTCTTTTTTCTCTGTTCATATCTCTAAAGTAGTTTATCCTCGCATTATCCAGCGTTCTAAAAAGGATTGTTGAAAATTCATATTGTTGTAAATGCGGGATATTAAGATACTTCTTAACTGCCCTTAAATAGTGCAGAATCAAAATATCATACCATTCTTCCTGATCCAACTTGTTTATACTCATATACTTAAAAAGCCAATCATAATTTTCTAAGTTAGCACTAAATACCCTTTCTTCTTCCGTCAATGGTCTATCATAATTAACTTCATTTGCTTTCATAGTGTTCTACCTCCGATTTTTTAATTGTTGGGGGAGTTGTTTCGCTCCCCCGTGTTAGTTGCTACCGCTGACTGATTAAAAGAACTTGTCAAGCAATACTTTAATGATTGCTTTTTTCAATTCGTTTGTATGCTCTGACAAGTCAACCGTAATACTGTTATCCCAACATTCCATTTGCGAATCAACCGTATCTGTAAAGCCAAAACAAATACTATAATCAATCGGCTTTCCAGCTTCCAGAACTACACGCAAGTATGTAAAATCCATGTTTACAGGCTTGTCACTCCATACCGTGTGAAGACTGTAACCATATTCAGCATTTAACGCTTCATGCTCTTTGGTGTACTGCACCTTTGCAATCTCTACAGCCTTTTTGATTTCAGCTTTCAGACAGTCGGACATATCGCAAATATCAATAGATACCTCCATGTAGTCCTCATTGAATGTCAGATTGCCCAGCTCCAAAATGCCGATGTTAGTTGTTTCTGTTCTTGCTTTCCACTTCATCATAGTTAAATACCTACCTTTCATTTTGATTGATTAATGTTGTTGTTACGGTATTTCTACCGATAGGGTATGTGGGGAATCGAACCCCACACAAGAACCGTTTACCCTTTTACTGCTGGACTATTTCACTCTTAACACGTTGTAAGAAGTTGTTTTCTCAAACGGTTTCAAATCATCCCCTAAAATTTCTGTCAACTTCTCTTTGTCTAATGTCGTGCGGCTCTGTGGTTTGTAAGTGATTTTTGCCGTGTCGGTGATCTCCGTGTCAAGTTCGTTTTCTGTCATGTACTCAATGATGGAATGCTCAACCGCTTTCAATTCGTTTTCAAGCTCTTCTTTCATTGCTTTCAGACTTCTAAACTCCTGTACCTTGCTTTCAAGTTCTTTTTTAGTCATACACATAATGGCTACCTCCTGATTTGATTTTGTTTGTTGTGGTCTTGCTTGACCTTGTAATAACTATACACCTTTATTCGTGAATAGTCTATTGGCGATATGCACGAATAATCGGGAATATTTTTGTTTATTTTGTACACTTATTTTCGTGTATTTCATTATTGACGGTACACCTTTATTCGTGTATAATTGACTTAACAACAAAACAATCAATCATTTATTTTTAAGGAGGTAGCACCCTATGAGTAAATACTTTAAAGATGTGAATACATTAGAAGAATTAAGAAGACAGTACAGAGATTTATTAAAGAAGTTTCACCCTGACAACAAAGACGGAAGCACGGAAGCAACACAAGAAATCAATGCTGAATATGACAGACTATTCAAGGTATTAAAGAATAGACACGAAAGCAAATCAGCGGATAGCAAAGAGAACAACGCAAAGTCAGATTTCAATAATATGAAGTATGACTTCACGGAAGATCAGAAGCTCAGGGAAGTATTACAGCAGATCATAACCTTTGAAGGTATCAACATTGAGATTGTAGGTTGCTGGATATGGGTAGACGGTAACACATACGACTATAAGGACACATTAAAGAGTATCGGCTTTAAATGGGCTAGAGAAAAAAAGAAATGGTACTTTCACACGGAAGCATTCAGGAAAAGAAGTAAAAAGAAATTGAGCATGGAAGACATTCGCAACTACTACGGAAGTACAGAAGTAGAGACAGACGGAACAAAGAGACTTAAACAAGCATAACTGCAAGCAAAAATTAAGGGTGTAACCACTCGCAACGGCTACACCCTGACAATAAAAATATAAGAAAAGGAAGGTATAAGGATATGACAGTTAAATTATTAAAACCGTACAAAGGTTTTGAAATCGAAAAATCATATGAAGAAAATGCAGACGGAACAATCAAGAAAGATACAATAGTGTATACTGCTTATGCGGATGATGAAGACAACGCTTTATTTGATGCAGCAAGAACGCTTGCAGAACTGAAAAAGAAAATTGATATTTATTTGAGATAAGAAGGGAGAAAAAAAGATATAATGACGAAAGAACACTTTGAAAACAATACCAACTGGAAAATGACTTTTGAAGAATTTCAGAAATGCGACTGCACACAATGCGACAAAAAAGATTGTATACACCGCAACGCTTTTAGGCGTGTGCCTGTTATTGATGGCGGTTTAGGTTTATGCCCTAACTTGAAAGAATCATAAAATATCATTCACGAAAAGGAGATCAAACACTATGAAGAAATCAATTAAAGCTATCGGAATTATCGCAGCTATGGGAATTATGATTGCATGTGCTTATCTGTTAGGCACAACACAAGCGGAAACAATCACAGAAATACAGACAGTGACAGAGACAAGGGAAGTTGTACCAGACGGATATATACCATTCAATGATGATATTGTGGATATGAATACAATCGTTGACTTTACGGCTACTGAATACGGCTTGCAACTGTATTTTGAGGATGGAAGCGGTTACTTTTGGGAAAGATAACAGCACGGTAAACAATAAACCGTGATACATGATAAAGACTATGCGCTACAATGGTGCATAGTCTTTATGTGCGGTTTATTTGCTTGTAATTGTATGGCTATCATGCGATTTTAGGCTTATTTTCGGCTTGGAATGGTTTCATTGATACATATTAGGGTAACGCCTAGAAGGTGGCTAGAATCGGTTTGTAGAGTGCTTATTTGTGGCTTGTTTATGGTCTGTATAATGGTGTAGGGGGAGCAAGCGCAAGGGTGTATGCCGGTAGGTTTACATTAGTAGAATCTGATCATTTCTCACAAAAGGCTATAGCTGTTCAGCGCACACGTCACTCGGCTTTTGGAACCCTACCGAACTATCATATCAAAGGGGAGGGGGTAGTTTCCATTCCAAAAATAAAATCTCGAGTGTGTGAAATAATTTCTGTAAATTAAGATCTTCTATGATAAGTTAATAAGAAAGGTAGGTGCTTTTAT
>NZ_QZDT01000071.1 GCF_009917485.1 Parablautia muri
CTCGTTCAGTCAGAGTTATAAAACTGTCATCTAATGATAACTGTTGGCAATCATTTGTTTTAAACGACATGAAACATACCATCTTTCAAAAGCTATTTTTATTATAGCTCATGAAAGACCAAAAAGCTTGTATTGATTGTAAAATATTAAGCTTCAAGGAACAATTGGGGGCTTTTGACCCCAGCATCATGGCATTGTTTGTTACCGATAACTTACACACTTTATTTTACACTCTCAAGTAAATTGTTATAAGGCATATCGGATGCAAAAGTCTGGTGTGTCTTATTTTTTTACGATAATATTGATATGTTTTTGTTCGATGATTATAATTGTAGTTTCATGTCTATTCTTTAATCCTTTGAGAAGCTGCTCATATTCAGCATTGATTTTTTGTGTGGCCTTTGTGCTTCCGTTTGCGTTGTCAGGGTGATATTTCTTTAATAGTTGTTTGTACTGTCTTCTTAATTCTTCCAGTGTATTCACATCTTTAAAGTATTTTATACCTCATAACCTCTTAAATAAAAAAAGTGCAAAGCCTTAATAATTTAATAGACCTTACACTTCTTAGTTTGTTGGTTATGTGGTTATTTGGTTACGTTTAAAGGGTTATATCTTCAACATTTACTCCTAAAGATGATAACTTTGCAACTGCTAATTTGATAGAATAATCAAGTTCTTTGTTTTCTTGATTACCATTTGCTTTTTTGATGCGTTGTAATTCTGCATATCTGTCAATCGTAATTGTAATTAACTCTTTATCGGACATTTCTTGTACCATCCTTTCACCGCCTTTAAAATTGATGATATTTTATTGATACATCCTTATTATAGCGGATTGTTCAGAAAGTGTAAAGTCTATTCAATTATCAAGGCAGAATAAACGCACGAACGAAAAAACATCTTCGAAGGATATCATTATTTGGCAAGCTCGTCAATTGCATCCATCATATCGTTATCGTATAATACTTTTAGAACAGCAAGGATTACAGGAATTTCTGATTCCAGGTTTCTGCCTATCTTACTACGGATCCGTTTCATGCCCCTATGATAGTAAGCTTTCAATAGCTTTATTATAAACAGGACAAATCTTCTGCTTCAGACGGTAGTGTTTTTAATTTTGTGTCTTTACCCTTCCACCTTATTCCAGAGGCCGGGTGTGGGCAGAGCCCACAAGCCCTTATAAATGCTAGGTTTCCGGCTAATTATAGTTGGTAAAAATCTGCTAAGGAAAAAATCCAAAGACACATAATTATTTACACCCTCGCTCAGACCAAGATTGTGTATTCCGTTCTTTTCTTTGGAGCGTAATTTGTCTTCGCTGAAAACTATATCAAGTGCCCAGTGCAGGTTGTTTTCGATATTCCAGTGCCTGCGTGCGGCAATAGAAAACAGCTCCGCATTGGGCTTGATACTGCACAGGAAATACCGTTCTTCTCTCACTGTGCCATCCGCTCCTGTTCTGGTTATTATTTTTCTCTCATAACCGATGGAACTCAGTTTCTCCCATTCCTTCCTGTCCTCAAACCATTTAATGTCATCCGTTATGAAGTATTCTCTTGTGACTATGCTGCCAGACTTTTTTTCTG
Organism: Parablautia muri; assembly: GCF_009917485.1. Classification (GTDB taxonomy): domain Bacteria; phylum Bacillota; class Clostridia; order Lachnospirales; family Lachnospiraceae; genus Suilimivivens; species Suilimivivens muri. The sequence continues at coordinate 1,587 of NZ_QZDT01000071.1, forward strand.
TTTCTTTCAGATATTTTCCATCTGCAGCCATGGTTTCTTTCAGCAGCTTTTCGTCAGCAAAGTATTCTTTTACTTCATTATATACAGTTTTCTGGTTTTCCTTCAGTGCAAGGCAGTAATCCCCATGTGCCTTTTTTACGATGGCGCGGGCGGTTTCCTTCTGTGTATTCAGTGCATCTGCTGTAACAACACATCCCCGTAAATCAAGATTCCCCATGGCTTCCTGCATTTCAGGGACTCGTTGCTTTTCTCATCAATACGGGTAGAAGACAGGCAGATACCCCATTCTGTTGACATAACATTAAATTCATTGAGATTGTGCCTGTCTTTGACATCTCTGCTGTCCTTTTTCCCAGTATTATGCGTTTCTTTCTCATCAGCTGCAAAATCAGCTATTTCAGTCCATTCATCATTTCCTGCCAGAACCGCAAAAAAGACAATCCCCACAAAATTGCTCATGTACGGTAAAGAAGCAAGCAACCGAAAACAAGAGATAGACCGCCAGCACACACTATTCCGAACCAAAGAAACCAAAGACCAAAAGACAAGCATTGTGGAAAAATCTAAACTTTTGGATTTTTCCACAAATCCAAACTTAGAAGAAATCCAAACTTTCCTCTGTAAATCCTTTATTCAAGGCATTTTCTGATAAAAAAGTATGGATTTTATATAAGTTTGGATTTGTGGAAATGTGCATAACAGGCTATGGAATCATGGATAACTCTATTCACAGCACATGGAAAAGCTAAAGTGCAGCTTTCCCACGTCCTGCAAACAGAGTTACCCACAATTCCATAAGATAGCCAGTTATACACATTACAGCACAATGCCGACTACTGCGAAATCCCTCTCACTTTATTACCCAAAATCATAAAAACATTATTTTTTCTTTCTTTTTTCGGCTTTGAAATATTCATAAAACTTGACAAATTGCAAGAGTACTGTATAATACAGTACTGGATAATACAACTATGGAGGTGAATTATGTCTACGATTGATTTAATTATTTTAGGCTCATTATACCAAAGTCCTAAAAGTGCGTATGACTTACAAAAACAAATTGAATCCCGAAACTTGTCAAGGTGGATAAAAATTGGTTCTTTTACTGTTTACAAGAAAGTGGTTCAATACGAAAACAAAGGATATGTTATTAGTGAAACTGTTAAGAACGGTAATATGCCCGAAAAAACAGTGTACACAATAACACCAAAGGGAAAAGAAGTTTTTAAAGAATTGATGACTGAATTTTCTTTAGCTGAAACAAGAGTGTTTTTAGATTTTAATGCTGTTATTGTGAATATGGCTTTGCTTGATGAAAGTTCTGCAAATGAATGTATTGCAAATATTAAAAACAGTATTCAGAAAACTAAAATGCAGATTATGGAGCAACTAACAACACATAAGGACATTCCATTATTTGGGCGAACTATAATGGAACAACAATTTTTGCTTTTAGAAACATTGGAAAAATGGGAAGAAAATTTTGAAAAAGAATTGGAGAAAGAAAGGGAAGAAAAATGAGCATGATGTATTTTATATTTTTTAATTTGGTGATTTATTTACCGTTCCACTTATTTGAGGAAGCTATTGGTGATTTTCCAAAATGGATGTATGAGCATAAATGGTTACCCTATCACATGACGCATGGACACTGGATGGCTAACAATCTATTTATTTACTACCCAATGCTTCTTGTACCGGTTTTTTTATTTGTGTTCAATAATAAGTTCGTCTGTTTTGGAGTGGCTATTTTTATATGGGGAATCATAAATTTTGGCGACCATTTTTTCTATACAATCAAAGATAGGAAAATCTCTCCGGGGTTAATAACTGGAACGCTTTTTCTTGTTAATTCGATATTCGGATTAAGAAATTATTATTTGTCAGATTACTTTTCTGTATATCAGTTGATAATAGGAGTTTTGATTGGTGGTGTGCTATTTGGTTTGCCTATGGGATTATGTATTGTTTTATATAAGTTTTTTGATAAGTATATCAAATAAATGTTAAATAACAACTGTAAACCATGCAACGCCCTATGTGGGAGAAAGGGGGAATTATTTATGCCTTGCACAGAAGCATACAAGGAACATATCATGTATAACGGATAAGGGAGGTGGGAGACTTTCGTCCGTTTACCGTTTTTTATGTCTGCCGGAAGGCGCTTATGTTTTGCAATAAGTTTATGTGACGAATAAATATAAACCATTACGTTGTTATACCTTACATCAACATATCTGTTCAGATAATCACCGGGAACAGAGTACTGTCCTTTATCAAACCATATATGGGAGTTTGGACCAGCCTTATGATTATAGGACCATTCACATATCTCAAAGGGCATCCGTGGCAGGGCTCTCAGCATCGGTTTTTCTTCGGTTTCAAAAATAATCTTTCTGCTTCCATTTCTCTTTTGGAATTCTTTGGAATTCAGCTTATCAAGAGCCTCTCTTATGCCACGGTTTAACGCTTCCAGAGAGCAGAATGTTTCATTTCTTAACAGGCCAATGATCTTTCCTGCTGTCTTACCTGCAGAACCTTCTACGCTTGCTTTCTGCTTAGGTTTTCTGACTTCTGCCGGCATGACTGCAGCCTGATAATATTCCGCAAAAGTTAAATATGCATCATTCAAAACGCTCTCCCCATGCTTCGGATGAGTGATAACTCCGGTTTTCAGGTTGCCGCATATGATCTTCAAGGGAGAGAAATGTAGGATAGGAACAGGCTTTTTCCCCTTCATTCTTACATTTTTCACAGTATTCCTCCCAAAGAAGCACTCCGGCAACCCCAACCTTACTGAGTTCACTATGGACATACGCATAGTCGACAAGGGCATAGCTGCTTTTGGGTTTGAACTTATCAGGATAAAAGAAATGATATAATTCATCGTCAGACATCATGAGAAGTTCATCCCATTCCTTGCGGCGCTCATCGGAAACCTGCCTGATCTGCGCAGCAGAATTCCGGGAGACGCCAAGAACACTGGAAATCTCCCGGTCACTTAGATTTTTTTGAAGCAGCTCTATGATCTGCCTCACTCTTGTTTTCTTGAACAGAAAGAAAACCTCCTACTACAATGTATTTGAAGGATAGAATCCTTCATGAAATACAGTTTAAAAGAGGCTGACATGCCATATCAATATATACTAATGCAGACACTATATATAGTAGTGGCTCTCAAGCGTGATAATAATCAGGAGTGGTTTCTTGGCTTTCCGCTTTGATTTTAGATATAATCTGCTGACACTCTCTTGTTTGCAAGGCAACCGATAAGATACGGTTTAACTCGCCCTCGTCATAGTGGTAGCAGTCGGGGAAATACTTAACGATAATACCACCCATGATGTACTTGTGATGGTTCTCGGCTTTGCGTTTCTTCTCGTTCTGTTTTTTCTTTTCGTTGGCTACACGCTGTTTCGCCTGTTCCAATGCCTGCAATGCTTTTTCTAAATTTTTGCTTGCTTCATTTTTGTTTTCAATCATTTCTGATACCTCATTCTTTCTGTGCTGTGTTGATAGTTCCTAAAATAAAAAAGGTAGCCGATTTACTGTTAAAATAAATCGCTACCAAAAGGTAAACGATATTCAGTTTTCATATCATTTTTCTGTCTTGATTTTTTCCAACAAACAGGAAGTTATAGTAAATAACCTATAGCGATGAAAAGATAGCTATACAAGCATTTCCTGTTTAATCTTAAATACATTACACCGCTAAGAACAGAAAATATCATAGTAGAAATTCCGTTCCATATTTCAAGTCCTACTCCTCTTGATACGAAATGAATCGCTCCCCATGTCATAGCCAATATAATACCGCCAAAAGGAATTGAACTTTCTTTTTTCAACAAGGTTTCAATCGCTTTTTGCCCATATATTATGATTAGAATAACAAGCATTACTTCAAATATATAGTATAAATACTGCGCACAAAATTGGAATACGGTTTTACGCTGTGCTTCTCCAATGAACTTTAATGTATGCCAATCAATGAAAGTCATAATTTTACAGCCAATAAAGCAAGCAAGTATTACTATCCAATTTTTCAAAGAAATCTTCTCCGTTTTGTTTCCGCTTATCGGAAAATGATAATATTTCCTTGAAAAAATCAGAAGAACACTAATGAAAAACGCCCATATAAAAACCATTATGATACAATGAATGCTTCTTTGGTGCGTTGTATAATTCTGTATATCTACATGCAGAAATATAACTTCAATTCCAAATATTGATAGAAGTTCAAGCATAAATCCTCCAAATGAAAGTAAACTCAGCCATAAATATTTTGTCCATTTTACTTCTTTAACCATTATCCTCTCCTTATGAAATTCCGACTTATCACTTTTTGCAACTTCCCGACAAATGGGAATTTAACCACCTCTTAATTTAATTTGGGGAAGTATGAAACTCCCTAACAAATATAAATTACACAGATATACAAATAGATTTCCAATATAGGAATAAAGAGTAAAGCGTCCTTTCATAGCAACCTGTGCTGATAATGTCTTTGTATCAGACTGAAAGTAATCGGTCTGTGCCAACACACAGCCCTTAACATTTGAAACAATCGACATTCCGTTATTTGTATGTCTGATTATATTACTTCCATTTTCAACCCCACGCACAATCGCTGTCTTTGCAGCTAATAATGTCATTTCTTTCCAATCCGAAGCCGGAACAATTAGTATATCTACATTATTTCTTCCTGCCTGTTGTATTTTAGACAAAAATGCCATATCAGAACATATAAACGGCGCAATTCTACCATATTCTGTATCAAAACTTTTTAGCATTCCATCTCCTTTTTGGCACAATTCTCCGATTGAACGTCCATACTTAAAATATTCTGATATTAGTTCTCCTTGTGGATTAAATGCTACCGTTTTATTTTCCTTTAAGTCCTCGTAAGGGGTTTTCACCAGTAATGAAACAATCAAATAAATTTCTTCCTGTTTTGCCATATCCGATGCTCGTTGCAAAAGCATATCTTCATCTTGTTTTAAAACCGCTCCATTCAGTTCAGACCAAAAAACAATCTTTGCACCTGCTTGTGCTTCCAACTCTGTTTTTAGGAAAAGTTCATCAGCTACTGATGATAGTTTATTCCTTGTATTGGTAATGTTTTCATCAGTAAATGTATTGGTATAAAATGTAGAATATACATCTTTATCATTATTTAACAGCTCTGAAATCGGAACGGTTACTCCAGCGATCCTGACACTTTTATCTGAATTTCCTACAAAATGAAACATAACAACTCCATAGACAAATACCAAGCCAATTACAGAACCATATACGATTATGTATTTTCTGATGTATTCTTTTTTGCTTTTATTGTTCCAAATCCATATAACCATTGCCGCCGTCCAATACATTAAAAAGATGATTCCGTAAATCCCTGTTACCGTTACTATTTGTAGCAGGTATAGATTTTGGTATTGTGTATAAGCGTCAGACAACCCTCCCAATGCAGGGTATATCAGATAAATGATATACTCTATTGATACCATTATACTTGCAAAAATAATAGTATCTTGAAATCTCATTTTTGATTTCGACCAGTAGATATATGGTAAAACTTTCAGAAAAGACAGCAGGATTGCTACTATTATACATATCTTTATATCCATTCCAATGGCTCTCCAAAACTGGACAATAAAACCAATGGCATATATTGAACTAATTATAAGGTAGACTTTTCGAGTACGATTAAGATAAATCATACATAGAAACAAAATTGGATAAATCCACGCAAAAATCGGGATACACCATTCTCCATTGGACATTACATAAATTAAAAAAGTTAAGATTATGAAAACTGCAAATCGGTTATTTTTCATTGCTAAACTCCTTACTTACATTCTCTATAAACTTCAATTTGAAGAATTGTTCAATGTCATTATCTTACCTCAAAGACATACACAATTCCATTAAATTTTGCTTAATCTCCCTTTGCCCTACTATTAGCAATCATCATCTGCATTGCCCGTTCCCTCTGCTCGGTACTGACCGCCCTCGGCTTACGGTAGCTGACATATGATTTCGGAAAGGAATAGGTCTTAGATACCTCGTCCTGCCCTGTCAGCTTGTATATGTCGGGAAAGTCGGCAACAAGCGTGTCAAGTTTCCGCATGACCGCTTTATCCCTTGTATAGAGGGTGGCGGTCTGTTCTCCTGCATTGCAATTGAGAATACTTTCCTGCTCGTATCTTGAAAGTTTCATAAAGTCATATCTCCCTTTCCTTTGCTGTGGATTTTGTGCTGTTTTCCCTTGGCAACTGTCGGCTGTTCCGCCTGTGCCTTTGCTTTGGCTAACCTTGTCTTTATGGAATGGTCACGCTCGGTAACTTTCCGTCTTTTGATGGTGGCGGTCAATTCCGCACACGTTTCTTCTGACAGGGAATTTAATTTCTTTAAGGTGGTCCTTACTATCTGCTTTGTGTTATCGTCTTTTATCTGCGGAAGAATAGCAGACGGACTGGCGCACGTTTCCACCTTGCCCTGCTCCCCCAACTGATAGATTAAGTTGATTTTATCAGTGTTAAAAGGTATCTGTATATTAGCGCTCTCGCATAAACGCTCCACGCCCACACACTTAGGGATATTTCTTGTCAGTTCGTAATTATCCCTCGCTGTGATTGTTCCATGACTGTCGGTCTGCCTTACCTCAACTTCGCACTGGCTTTTCTGCTCCAACACAAGTCACTGGTATTTGTCGCTTTCTTTGGTAAATACGCTCTGATGCGCATTGGAGTGTGTCTTGCTACGGATATATTTGTCGGTGGTGCTGTAATAGTCTAAAATCTGTTGTTCCTGCTTTTTATTCATGGTCTTTGCCCTCCTGTGATATGGATTGATATGATTGATTGGTTGCGGTGCTTATATATGATTTTTTCTCGTTACTTGTCGGGAGTTTGAATTGCGGAATATCATTGTTGGGTATTTCTCCGCTTGAGGGAATAGGAGTTCATTTCATACGGTAATTACTGCATGAAAAAAGACTATAACCGTTACTGTCATAGTCTTTTAAGGATTGAGGAAGTCCCTTTGTTTACTTGTATTTGTTTGTCATCCCCCGCACTATCCAACATCGGACGGATCCACACTCTATTTTGCCCGTGAGAAAAAAGAGCATGAAGGGGTAAAGGGAACCCCAGTGGAAGATTATCAGGGAATCCCTGTCCACGACCACGAAAAGACAGACTTTCTATCATTATGGCTCAGGCCACCAGGAATGCCTCGCCCATATCCTGCGCTATCTTAAAGACAGCATGGAAAACGAGCCGGAGCGAACATGGAATATGGAATAAGGAAATGCGTTCACTGATACAGGAAATGATCCATTACCGCAACGGCATGGCGCCCGGAACAGAATGTGATGCAGCTAAGGTGCGTGAACTTGAGAACGAATATCGCAAAATACTGCTGAAAGCAAAAGAAGAATACGAATACGTTCCGGCAAATGAGAGTATTATAAAGATGGATATAACCTGTACCTTCGGATGGATGAATACATGCCGGAACATCTGCTGTTTCTCCATGATCGCAGGGTACCGGCCACCAATAACGAAGCCGAGAGGCTGCTGAGAAACTATAAGAGGAAACAGAAGCAGACTGTGACATTCTGTAGTGGTCAAGCATTTTTGTAACATTTGTGGCTAAAAATTTATTGGATTGTTGCTTGGAGGCTATCGGAACTGTCATGTTGTGTCAATGGTGCTTTGCACCGCTGTGCGGCCATGCCATTGACAAAACCTGCCATCTCCGATTTTGTATGATCTAGCAATCCAATGATGGGGCATGCTCCCGCCTCTCCTTATGCTGCCGTCCGTGCCTGGTATGACGTGCGGTAGCCGTTATAGCTGTGCGGGCGTACATGGTTGTACGTGACATAAGCGAATTCCTCCACGGTCTGGTACAGTTCCTCCTCTGTCCGGAACTCATAGAGCTTGGTACATTCATTCTTCAGGGTGTTGAAATACCTTTCCATTGGCGCATTGTCGTATGGGTATACGGCTTTGCTCATGCTCTGTGCCACATGGACGGATTCGCAGAATTCTATGAAAGCCTTCGATGTATACTGGCTCCCCTGGCTGCTGTGCAGGATCAGACCTCCCTTTGCCGGATGCTGGGAATCCAATGCCTTTTGCAGGGTGCGTACAGCCAGAACACTGGTGATGTGTCTGTCTATCACGCTGGCAGCCACGCTCCTGTCATAGAGGTCTATGATGGCGTAATTGTACCGTACATCCCCGTTGCGCAGGAACAGGTATGTGAAATCCGTGCACCATTTCTGGTTCGGCTTGTCTGCATGGAAATCCTGATTCAGTTTGTTGCCGAATACTTTATGGGGCTTCCCTGGCTTTGCTCTAGGTTTCTTTGGGCGGGCGATGGAATGCAGGCCCAATTCCCCGTTCCTATATTGATGGATTGTTGTCTGGCTGTAGCCGTCCCCCCCCTGCGCTCCAGATAGGCGGCCATGCTGCGGTATCCGTCCACTCCATTGTGGTTTTCTTCGATCTGCTCCTTGGCTTTCTCTTTTTGGGCATAATAATCCGCCTTCCGGTGTTTCCGGTAGTTATAGCAGGCATTGGGGCAGATCCCCAGCCGCAGCCAGCGGATGCCGAATTCCTTATGGTGTTGTTCGATAAACCGATAAGCCTCTCATCGATTTTCTTCGCACAGAATGCCGCCGCTTTTTTTAGGAAGAGATTTTCCTTCCTCGTATCTTCCAGTTCCTTCCGTAACCGGAGGTTCTCCTTCATAAGTTCCATTTCATTCGGGGCATCAGGATTGGTTTGGGCTTTCGCCGGGCACTCTTTGCTGAATTCGTTGCACCCTTGGAGATGCTGGCTTTTGATACGCCATATTCAGTGATGATGCTTTTGTAAGTCCGTCCTTCTTCCTCATGGAGACGAACAATCTTCTTCTTAAATTCGGGGGTGTAGTTCTGTGACATAATGAGTATCTTGTTTCTTGTGATTTTGATTATATCTCATTAGCCACTTCTGTTACAACTTTAGTATAGCACATCACTCTTTTGCATAGGAGAGTATGCCGTAGATGCCTTTTGCCAGCCGGTAATAGCATAAGAAAACTTTTTCCTTTACGGGATTGGCTGTCTGTATGATGGAAACCTTAAGGGCATTGGTTTCTGATTCCATGGAAATCACTGCAGGAAACGCCATGCATAAGGAGATATAAAAGTTAAGTGCGTTGACTGCTTTAAGCTTGCGCACACGAAATTTTTCAAACTGGAACATCTGCTTTTTGCAGCGGAAATATTCTTCGACTTTCCAGCGCGAGAAGTAGGTTCTTGCCACCCGGATTACATCATCTTTGGATTTGATTTCTTTGTTGGTGGCAAGCATCATCGGATGCTCTGTGATGCCATAAACAAGCATCAGATAAATATCTTTTTTGGATGCAGTAATCTGCACTTTTACATGGGAGAGATAGGCTTCATGTTCTTTCCCTTTGTAAAACACACTGGTTTTGACTTTGCCTTTTCTGCGGTTGCGAAGCTCTGGAGCCATTGTCCATTTGTTATGATACAGCAGCTTACGCTTGGCAGTCAGACGAATGACATAATCCTGGTCAAGTTCATCCAGTTTCAGAAACATCTTATTGTCATCGTATTCTCTGTCCATGGCAAAAGTTGCTTTACCAAAAAGAGCAGCGCCCTGTTCTATGGCATGTAAGGTAATTGTATTTGCAGACTTATAGTCTTTTTCCAGTGAAGAATGGATGTGGGAGAAAATGCTGACAGGATGATTACTGGCTGTAAGGACACAGGCTTCTGTAACATGGCAGCCTTTTTTATAAACATTTTTTGTGGCAGAACTTTCAGAACCATCCCTGACAATGCCCAGGGCTTCGAATTTATAACCGTCAGGTTTTACAACATCGCGGTCATCAATGTGAATCACAGGTTCAGCAGGAACCATCTTTTACCTGCTGGAGATAGGAAGCCGCCGCAAGCGCCGGGGTTCCTTTATCAAGGTGCCTGGATAAGATTTGTAAAAGTTAAAATTTTTCGTTTTAAAGAGTAAGTATTTGATGTAAAATAAGCCATAAGGAATCCTTTCTTTTTTGTTTAGTAAGATTTTTGTATGATAGCTTTATTTTACATCAAAAGGGAATGAGATTCCTTATATTTTGGGCATTTTTTGAAAGTTGTTCACCACGATACTCATAAAATCAGGGGCTTGTGGATAAAACTGCGGAAACTAAAGTTCCTAAACCCCTTGATTTCACAGCATTTTCGTGGTATTCTATTTCATGTAATCAAAGAAAAGTTCTTCGGGGCAGGGTGTAATTCCTATTTCTGAAAACGTGATAAACAGGGCATTTGTGAGGTGTGTATAAGATAATTTACACAGATTTTACACAAAATGAATTGTTTAGAGCCTTAATATGATAATTTAATATTTGGACACATGCATAAGTCCATTATTAGTTATAGAAATATAACCAATAGCGGGCTTATTTTAGTGCCTAAATAAACCAATTCAAATTTCCACACAACCATTCTTAAAACGCCTATATGAGCCTCACAGAGCCTTACAGGGGCATTCTAATGCAACTCATAACAACAATCCTATCCAACTTAAAACAGCGATTTCATAGCCATAACAAATTTCAGATCATAATCACGAAGGGAGATGATAAATGATGTACGGTAAAGTTACAAGATATTTCCATGATAGGGGATTTGGGTTTATTCGTGGTGAAGACAGCAACACATATTTTATCCATCACTCAAAAGTGAATGGGGAATATATTGATGCAGGTTACTATCTATTCTTTAAACCATTCCAGAATGACAGGAGTGATTACAACGCAAAAAATATCATGGTGATTGAGGCACCGGAAAGGAAAAGAAAGCATGGCAAAGCACGTAAGAAACATAAATGAACTATCAAAAGCAATACAGCCAGTATTTTAAATATGGTAGACACGCTAGCAGAGCGAGTTTACGAAACACTGAATTACTATTTACAAGATTATTATACCGGATGGACACCTTCAAGCTATCGGAGAACACAGGATTTTCTTCATTCAGCTGTAAAGGTAGACGCACATCCATATAAAGACGGTGTAAAAGCAAGCGTATATATTGATTATGAAAGTATGGACAATTATGTAAATGCGACCGGTTTTCAAGTGGCAGCATGGGCAAACCAGGGCAAGCATGGAGGTTTGTCAGTAAGCCATGAACCGCATGTGTGGGATGATACCGTGAATGAAACTTTAAATAATGGGACTTTATTAAAAATGGCAATACAATATTTAAAAAGTAATGGAATATCAGTAAGAAATTAGGAGGATTAAAGTAAGTGTCAGTATTGAAGAAGGAATTTATAGACAGGATGGCAGAAACAGGCGGAATTACCAAAAAAGAAGCCAGAAGGGGACTTGAATTATTCATTGAAACGCTTATGGAGTGCATGAGTGAAAATGAAAAGGTGATGTTTTCAGGATTTGGCAGGTTTGAGATGAAAACCGCTAAAGAGAGAAAAGGCAGAGTGCCTTTAAGCGGGGAGGAATGTATTGTGCCTGAACATAAGAAAATGAAGTTTTATGCAAGTGATACGTTGGCTGATAAGATAGATGAAATTCTGGAGGAAAATGATACATATGGGATTGATGAATAAAGTACCAAACTGTGCTGAATGTGATTTTATGAAAAAGTATGATTACGGTAAGAAAATTTATTATTGTGACCATACAGACAGGATTGACGATATGGGGAAATTGAGTGTAGGGGATTTGCCGGAAGGAAGCCCTGAATGGTGTCCGTTAAGAGAGAAATAGTATAGGAGACATTATATGCAGTTCAAAGAATTAGAATGGAAAGATATTATATCGGACGGAATTACTGTATGCAGCCATTGTGAAATTAATTTATGTGGTGTGATAAAGATGGAATTCAAGATTAATCATGAACCAAAAGAGGATAAATATCTTTTATATTGTTTTGGTAAAGGCAGTCTCAGAAGATTACAGCCTGAAAAATATGATTCTGTAGAATTGGCTAAGAATGCGGCATATAGGATATACAGTAATGAGATGTCAAGGATCAAGAATGCGGTTGATTATTTGGTGGCAGAAGATTGCTATTAGTGGACTGCTGCCGCATGGCAGTAAATTCCGCTGTGAAATTTCAACCGAGCAAAATCTAACGCCCACGATTTCGTGGTGGTTAAAATTCAGGAGACAATCATTTGGTTGTGAGTGAAATACTAAAGTGAAAATTCGCCTATGTAAAAGTATTTCACTTAGATATAAATTGCTATTACAGGGCAAGCAAAATAAACTGTAATACCAATATTCAAGAAATTCTAATAACTGTCAACCACTTCACTGTGCAAGTCTGCACAATGAGATTCCAATAAATAATAATTAGAAACTAAATATTTGAAAATAAAAATTATGAGTAAAAGACCGCGCTGTTTTGGTGTGGTCTTTTTGTAATGCAAAAACTTAACATTTCTGGTTATCCAGTATAACGAGTTAGAAATGTCAGATATGGATATTTTGTTGAGTTTTTGAAAAGTGAATTTTTAGAAGTATATAGGGGTATTGAATTTCAACATACCTTATAAAATCGTTCTCCGAATAGAGAAGTATAAGTTATGTGATGTCCCGAAATGGGATGTCACACAGAAAGAGATAAATAAAAGAGTAAAGTTCTATTTTGATGATTATTTAGAGGAGGCTTTATCTATGAATAAGAAAAAAGTAATTTACAACTATAACATTGA
>NZ_QZDT01000072.1 GCF_009917485.1 Parablautia muri
GCGGATAAAATCAGCGAATATTTTGCGGAGGACTGCAGCAGTGAGGAAATAGAGGGCATCATCATTCAGCTATTGGATGAATGGAAGAAAAGACAATAGGAAGGAGGTCGGGCAGAATGGATGGCGGTTTGAAATTCGATTACTATTACGGTGCGGAAGCGGAACAGTTTTCCTTTTACAGAGTGCCGAGGCTGCTGATAAAAGACAGGCGTTTCAAAGGCTTATCCAGTGATGCGAAACTCCTTTACGGTCTGATGCTTGACAGGATGGCATTATCCATGAAAAACGGCTGGTTTGATGATGAGAACAGGGCGTATATCCATTATACGGTTGAGAACATCATGGAAGATTTGGGGTGCGCCAGAGCCACCTGTGCAAAGGTGCTTGCGGAGCTTGACAGCAAAAAAGGGATTGGTCTGATTGAGAAGAAAAGGCAGGGATTGGGAAAGCCGGACATCATATATGTCAAGAACTTTGTCTTATCAGAGCCGCCCGCAGGTGGGGAAGGCACAGCGGAAGAACCCGCAGGCACTGATGTTTCCACAGAAGTTCAGAAATTGAATTTCAAGAAGTACAAGAATCAGGATTCCAGAAGTTCAGAAATTGAACTTCTGGAAGTTCAAAAAACAGACTTCAAGAGTTTCAAAAAGCAGACTTCTGGAAGTTCAGAAATCGAACCTCTGGAAGTTCAAAAATCGAACCCTAATTATAACAATACTAATTATACTGATCTGAGTTATACCAATCCTATCAATCAATCGGATAGGGAAACAGAAAAACAGGAACCGGGCAAGCCGGATAATGATATGATTGATGTGATGGATAATGCCACTGCCTACATGGAAATTATTCGTGACAATATTGAATACGAGCATCACATGAAATATGGGGACTGGCAGGATAAGGGGCTGTATGAGGAACTGTATGAGGTTATCTGCGAGATTGTGTGCGTGAAGCGTAAGACGGTAAAGGTCAACGGGGAAGATTACCCTTATGAGCTTGTAAAATCAAAGTTTTTAAAGCTGAACAGCTCCCATTTGGAGTATGTTATCGGGTGCATGAGGGAAACCACAACCAAGATAGCCAACATCAGGGCGTACATGGTGACTGCCCTCTACAATGCGCCTAACACCATGAACCACTATTACCAGCAGTTGGTGCAGCATGATATGTATGGCGGCGGTTGGGAAGAAAAAGGGATGTTCCAGCCCAAAGCGGAAGGAGATGGATAAATGGAATCCATGAGGGATATTGACCGGGTAATGGAACGGGAGATTGCAAAGGGGAGCTGCCCGTTAAGGTTTGTGAGGATAGAATTTGGCAGTTCCCCTTATCAGGAGATTGCGTCAAGGGAAAAGCTGCTGGAGGTGCTGTCCTATCTGCTGCGGATTGGCGATTATGGCAGGTTTGCCGGGAAGGGGACAGGGAATAATGTTTACATGGACATCAAAGGCAGGAAACCGGCTTTTAAGCGTACCCGTTCCTTTATTGACCGGAATACCCTCTTTTCCACAATCCGCAGGTACGGAAAGAAAATAAAGCCGGATTTTGACGGGCATACTTATCTGGAAACAGTGCAGTGTTTCTTTGAACTGCCGGAAGGGGAACAGGATAAATACAGGGTGACATATGACGGGCAGGAAACATTCGCTTTCCCTATGTCGGATAAATATATCCTCGGACTTTACACGCACTGCATCTCGGCAAGGCGGGCGGCATCGGCGGAGATGGATATTTCCGGCACAGGCTTTTCAGAGAAGGAACATGGCATTGTCAGCCTTGCGGGTGTGCGTGACGTGCTGTTCCAGTGCCTTTTGTTTGACACAATAAAATGCGGGGAGGGTGTATTATACGCTGACCTCTGCACAATCTGCTGTTTGAAAGAGAATGGATGACTTTTGGACTTTTTGTCCAGAAGTAAGTTAGGAGGCGTTATGGCGGAAAAATATATTACGGAAGAACAACGGGCAAAATGCCGGAAGGTGGCGGATGCGTTTGCGGAGCTGTATGAGCTGACCGATGTAATGGTGGTGGATGCCGAGAGGTTCGGCTTTGTCCGTCTGCAATGGTTCAGTGATGGGAAAGGCTTTGATTCGGCAATGGCATTTTCGGACAGTAAGGAACTGTTTGAGGAACTCTGGCGGATATGGTATGAGCATGAAATATTAACATCTGTGCTGGGAACGCCGCTTGTGGAACTTAGCTATGACAAGATATTCCAGTCGTTTTCCAAAGACAGGCAGGAGGAAATCTCGGAGAAAAAGAAGTATTTTCGTGTTTTGTGTGGGGAAGGAAACTAAAAAGTAAATACAGAAAAACAGCGTAAGGGCAGTTATAGACCGTAAACAGCGGTTTGTAGCTGCCCTTTTTGCGTTTATAAGACTTTTGGACTTTTTGTCCAGAAGTGGGAAGGAGAGCTTATGAAATATTTAATCCGCAGGCTGTACGTCCCACCCTAACGGGCGTACAGCAATAAAAAGGAAGGAGGAAAACCATGCAGGAGGAAGTGACACAGAAAACGATTGCCCTTGTGTTTAAATCTTCCCGGCTGACTGCCGATGTGCTGAAAAAGGCTATGAAGATGTATCTGGAACACCAGAAACAGGGAAAGCAGATGCCGCATGGAAAAATATCAGTGAAAGAGCTGGTCGGTCAGGGTATGGGTGCTTCGAGCATAGAGGTGACAGATAACAACATCAAAACTTTTGAGAGAGTGGCAAAGAAGTACAACGTGCAGTTCGCTGTGAAAAAGGACAAGACAGTTTCCCCGCCGAAATATATGGTGTTTTTCAAAGGGAAGGATGCAGATGTGATAACACAGGCATTCCGGGAATTTGTAAAAGTAAATGAGAAAAAGCACAGCCGCATTTCCGTAAAGGAGAAGCTGGCGCAGTTCCGGGAACAGTTGGGAAAGGACAAGAACCGGGAGAGGGCAAGGGAACACCAGAAGGACAGGGGGCAGTCATTATGAGTAAAATCGTAGAGGGCATTGCCAAAGACCTAAAGTCAGTCCCTGAAAAGCTGAAGGCAAAGACGGGGAATATTGACAAAAAGAAACTTTTCCTTATGAATCTCCCCTATGTGCTTGCCGGGTATTTCTGCGACAAAATTGCGTGGCTGTGGCGGGTATCGCCGGGGCAGGACGCTTCTGCAAAAGCGATGGTGGTCATGGCGGGGATGGAGGACTTATTTTCCAACCCGTTACCAAGTTTCCATCCAAAAGATTTGCTGATAGGGATAGGGTGCGGTATTGCGCTCCGCCTTGTGGTGTATTTCAAAGCCAAGAACGCCAAGAAGTTTCGGCATGGCATGGAGTACGGTTCTGCGAGGTGGAGTAATGCGAAAGATATTGAGCCTTATGTCGATCCGGTATTTGAGAACAATGTGCTGCTCACAGAAACGGAAAGGCTGATGATGTCCGGCAGACCGAGAGAGCCAAAGTATGCGAGGAATAAAAATATCCTTGTCATCGGCGGCTCCGGTTCGGGCAAGACGAGGTTTTTCGTAAAACCGAACCTGATGCAGATGCACTCATCATACGTTGTCACTGATCCGAAGGGTACAGTATTAGTAGAGTGCGGAAAAATGCTCTTAAAGAACAATTACCGGGTGAAAGTGCTGAATACCATTAACTTTAAAAAATCCATGCACTACAATCCTCTCGTTTATATCCGGAGCGAGAAGGATATTTTGAAACTTGTAAACACAATCATCTTAAACACAAAAGGGGAGGGGCAGCAATCCGGCGAAGATTTCTGGGTGAAAGCCGAAAAGCTCTATTACACCGCACTGATCGGGTATATCTGGTATGAGTGCGTGGAGGAAGAACAGAATTTCACTACCCTGCTTGACATGATAAATGCCAGCGAAGCAAGGGAGGACGATGAGGAATTTAAAAATCCCGTTGATTTGATGTTCGATGAGCTGGAGGAAAGAGAGCCGGAGCATTTTGCGGTAAAGCAGTATAAAAAATACAAACTGGCGGCGGGCAAGACAGCGAAAAGCATTTTAATTAGCTGTGGCGCACGTTTAGCCCCCTTTGACATCAAAGAGCTGCGTGACCTGACAAGTTATGACGAGTTGGGATTGGATATGATCGGGGATGAAAAGACAGCGTTGTTTGTCATTATCTCCGATACTGATGACACATTCAATTTTATCGTGTCTATCATGTATACGCAGCTTTTTAACCAGCTCTGTGACAGGGCGGACGATGTGTATCATGGGAGATTGCCCGTCCATGTGCGCTGCTTACTCGATGAGTTTGCAAATATCGGGCAGATACCGAAGTTTGAGAAGCTGATTGCCACAATCCGGAGCCGGGAAATATCGGCTTCCATTATCTTGCAGTCGAAGTCACAGCTTAAAGCGATTTATAAGGACAACGCCGACACCATTGAAGGGAATTGTGATACCACCTTATTCCTCGGAGGGAAGGAAAAGACCACTCTAAAAGAGATGGCGGAAATTTTAGGTAAGGAAACGATAGACCTTTACAATACCTCTGACACAAGGGGTACGTCGCAGTCCTACGGTTTAAATTATCAAAAGACCGGAAAAGAGCTTATGAGCCAAGATGAGATTGCGGTCATGGACGGTGGGAAGTGCATCATGCAGCTTAGAGGGGTTAGACCATTTTTCTCCAATAAGTTTGACATCACCAAGCACAAGCAGTACCGGCTTCTGTCCGATTTTGACGACAAGAACGCCTTAGACATCGAAAAATATGTAAAGAACCTGTGTAAAGCAAGAGTCAGGGACAATGACACCGTTGATGAGGTGGAGGATGCGGGCGTGATTGAAGCATGACAACTGAATATGGAAAAACTGAATAGGGAACTTGTAAACCAGTCGCAGGACTTCTGGACAAAAAGTCCAGAAGTGAAACGGAGTTTTGAATGTGCTTGGGAAAGGACAAAACAAAGCGTCCGGCATAGCCAATCGCCAAACTGAATATGCCGGATGCCCGCAGGGTTCTTCCTAAAGGATTGCCCTGTCTTTATCTTACCATAAGGCAGGGCATTTTACACGAAAAACTCTTTCGGAAACCAGACAAAACAATTTCATGAGAAAGAAAGAGGTAGAAACATGGCATTTTTTACAACAGCGGTAACAGGATTAAAGACAGTCGTAACAGCAATTGGCGCAGGCGTGGGCGTATGGGGCGTAATCAATCTGCTTGAGGGATATGGAAATGATAATCCGGGTGCAAATGCTCATGTACGGTAAAGAAGCAAGCAACTGAAAACAACAGATAGACCGCCAGCACCACACTATTCCGAATCAAAGAAACCAAAGACCAAAAGACAAGCATTGTGGTAAAATCTAAACTTTTGGATTTTTCCACGAATGCCTACGACTACGGAATCCCCTTCCAATTACTAATATCTTGACATAACTAATATGATTTGTTAAAATACAAATCGAAGTAAACAAAAGGAGGTGCTTTATTTTGCCCAAAATAAAAATTGATAAAGAATCGGTTATCAAAGAAGCCGCATATATGGCAAATACGATAGGCATAGAAAACTTATCCTTAAAAACGCTTGCAGCGCAATTAGGTGTTAAGTCCCCATCGCTTTATAACCATATTGACGGGTTTGACGACCTAAAACAGCAGCTTATGCTTTATGGTTGGAAAGAATTAGAGAACAGAATTATTGAAGCCGTAATAGGACTTTCTGGATATGATGCGATTAGAGCTATGTGCTACGCTTTCCATGAATATGCAATAGAGAATCAAGGAGTTTTTAGTACTATGCTTTGGTACAATCAGTTTGAAAATGAACAGATGAACGAAGTGACTTCAAAAATGTTTACAATTTTTTTCAAAGTAACTAAGTCGCTAAATATTTCACAAGATAATTGTGTTCATTTAGTCAGAATGTTTAGGAGTTTTTTAGAGGGCTTTGCATTGCTTGAAAATCATAACGCATTTGGTAATACACAGTTGATAAAAGATAGTTTTGAATTATCAATAACTATTTTAATTGAGGGGACAAAAAAATTAGAGGGGAAATGATAGCGAATGGTATATCAGAATAAATTGAGGGGAACGGTTTTATGAATCGAAAAATCAGACAGATTATTTGTGTAATACTGTCACTAATTTGTGTTGTTTCTATATGGTATAAGCCTGTTTTGGCAAATGAAAAAAGTAGCAATTATAGCGATATTGACAGCCGGTTAAAAAAAGAAATAAAAGAATTGCATATTCCCGGAATGGCGATAGCCATTGTAAACTATAAAGAGGTACTGTTTTCTGAAACTTATGGAAATTGCGATAATTTAGATACGCCTTTTATTATAGGTTCCTTGAGCAAATCATTTACAGCATTAGCTGTTATGCAGCTTGTGGAAGAAGAAAAAGTAGATTTAGACACAAAAATATCTGATTATATTGATACCTCTGCCTATTTTATAAATGCGTCCGACGGAGATAGAATTACTATAAGACAGCTTTTGAATCAGACAAGCGGTTTAGGTACATATCAGCGTTTTGGAAATGCAAAAATAACAGAAAGTTACGGACAACATCAATATGCAAATATCAATTATGGATTGTTAGGAGAAATTATAGAAGCAGTCAGCGCAATTAGCTATTCAGAGTATATGGATAAAAACATTTTCTCTCCACTAAGTATGAGCCATACGGCAGCAACACTTATACAAAGCAAAGAAAACGGATTGATAACAGGGTATCGAAATTATTTTGGACTTCCGATTGCGGGAGAACCGGACTATCCCGATAAATATTCATGGTCTACCGTTCCGGCAGGTTATTTAAGTTCCAGTGTATCAGATATGGCAAAATATCTGCAAATGTATCTAAATGGCGGAATGGGAATCGTCAGTCAAAACAGTTTAAATGCTATGCTTTATGACAATGTATATGTAGATGGTGACAGCCCCTATTATTATGGAATGGGGTGGACTTTGACGGAGGAATATACAGAGCCTGTATTGGGGCATTCCGGACTGGTTGAGAATTATATGTCAAATATGTTTCTATTGCCGGAAAGCGGATTAGGAATCATTTTCCTCATCAATATGAACGATTATCTTGTCACGAACCAACTGGCGGATATTATAAGCAAAAATGTGATATTTGCTCTTTTGGGCAGAGAACAATATGATATATCTGGCAGCCCGTATATTGTAAGACACCTATTGCTGAATGGGGCATATTTAGCGTTGGTTGCAGTGGCGGTATATCCAATAGCAACAATAAGAAAATGGAAAAAAAAGAAACAAACAACGAGACTGATACTCTTTGACATTACAAGGCATGGCATATTGCCACTACTGTTACTCTGTTTGCCCTATATGGTAGGGATTCCATTATGGGTAGTATGGTATTTTGTAAAAGACTTGTTCCTTGTTTTGTTGGTAAATTCAAGTCTGCTTTTGGTTATGGGATTATACAAAATATTATTTGCGGTATTTAAGACATAACAGACTACGTGCGGTTATTGCTCTGAATTATAAAATACAACTGTAAACTATGCAATGCCCTATGTGGGAGAAAGAGGGAATTATTTATGGCTTGCACAGAAGCATACAAGGAGCATATCGAATACACATTTAATGCCTTTTGCAGAGTAGTCATACACTATGCAGCTATCAACGCATGGCGTGACAGGGATAAGCGGCGGCAAAGGGAAATATCCTTTGAATACCTCACCGAAGAAAAGTTTTACCCATTCAGTACAACAGATAAATATTTTATAGACCCTTGTAAGCAATACCCTGTTACGATATGCGGTCAGAGGGTTATCCTTACGAGCGGGGAGCTTGCCGAAGCCCTGTCCTCTCTGCCGGAGAAAAAGAGGGAAATCATCTACCTTTACTTTTTTGGACGTTACACACAGCAGGAAATCGGAGAACTATACGGACGCTGCCGGAGTACGGCGTGGCATCACATACACAGTGCTTTGCAAATGCTGCATGAAGAAATGGAGGTGCTTTTCCATGAGGAATCCTAAACTTGTGCCGTATGAAACGATTGTCCGGGCGACCAGCGGCGAGCCGGAAGCCATTGACGAGGTTTTGCGGCATTACAGCAAGCGAATCCGGCTTGCTTCCCTTGAAAACGGACACGTCAACAAGGACACCGAGGACAATATCAAACGGCGGCTTGTCGCTGCCCTGTTCAAATTCCGTTTTGATGAACGGGAAGTATAAGAAATTGCTTCCATTTTTGGAAAAACGGATATATAATAAAGCAACAACAAATCGGAATCGGTAGACATACCTTGTCGGGTAATAAAATAAGGCATTTCTCGCTTTGTGTCCTGTTTTTTATCGGGCAGTTTTGATAGGATTTTTCTGAAAGGAGGAAAAGCATGAACCAAGAAAAAATCGGAAAATTCTTAAAAGAACTCCGTAAGCAAAAAGGACTTACCCAAGAACAGATTGCAGAAAAATTTAATGTATCAAACAGAACAATATCCCGTTGGGAGAATGGCAACAATATGCCGGACTTAGATATTTTGA
The DNA here is from genome assembly GCF_009917485.1 of Parablautia muri. Taxonomy (GTDB): domain Bacteria; phylum Bacillota; class Clostridia; order Lachnospirales; family Lachnospiraceae; genus Suilimivivens; species Suilimivivens muri. The sequence goes on from NZ_QZDT01000072.1 coordinate 8,497, forward strand.
TTGAAATATCAGATTATTATGAAGTTGACTTACGGGAAATTCTAAACGGAGAAAGGAAAAGCGAGAATATGGATAAAGAAATGAAAGAAACTGTATTGCGGGCAGTGGATTATACAAACGCAGAAGCGGAACGCTACAATAAGCGTGTACGGATATGCAATGGGATAGCAATGCTTTTAGTATTAGCCTACACTATCATTAAAGGAACAAGTCTTTATGATAATCCGACAGTTATGGCTGGACTGGATATTGTACAGGGATTTGCAGTCGGAATGCTTTTGGTGGGTTTGCTATATTCAAGCCGCTATGGTGCGAGGATTAGAGCATTCAAAAAACGACTGATGAAAAGGCAAGAATAAATCGAAGTTTGAAAGGAGTAACAGACATGGAATTTCCTTTTTATGATTCACCCGATACTGCTACGATTATCTGTTGTCATATATTGGAGCGTCAGGCACCTATTCTATATGTATCACATGATGAAGATGACGGAATGTGGCAATTTCAATGCGGGGAAACACACGAAACAGATGAAGCAAAGTTAGTGTCTTTAAAATGGGTTTTTGATTTAGATAACTCTGTTAGTACCTTAAAGGATATGCCTTGCGGTTACTATGCAGAAAGGAAAACCCAAGATGACGATTGGATTATCAGAAAGCGATAACTTCCTAATTGGACAAAATCGCTGCGCCACAGCCATGGCAGGCCATCGCGCAGCGATTTTGTTCAATAGGAATTTTCAAGGCTAAGGAGAATGTATAATGAGTAAAGTGAGTAGACAGTTTCTAATATATACATTTATTATAATGACAATATGTTGGGGAACTTGTATGATTTGTAGCTTCAATAATTTTTCGTTAGAGAAAGACTATTTTTTATTTGTTCCATATTTACTTGGAGGTTACTCGCCAACCATTGCATCCTTTATTGTTTTAAAGAAAAATGACAAGGTAAAGAGTTTTAAGGAATGGATAAAAAATGTGTTTGATTTTAAGCATGGTATAACATCGTATTCACTTGTTGTTATATTGTCTGTTTTATATGTGTTACCTCAATGCATTGTAGCTGGTTATGATAAAGGAGCACCATTATATGCTATGCTAGTTATGGTGCCGCTGATGTTATTGGGAGGAGGACTTGAAGAAGCTGGATGGCGTTATATTCTTCAGTCAGAACTAGAAGAAAAATACCCTTATATTGTAGCTACAATTATAGTATCCGTAATTTGGTGGTTATGGCATTTTCCTTTATTCTATATAAATGGTGTAGGTCAAGAAGGGCATAGCTATATTGCTTTTGGATTTGGAGTATTTGGAATGGCGTTTGCTTTGGCGTGCGTTAGAAAATGTACTAATAGTGTATGGTTATGCGTATTGTTACATTGTATTGTTAATGCTTCTGGTGGAATTTACAAGATTAATGACGGTATACCAGGTAAGGCAGTGATGGCAGGTATTATGACTGCAATTACGTTGCTTATCGTATATTTAAATGATAAAAAGAAGATTTTTAGATAGTTGGAAAAATAGATATTTTATTGTTGCAAAGAACACGACAACTTCCAGTTTGCGGCTTGTCGCTGCCCTGTTCAAGTTTCGCTTTGATAAACAGGAAATGTAACGAGCCTATTTCAATTTGGAGGTAAGTATGGGAAATGAAATTTATACCAGCATAAAAGAAAAACTGAAAGCCAAACCAAAGAAATTGACAGATTTAGACCAGTGGCTTTTTGTAGTAGTTAATACAGCCAAATCAATCATTGACAATACAAGTAAAAATAATTTAGATAATGTGGTGAAGTTATATGACTGCAATAGTACCAGTCAAATTCAGCATGAATTTGATATTATACAGGGTAAATTCGGACGAGAGGGTTTTTCTCAAAGGTACAGTCCTGTTTACATTTATCTTTGCTCATTGGTGGCTAATTTCCCCAATCAAGAGCTGTCAAACAAGGATAAAGAATTGATAATGCAATATAGTACTGTTGAAACTTATTTGCTATATGAAATCTAAAAATATGTACTTGCAGTTTGCCGAACTGAAATTACATAAAAACTGAATAACCGCCGCTATATAGAACGGCACACCAAGACAGGAAATCAAGAAAAGGTTTCCTGTTTTTTTGCGCCCATTTTTGGCATTTTCAGAAATCGCCAGTATTATGCCGTGCAAAGGGGATAGAAAGAAATTCCCTCTCCCGTTTGGCAAATCCGCAAGCTGTCCGTGGAGGGTGGGCGAAAAGAAATTTTCACAAATTTCCGCAAATCACCGTCATTTTTGCCTTTTGCGGTTTTGTAGGTAGTAGGGGGAAAATATCGCCGTTACTTTGGCAAAATCCCCGCTTGCGGCACTAAAGGTATTGAGGGAAGCCCACACAGAGGAAGCCGTCACTTTTTAAGAGCAAGATTCTACCACAGTACCAAATTTCGCTAATCGCTCATTTTGTCCTATGGGAATCTTGTTGGGGTTGCCACCCCAAGCCCGCCTTTTTGCGGCTTGCGCCGCTTGAAAAATCCCCGAAAAAATATTTTCGGATTTTTCAAAAAACACTTCCGCTTTGCCCCCTGTTTTTCTCCTATTGGTGAGAGGGCAAATCATAAAAAGAAAGGAGCTGAAAGCCATGAAAAGATACAACACGCCCCACCGCCACCGGGTAATCAAGACACGCTTGACCGAGGAAGAATACGCCGAGTTTTCCGAGCGTGTCACCCTCTGCAAAATGAGCCAAGCCGAGTTTATCCGGCAAGCACTTATCAAGTCAAGCATACGCCCGGTCATTACTGTTTCCCCGGTCAATGATGAACTGCTTTCTGCCGTTGGGAAACTCACAGCCGAATACGGGAAAATCGGCGGCAACTTGAACCAGATTGCCCGCTGTCTAAACGAGTACGGCGCACCTTATAACGCCCTCTCCCAAGAGGTACGAGCCGCCACAGCGGAGCTTGCCGCCTTGAAGTTTGAAGTCTTGCAGAAAGTAGGTGAAGCCGTTGGCAACATTCAAACATATCAGCTCTAAAAATGCCGATTATGGAGCTGCCGAACAGTACCTAACCTTTGAGCATGACGAGTTTACCATGAAGCCCACACTGGACGGAAACGGGCGGCTTCTCCCCCGTGACGATTACCGCATATCTTCCCTTAATTGCGGTGATGAAGATTTTGCAATCGCCTGTATGCGCTCCAATCTGAAATACGGCAAGAACCAGAAACGGGAGGACGTAAAGAGCCACCATTACATTATCAGTTTTGACCCCCGTGACGCACCAGACAACGGCTTGACCGTAGACCGGGCGCAAGCATTGGGAGAGGAATTTTGCAAGACGCATTTCCCCGGACACCAAGCCCTTGTCTGCACCCACCCGGACGGGCATAACCACAGCGGCAACATTCATGTGCATATCGTAATCAATTCCCTACGGATTGCGGAAGTGCCATTGCTGCCGTACATGGAAAGACCAGCCGACACAAGGGAGGGCTGCAAGCACCGCTGTACGGACGCAGCTATGGAGTATTTCAAAGCGGAAGTCATGGAGATGTGCCACCGGGAAAGCCTCTATCAGATTGACTTGCTGAACGGGAGCAAGAACCGCATTACCGAGCGTGAGTATTGGGCGAAACGGAAAGGACAAGCCGCACTGGATAAGGAGAACGCTTCCCAAGCCGCCACGGGAGAGCCGCCCAAACAGACCAAGTTTGAAACCGACAAGGAGAAGCTGCGGCGCACAATCCGAGCCGCCCTGTCCTCTGCCGTTTCCTTTGAGGATTTTTCCGGGAAACTGCTACAACAGGGCGTGACCGTCAAGGAGAGCCGGGGGAGATTATCGTATCTCACGCCGGACAGGACGAAGCCCATCACCGCCCGGAAACTGGGTGATGATTTTGACCGAGCCGCCGTACTGGAAGCACTCACCATAAACGCACAGAACGCCGCCAGAGCCGCCGAAACGCCCCTACCCAAGCAGGAATACCCCCGCAGTATAAAAGACCGTTTACAGCGCAACAAAGCCGTTATAAACGCCCCGAAACAAGACGGCGTACAGCGCATGGTAGACATAGCCGCCAAGAAAGCCGAGGGCAAAGGGCGGGGATATGAAAAGTGGGCGACCTTGCACAACTTGAAGCAAATGGCAGCTACCGTGAGCGTTTACGAGGAATCCGGCTTTTCTTCCCCGGAAGAACTGAAAGCCGTCCTTGCCGCCGCCAGTACAGAACTGCATGAAACCACCGGGAAACTGAAAGCCGTGGAAAGCACCTTGCGGGAGAAAAAGGACTTGCAGAAACAGCTATTAGCCTACATCAAGACCAAACCCGCCCGTGACGGATTGCGGGCGCAGAAAACGGAGAAAGCCCGGAGAGCTTACCGGGAGCAGCACGAAAGCGATTTTATCATAGCCGAATCTGCCGCCCGGTATTTCAAGGCACAGGGCATTACCAAACTGCCATCTTCCAAGACCTTACAAGCGGAGATTGAGCAGCTTACCAAAGCGAAAAACGCCCTTTACAACGAGTACCGGGAGAAGAAAGAGAACGTCCGGGAATTGCAGACCGTGAAAAGTAATCTTGACAAAATCTTGCGCCGTGAGCCGGAACGGGGAAAGGGGCGGGAAAATGAACGGTAAACGCCCCTACATGGACTACCCACAGTACAGAG
>NZ_QZDT01000073.1 GCF_009917485.1 Parablautia muri
GCACTTGGAGCCGGGCTTGGTATCTGGGGCGTAATCAATCTGATGGAGGGCTACGGCAACGACAATCCGGGCGCGAAAAGCCAGGGCATGAAGCAGCTTATGGCGGGCGGCGGCGTTGCCCTTATCGGCATGACCCTTGTACCGCTGCTTTCCGGCTTGTTCGGTTAAGAAGCGCGGGTAAAGGCTTATGCAGAGCATACTTGACGCGATTAACGAATGGATAAAGGAAATCCTCATAGGAGCCATAAACGGTAATCTGTCAACTATGTTCGGGGACGTAAACGAGAAAGTCGGCACTATCGCCGCAGAGGTAGGGCAGACCCCGCAAGGGTGGAACGCAAATATATTCTCCATGATACAGACGCTTAGTGAGAATGTAATCGTACCCATTGCGGGGCTTGTCATTACCTACGTCCTATGCTATGAGCTTATCAGCATGGTAACGGAAAAGAACAATATGCACGACGTTGACACTTCCATGTTCTTCAAGTGGGTGTTCAAGGCGTTTGTGGCAGTCTACCTTGTGACGCACACCTTTGACATCACTATGGCGGTGTTCGATATGGCGCAGCACGTTGTTTCCGGCGCGGCGGGGGTAATCGGCGGCAGCACAGAGATTGATGTTGCCGCCGCCCTTGCTTCCATGCAAAGCGGGCTTGACGCTATGGAAATCCCCGAACTGCTCTTACTTGTCATGGAAACAAGCCTTGTGAGCTTGTGCATGAAGATAATGTCCGTACTGATAACCGTTATCCTCTACGGGCGTATGATAGAAATTTACCTTTACTGTTCGGTATCGCCTATCCCGTTTGCAACTATGACTAACCGGGAATGGGGGCAGATAGGAAACAACTACCTAAAATCCCTGTTCGCTATCGGTTTTCAAGGCTTCCTCATTATGATATGCGTCGGCATTTACGCCGTACTGGTAAACAACATGATAATAGCGGACAATCTGCACAGCGCGATATTCTCCCTTGCAGCCTATACCGTTATCCTCTGTTTCTCCCTGTTCAAATCCGGCGCACTGGCGAAGTCGATATTCTCCGCGCATTAGCGGCGTGTCAAGGGTAGGGTGGAGATTTTCAGAGCGAAGCGGCGAAAATACGACCCGACCTTGACGCGGATAACCCCCATAAAATACGGGCGGGCAAAGGGCATAGATTGACCTTTGCCTTGATTACCCTTATGGAAAATTACAGCAACAAAAAACTACGAAAGGAGGTTTTCACTTGGCGTATGTACCCGTACCCAAAGACTTATCCAAAGTCAAGACAAAAGTAGCTTTCAACCTTACCAAACGGCAGATTGTATGTTTTGCGGCGGCTCTCCTGTTCGGCTTGCCGCTTTTCTTTCTGCTCAAAGACAGCACAGGCACAAGCCTTGCGTCTATGGCTATGATTGCCGTCATGCTGCCCTGTTTCCTCTTTGCCATGTATGAGAAGCATGGACAGCCCCTTGAAGTGGTGGTGAAGAACATCATACGGACAAAATTCATAGCCCCCAAAGAACGACCATACAGGACAGACAACTTTTATTCCGTCTTAGAACGGCAGAGAAAACTTGAAAAGGAGGTATCAGCGATTGCAAAAGGAAACACGAAGAAACAGCGCGGCGGGAAGCACAAAGCCTAACCCGCCCCGCAAGCTCACCCGCGCCGAGAAAAAGCAAATTGCGGAAATCATCAGACAGGCAAAGGGCGACGGGAAAGCCCACACCGCGCAGCAGACAATCCCCTATATCCAGATGTACCCGGACGGTATCTGCAAGGTTACGGGACGGAAATACTCAAAGACCGTCGCCTTTGAAGATATTAACTATCAGCTTGCACAGGCAGACGACAAGACCGCCATTTTTGAGAACTGGTGCGACTTCCTCAACTACTTTGACGCTTCCGTTTCGGTGCAGCTTTCTTTCATCAATCAGGGGACGCAGCGGGGCGAAGCGGAAAAGGCGGTCAATATCCCGGCACAGGAGGACGCTTTCAATTCTATCCGCACAGAATACCGGGATATGCTGAAAAATCAGCTTGCAAAGGGCAACAACGGGCTTGTCAAGGCAAAATACATCACCTTTGCCATTGAAGCCGACAGTCTGGGCGCGGCGAAATCCCGCCTTGCCCGTATCGAAACGGACGTGCTGAACAACTTTAAGCTCTTGGGCGTAGCTGCCCGCCCCATGACAGGCTATGAACGCCTTAAAATGCTGCATGGCATTTTCCACCCGGAGGGCGGGCAGTTTGCCTTTGATTTTTCATGGCTTGCCCCGTCCGGGCTTTCCACAAAGGACTTTATCGCCCCGTCCTCTTTCCGTTTTGGCGAGGGGCGTTATTTCCGTATGGGGCGCAAAATCGGCGCGGTTTCATTCCTTGAAATCCTTGCGCCGGAGTTAAACGACCGTATCTTATCGGATATTCTGGACTTGGAAACGGGCGTTATCGTCAATCTGCATATCCACAGTATCGACCAGACCGAAGCCATAAAGACAATCAAGCGGAAAATCACCGACCTTGACAAAATGAAAATCGAGGAACAGAAAAAGGCGGTACGCAGCGGCTATGACATGGATATTATACCGTCCGACCTTGCCACGTTCGGCAGCGAAGCGAAAAATCTCTTACAGGACTTGCAGAGCCGGAATGAAAGAATGTTCCTCTTGACGTTCCTTGTGGTGAACATGGCAGACACAAAAAGGAAACTGGAAAATGACGTATTCGCGGCGGCGGGCATTGCACAGAAGAACAACTGCGCCTTAACCCGCCTTGACTACCAACAGGAAGCGGGGCTTATGTCCTCTGTACCGCTTGGGGAGAACCTTATCCCCATTCAAAGAGGGCTTACCACGTCAAGCACCGCTATCTTTATCCCCTTTATCACGCAGGAGCTTTTTCAGACGGGCGCGGCTTTGTATTACGGCTTAAACGCCCTGTCTAACAACATGATACTCTGCGACCGCAAGCAGCTAAAGAACCCCAACGGCTTAATCTTGGGTACGCCGGGAAGCGGGAAATCCTTTGCCGCCAAACGGGAAATGACAAACGCTTTCCTCATTACAGACGACGACATTATTATCTGCGACCCGGAAGCAGAGTATTTTTCCCTTGTGCAGCGGCTTGACGGGCAAGTGATACGGTTATCGCCTACGGGCAAGGGCATTGACGGGAAGCCCCAGTATGTGAACCCTATGGATATTAACCTCAACTATTCCGAGGACGACAGCCCCCTTGCGCTGAAATCCGACTTTATCCTCTCCCTCTGCGAGCTTGTCATAGGCGGCAAGGAGGGCTTGCAGCCCGTCGATAAGACCGTCATTGACCGCGCCGTTAGGAACGTGTACCGCCCTTTCCTTGCAGACCCCGACCCGGAGAAAATGCCTATCTTGGGCGACCTCTACGACGAGCTTTTGAAGCAGCCGGAGCCGGAAGCGGCGCGTATCGCGGCGGCGTTGGAGCTTTATGTTTCCGGGAGCCTTAACGTCTTTAACCACAGGACGAATGTAGAGCTTTCAAACCGCCTTGTCTGCTTTGACATCAAGCAGCTTGGGAAGCAGCTCAAAAAATTAGGTATGCTCATTGTGCAGGACCAGGTATGGAACCGCGTCACCGTCAACCGGGCAGAAAGGAAATCCACCCGGTATTTTATGGACGAATTTCATCTTCTCTTGAAAGAGGAACAGACCGCCGCCTATTCCGTTGAAATCTGGAAGCGTTTCAGAAAATGGGGCGGCATACCCACAGCCATTACGCAGAACGTCAAAGATTTGCTTGCTTCCCGCGAAGTGGAGAATATCTTTGAAAACTCTGATTTTGTCCTCATGCTCAATCAGGCGGCGGGCGACCGGGCTATCCTTGCAAAGCAGCTCAACATCTCCCCGCAGCAGATGAAATATGTCACCCACACCGAAGCGGGCGAGGGGCTTATCTTCTACGGAAACGTGGTGCTGCCCTTTGTAGACCGCTTCCCGAAAGACACCGAGCTTTACCGGGTAATGACGACGAAGCCGGAGGAAGTGGGGGAAGCATGATAAAAAACGAAAAAAATATAAAACCACTGACACATTTAAGCCTGTTTACCGGGATAGGCGGCATAGACATAGCCGCCGAAGCCGCAGGCTTCACAACCGTCTGCCAGTGCGAATGGGCGGATTACCCAACCGCAGTATTGGAAAAGCACTGGCCGGACGTTCCACGTTTCAGAGATATACACACTCTGACAAAGGAGGCTTTCTATGAACAGACAGGAAAAAAAGAACTTACGCTGCTCTCCGGCGGCTTCCCATGCCAGCCCTTTTCCAGTATCGGGCCAAAAAAGGGGTTTGAGGACGCCCGCTACCTCTGGCCGGAAATGTGCCGCGTCATTAACGAACTCCGGCCCCATTATGTGCTTGGCGAAAATGTTGCTAACTTCATCAATATGGGGTTCCACAAAACGCTCATTGACCTGGCAAAGGCGGGATATGCTGTTTGGACATTCGTACTTCCTGCTTGTGCCGTCGGCGCATGGCATGAACGCAAGCGAACTTTTATCGTGGGGATTGATGTTTCCTACTCCCCTTGCCGCCGACACAGGCTCAAGGACAAGGACGGAACGGATAAGCATATCCCCAAACGGGGCGTTCCGCCGGAAGAAACGGGACGGGAGGTACTGGTCGGCGGGGCTTTCGGAAACAATCTATTTTCTGACGCCGGTAACAGACCCGTCGCTGCGCTTCAACCCGGAATGGGTGGAATGGCTGATGGGCTTCCCACAGGGGTGGACGGAAATATCCTCTGGTGCATAGAGCCTACGGATATTCCCCGGCTGTCCCCGAACACAAAGGACAGGTCAAAACGCCTAAAAACGCTTGGGAACGCCGTAGTGCCGGCACAGGTTTACCCAATCTTAAAATATATCGCGGACATGGAAACCGGGAAATGTTCGGAATGGTGCGTCTGGGAAAAGGAGGTGGCAGACCATGAAACAGTATAAATCCAGTGACAAGACCATGCTGAAAATGACCCGCGAGGGGGCTGTCGAGGTAAACGCCGCCACCGGGAAAAAGAAACGTATCAGCAAGCGGATAAGGGACGCGGACTTTGCAAAGACCGAAGCACCGCAGCCGCCGGAACAGGCAGCGCAGCCCCTACCGGGCGGCGCAGCTCCCGCGCCCACAGCCGCCGCGCCGCCGCTTCCCCATGCGCCGGGGGCAGAACGGGAACAGGACACCGCCGCAGCCGAGCGCGTCTTGGAGCGTATCGACGGGGCGCGTACCAGAAAGGCGAGCAAAAAGGCGGCGAGGAAAGCACAGGCAGAAGCCACAGCAAAAGAAAAATCTTCCCGCTTGCAGTTTACCGACGAGGAACGGGCAACGCCGGAGCTTGAAAAGTATATCCGAAAATCGGACAAAGCAGCCGACCGTCTGGACGCGGCAAAGGCGGCTATCCCCAAAGAAAAGAAACTTGTACGGGAGCGCACCTTTGACGAAGCTACCGGGAAAGGCAAGACCCGCCTACGCTTTGAGGAACGGGAAAAGCCCATAGGAAAGAATAAGCCCCACAATAACCCGCTATCCCGCCCCGCACAGGAAGCGGGTATTTTCGTCCACAACAAGATACATTCCGTTGAAAAGGACAATTCCGGCGTTGAGGGGGCGCACAAATCCGAAGAACTGGCAGAGCGCGGCGCAAAGTACGGGGCGAGGAAAGTCAAGGAGGGCTACCGCAGCCACAAGCTGAAACCCTACCGGGCGGCGGCAAAGGCAGAGAAAGCGGCGTTCAAGGCGAATGTGGATTTCCAGTACCACAAAGCCTTACATGACAATCCGCAGATTGCGGGCAATCCCCTTTCCCGCTTCATGCAGAAGCAGCAAATCAAGCGGCAGTATGCAAAGGCAGCGAAAAAAGGGGGCGCAGCCACAGCAAAAAAGGCAGCGGAGAATACAAGGAAAGCGGCAAAGAAAACCGCCGAGGAAACCAAACGGGCAATCGCTTTTGTAGGGCGGCACCCGGCGGGCGTATGTATCGCCGTTGCCGCGCTGCTCTTATTCATCATGGTATCGGCGGGGCTTTCCTCTTGCGGTTCCATGTTCTCCGGCTTGATGAACGGCATACTTGGGACTTCCTACACGTCGGAGGACAGCGACCTTGTGGCGACGGAGAACAATTACGCCGCAAAGGAAAACGAGCTTCAGCAGCAGATTGACAATATCGAAAGCACCCACCCCGGCTATGACGAATACCGCTATGACCTTGACAGTATCGGGCATAACCCCCATGAGTTAGCGTCCTACCTCACCGCCCTTTTACAGACCTACACCCCGCAGAGCGCACAGGCAGAACTAAACCGCGTCTTTGCCATGCAGTACACCTTGACGCTGACGGAAGAAACGGAAATCCGCTACCGCACAGAAACAAGCACCGACCCGGAAACAGGGGAAACGACCACCGAGGAAGTACCCTACGAGTACCATATCCTTAATGTGAAGCTGACGAACAAGCCCATTTCCGAGATTGCGGAGGAACTTCTAACGCCACAGCAGCTTGAAATGTACCGCGTCTATCTGGAAACAAGCGGCAACAAACCGCTGATTTTCGGCGGCGGCTCCCCCGATATGGGCGCGTCCGAGGATTTAAGCGGCGTACAGCTTGTAAATGGCACACGCCCCGGCAACACTGCCGTTGTAGACCTTGCGAAGCGGCAAGTCGGCAACGTGGGCGGGCGACCCTTTTGGAGCTGGTACGGATTTAACAGCCGCGTGGAATGGTGCGCCTGTTTTGTTTCATGGTGCTACAATCAAGCCGGGAAAAGCGAGCCGCGCTTTGCCGGGTGCCAGTCACAGGGCGTACCCTGGTTCCAGTCACGCGGGCAATGGGGCGCGAGGGGCTATGCGAATATCGCCCCCGGCGACGCTATCTTTTTCGACTGGGACGGGGACGGGAGCGCAGACCATGTAGGGCTTGTTATCGGGACGGACGGGGAGCGCGTCTATACCGTCGAGGGCAATTCCGGCGACGCCTGCAAGATAAAGAGCTACCCCGTCAATTATGGCTGTATCAAGGGCTACGGCTTAATGAATTGGAACTGACAACAAAAAATGAAAATCTGAAAGGAGAAATTTATTGATGGCTATGAACAAAATTGAACGTATCGACAAGGAGATTGCAAAGACCCGCGAGAAAATCACCGAGTACCAGAACAAATTAAGGGGGCTTGAAGCGCAGAAAACCGAAGCGGAAAACCTGCAAATCGTACAGCTTGTGCGCTCCATGCGCCTTTCCCCGCATGAGCTTTCCGCTATGCTTTCCGGGGGCGGTATTCCGGGCATGGAAGCCGCGCCGGGCTACCCCGCAGAACCCGCAGACCATGACAACGAAGAAATGGAGGACACCGAGAATGAATAAGAAAATCCTTAGAACCTTGACCGCACTTTGCGCCGCCCTTATGCTGACGGGCGGCTTTTCCGTCACCGCCTTTGCACAGACCCCGGAGGGCGAGGACGCTACTGACGACAGCGGCGTTGTCTACGAGGAACCCCAAAAGGAAGAACCCCTTACCCCGGACGGGAACGCGACCCTTGTAGACGATTTCGGCGGCAACAAGCAGCTTATCACCGTAACGACCAAAAACGGCAATTACTTTTATATCCTCATTGACCGGGACGACGAGGGCGAGAATACTGTACATTTCCTTAATCAAGTAGACGAAGCCGACCTCTTAGCACTTATGGAGGACGGAAGCACCGAAGCAGCCCCGCCCGCCGTTTGCAGTTGCACCGAGAAATGCGAAGCCGGGAAAGTAAATGTGAGCTGCCCCGTCTGCAAGGAGAACATGACCGCTTGCAGCGGCAAGGAAGCGGAGCCGGAAACCGAGGAACCGCCGGAGCAGCCCAAAGAAAAAGGCAATGCGGGCGGGCTTGTGCTTTTCCTTGTCGTGGCACTTCTTGGCGGCGGGGGCGCGTTCTATTATTTTAAGTTTATGAAGCCGAAGCAGAGCGTCAAGGGCGACACCGACCTTGAAGATTTCGATTTTGACGACTACGACGAGGACGAGCCGGAGCCGGACGAGGGGGACGGGCTTTCTGATGAAGAACAGGAGGACGAGGAAGCATGACCCTGTTTACCGACAATCCCTTTGAAAAGATGATGATACAAAGACCGGGCGGGCGGCGTGACAATGCGCCGCCCGTTCCCCATTCCCCGGCTTGCGTTTCCTGTCCGTACAAAGGGCAGCTCCCTTGTGTGGGCTACTGTCTGAAACAGGTACAGGAGAAAAAGGCAAGCGAGTCGGAACGCTGAAAATGGAATTTTAATTTTCGTTTGCAACATCTATGAGATTTTCGTAATGCAAAAGTGTTATGTTATTTTCATTTTGCAGTTGGAGCTTTCTATCACGAATATTCTCAAAATCTTTACGAAGTCCGGCTATCACAGCATAGTAAATTTGATAAGGGCAATATTTGTATAATTGTCTGGGTAACTTTGTATTGGAGAATGAGTGCTTTTCCAATTCTGCTACAATTACATTCCAATTTGCAGCAATATACATTTGCCAATCCTTAACCTGTTCAATCCCTTTATTGATTACTTCCCCGAAACGAGTACCTTTTTCTTTTGTTATCCGCCCATTGGGAGCTTCTAATTCCACAAAGACAAATTGATAACCGTCTGAACTGTTACCTATGAGCAGATAATCAGCCACATAAGCCGACCCAATTTTGAACTCTGGAAAGATATAATTATCGTCATGGTGTCCTGTTCTGTAATAATGCCGTAATAAGCCAAACAAATAATTCCATGCACGATTAGAAGCTATCCAATTTAGGATAGCTCTTTCTGTTGTATCGGAAGAAGTAATCAGTTGATAAAACTCTTTTGTCGTATCATATATAGGTGTGAACCTTGAATAATGGTTGTTGGGAAATAGCGAAGTAGCACACTCAATAAAGTAATCCATTTCTTTGTTTTTACCGCGCCTGTAATGCCCGCCACGTTTTTTATTCATTGCTTCTTCCTGTTCATCAGTAGGAGCAAAAACATCGAAAGTATGTATTGATTTCATATTGTCACCTGTTTCTTATAGTAATGCTTAAAGTATAAACCAATTCCAAACCTAAAACAACTGAAAGGAGAACAGAAAGTGAAACTGATTATTGCAGAAAAACCGAGCGTGGCGCAGACTATCGCCGCCGCGCTTGGCGTTAAGGAAAAGAAAGACGGATATATCGAGGGCGGCGGCTACCTCATTTCATGGTGCGTCGGGCATTTGGTACAGCTTGCGGAAGCTGCCGCCTACGGGGAGCAATATAAAAAATGGAGTTTTGAGAGCTTACCCATTCTGCCGGAGGAATGGCAATACGCCGTTGACCCGGACAAGGGGAAGCAATTCAAAACCCTAAAAGAGCTTATGCACCGCGCCGACGTTTCCGAAGTGGTAAATGCGTGTGACGCGGGGCGCGAGGGAGAATTGATTTTCCGCTTTGTCTATGAAGCGGCGGGCTGCAAGAAGCCCATGCGCCGCTTGTGGATTTCCTCAATGGAGGACGGGGCGATTAAGGCGGGCTTTGCTTCCCTCAAAGACGGGCGGGAATACGACGCGCTCTTTGCGTCTGCCCTCTGCCGCGCAAAGGCTGACTGGCTTATCGGCATTAACGCCACCCGGCTTTTCTCCTGCCTGTATGGAAAGACCTTGAACGTGGGGCGCGTCCAGACCCCGACCTTAAAAATGCTCACCGACCGGGACGCGGCTATCTCCCATTTCCAGAAAGAAAAATATTATCATGTGCGCCTTGATTTATCCGGCGCGGAAGCGGCAAGCGGGAGGATTTCCGACAAGGCAGAAGCCGACGCGCTGAAAGGGGCTTGCGAAGCGGAAACGGCGGTATGCGTTTCCCTCACCAGAGAGAAGAAAACCGCAGCCCCGCCGAAGCTCTTTGACCTTACCTCTTTGCAGCGGGAAGCGAACCGCATTTTCGGCTACACCGCGAAGCAGACCCTTGACCTTGCACAATCCCTTTATGAAAAGCGGCTCCTTACTTATCCGAGGACAGACAGCAGCTTTCTTACTGACGACATGGGCGGCACCGCAGCGGGCATTATCGCGCTGCTCTGCGAAAAGCTCCCCTTTATGGCGGGCGCGGACTTCACGCCGGAGGTTGCAAAGGTATTAGACAGTAAAAAAGTATCAGACCACCACGCAATCATTCCCACTATGGAGCTTGCAAAGGCTGACCCGGACACGCTGCCGGAAAGCGAGAAAAATATCCTTACCCTTGCGGGGGCGCGTCTGCTCCTTGCCACCGCCGAGCCGCATATCTTTGAAGCGGTTACGGCGGTTTTCTCATGCGCCGGGACAGACTTCACCGCAAAGGGAAAGACCGTACTTGCGGAGGGTTGGAAAGAGCTTGAACGCAGATACCGGGCGACGCTGAAAGATAAGCCCGAAGCAGAGGACGGGGAAAATGCAGACGCGACGCTGCCGGAGCTTTCCGAGGGACAGGGCTTTCCTAACCCCGCCGCAAAGGTAACGGAGCATACCACAACGCCGCCGAAGCCCCACAGCGAAGCGTCGCTTCTCTCTGCTATGGAGCGAGCCGGGAACGGGGACACCGACCCGGACGCGGAACGCCGGGGGCTTGGCACTCCCGCCACCCGCGCCGCCGTCATTGAAAAACTGGTAAAGGGCGGCTTTGCAGAGCGCAAGGGGAAGCAGCTTATCCCCACGCAGAACGGAGCCGCCCTTATATCAGTCTTGCCGGATATGCTTACTTCCCCGCAGCTTACCGCAGAATGGGAAAACAATCTGACGCAGATAGCAAAGGGAGCCGCAGACCCCGGCGAATTTCTGTCCGGCATTGAAGCTATGTCGAGGGAGCTTATTCAGACACACGCCGCAGCACTGGACGGGAAAAAGGATTTGTTCCGGGAGGAAAAGCCCTCTGTCGGAAAATGCCCCCGTTGCGGTTCCCCCGTCCATGAGGGGAAGAAAAACTATTATTGCAGCAACAAAGAATGTGCCTTTGTCATGTGGAAGAATGACCGCTTTTTCGAGGAACGCAAGACCGCTTTTTCCGCGAAGATTGCCGCCGCGCTCCTTAAATCCGGCAAGGCGAATGTGAAGAAGCTCTACTCCCCGAAAACAGGCAAGACCTACGACGGAACTATCGTTTTAGCCGATACTGGCGGGAAATACGTCAACTACCGTATCGAAGTGCAGAAGAACTAAAAACTTGAATAGCAAGCATAGGAAGCGGGTACCCACTTCCGTAAATCCCTGTCCTGCCGCTGACGCGCCGGACGGGGATTTTGCTTGTTGGGAAGTTTCCCAAACCCTCTTTTTACGGAGGGCTTCACCCTCTAAAAATTTTCATAAATCTTTGGCAGAAATGCGGGTGTACCGTAGTAGGCTATGCAGCCAAAAAATGCAGCTTGTGACGCTGACGCAGAGAAAGGAGGTTTTCATTTATGGCAAGTTTACGGGACACCGTAAAGGACTATCAAGACGAGCTTAGGGACGGTATCGCGTGGGTAGCGTTCTGGAAACAGGGGCGTTCATGGAACGCGGAATATTTTCATCTTGATATGGACGACACCCTCTACCCGGAGGACAGGAGCCGGTTAGAGGAAATCAAAAGCACCGACCCCGCCGCCGTTATCCTAAACGGCTACTATTGCGGGCATTTAGGCGAGGACATGAGCCTTGACGAGCTGAC
This sequence comes from Parablautia muri, assembly GCF_009917485.1. Classification (GTDB taxonomy): domain Bacteria; phylum Bacillota; class Clostridia; order Lachnospirales; family Lachnospiraceae; genus Suilimivivens; species Suilimivivens muri. The sequence goes on from NZ_QZDT01000073.1 coordinate 11,686, forward strand.
CGCCGGAGTGCGCTACCATTACGAAAACAGCATGAACGACATTGACGGTTTTATCGGGACGCATGACGACAGGCTTCCCCCGGAGGTTATCGAGGAAGCGAGAGCAGCCGCCCATGAAGCTGGGCTTCCCTTTTCCGAAAAGCCCTACCGGGACGGAGAGGATTTTAACCCCTATGTATTTGACGGTAGACAGAGCTACGAAGATTACGAGCTTATGCACCGCATGATGAACGAAGAAAGGAGCGAACAAATGGCAGAACCGATTTTAAGCGGCTATCTTTCCAATCTTGGGAAGTACACCGAGGGCAGACCCGCGGGCGAATGGGTGACGTTCCCCACGACTGCCGAACATCTGAAAGAAGTCTTTGACCGTATTGGGATTGACTTCAAGCACTACGAGGAATGGCATTTCACAGAATTTCAATCCCCTATCCCCGGCTTGACGGAACATTTAAGCGAGTATTCCCACCCCGACGAGCTGAACTATTTAGGGAAGCTCTTGGAAATGCAGTTTGACGACGACCGGGAGAAATTCATTGCAGCCATTGAATACGGCGACCATGCCGACAGCTTACAGGACATCATCAACCTTGCACAGAATCTTGACTGCTACTGGCTTTATCCGTCCGTCCACAGTGAAGAAGAATACGGGCGTTATCTGGTTGACGAACTGGAAGAACCGGAGCTTCCCGAAGAAGCGAAAAAGTATTTCATGTATGAGGAATACGGGCGGGACGCTTCCATTAACGACGACGGTATGTTTACCGAAAAGGGCTATATCTACAACAACCGCAACACCTTTACAGAATGGTACGACGGGCGCGACGTGCCACAGGAATACCGGGTAACGCCGCAGCCCCCGCAGCGGTCACGCCCCGACCCGGAAAAGGTAGAAATGGACGCAGCCGCGCCGGGACAGAGAACCGCACAGACCGCAGAGCAGCCACAGGAGCCGCGCCCGGTTATCCCTATCGTGCTGACGAGCGAGAAGCCCGCCGAGAAATTAAAAGAGATTACCGACCGTCTGGAACAGGGTATTGCGGAACTCTTTGACAGCGAGCGTTACAAGGAATATCTGAAAGTCATGTCAAAATTCCATAATTACAGCTTCCGAAACACCGTCCTTATCGCCATGCAGAAGCCGGACGCTTCCCTTGTGGCGGGCTTTTCCGCTTGGAAGAACAACTTTGAGCGAAACGTGATGAAAGGGCAAAAGGGAATTAAAATCATTGCCCCGTCGCCCTATAAAATCAAACAGGAAATGCAGAAAATCGACCCGCAC
>NZ_QZDT01000074.1 GCF_009917485.1 Parablautia muri
GGCACAGTAATGTGCAGAGCTGACAGGTACTAATAGGCCGGAAGCTTAACCGAGAAGATGTGAGGATGTGGCCTTGGTGTTCGGTTTTGAGGGTATGGCCTTCAAAAGAAAGAAGAAGTGAAAAAGAAATAATCCTCGATAGCTCAATGGTAGAGCACTCGGCTGTTAACCGAGTTGTTGTAGGTTCGAGCCCTACTCGGGGAGTTAAGTGAATAAGGAATAGTGAAACCTGTAGACATGGCTGTTTACAGGTTTTTGCGTATATGGGAATAAAAATGCGGGGCATAAGATTGAAAATTAAAATTTTAATCGCGAGATTTGTGTCTGCGCGCTACTTGACACAACCTTGTCATGAGTAGAAATGGAGTAAATTATGATTAGACAAATATTTCAATATGTCAATTATAGCTTTAAGCGCAAGATGATAGTAGTTTTTTCTACTGTATTTGCACTGCTTTTGATATTTACATTTTGGATATTGTATCTTGTTGTCTCACAGGAATTTACAGATCGCATTATCAATGATATGCAGATGATTCTGGATACGGCACGGGATAACATTGATTATTATTTCAATGATATGAAGGCACCGTTGGTCACTATTGGGCGCAGCCCCACGGTGGCGGATCTGGTTTCCATGAAGGAAGAAGAAACGGTTTTTTCAGAGCGCTTGTCTAAAGAAAGAGAGCTTACGGATCTGATGAATAACTTTAATTCTTTTAAAACTTATATGGGCGACCTGATTGTTTTAGGGGAGAATGGATATATGAAAAACTTAATATCAGGTCTGAACACAGATTTTGTTCTTTCCTCAAAGGAATGGGCCATAGAATGCCATGATTTTTCTGAAAGAGGAATCCATTATTTTATGCCCCATGAAGTGGATTATTATAAACGAAATCCTTATCCATCGGCTGTATCTGCAATTTTTCCCATCTATAGAGGTCATGTGGCGGAGGGATATATCATGTGCGATATAAGCGCTCAGCGTATAGATGCGATTCTGGACAATTTCGATTTTGCTGATGGGACAAAGGTTTATCTGATGGATCAAAACGGCCAGAAAATATATCTTCACGGGGAGAGTACTATGGATAATACCCTTTCGGCCTACATGACAGAAACTATCTCCTGTGGTGCCAAGGGATCTTTTCAGGGCGGTGATGAGCTAATTACCTATACCACATTGCAGAGCAATGGCTGGAAAATTATCAGCATTTCTCCCTATTCCCAGATATTGTCATCTGTCCGTCCCATGCTGCAGATCTGTATGATCGCAGTGATGGTCAGCCTTATTTTATCTGTTATTGTTTCCGTTGCTCTGGTCAGATATATTGAAAAGCCATTAGATCAGCTGGTATCCAGGATTGGACAGGTGGAAAGTAATGATTTCAGACCTGCGTTCGAGAAAGGACAGCAGTATCATGAGGTCGCTGTGATTAGAAACCGGTTTGAACAAATGGTCAGCAGTATGAATGAATTGATCAATAAAAATTATCTTCTGGAACTGCGCAGGAAAGAAATGGAATACGATAACCTTTCGAATCAGATCAATCCTCACTTTCTATATAATGTATTACAGCTTATCCAGACAGAGGCTATCCTGGCAGAGAATGAACAGATAGAGGAAATTGTTGTGTCCTTAAGTTATTTGATGCGGTATGCATTAGACAACAGGGATAAGCTGGTCAGGTTAAGACAAGAATATGAGTATACAAAATATTTTCTGGAACTATATCATAAGCGATATGAAAAAATGTTTATTTATCGGATCAATATTCAGGAAGAACTGATGGAGAAAACTGTGCTTAAATTTATTCTCCAACCCCTGGTAGAAAATTGTATTAAACATGGATTTCGGGATAAAAAAGCAGGCGGACTTATTGAGATAACGGCTCAGGAAATAGAGGATGTCGTCCATATTACGGTATATGATAATGGATGCGGCATGTCCCACGGAAAATTGCAGGATATACGTACTCATATGGAACAGCCGGCTGTGGGCAGCTCAGTAGGGCTTGCAAATACGAATCAGCGTATCAAGCTGCAGTATGGAGAAGGGTATGGCCTTATGATTCACAGTGAAGAAGGGAAATTCACAAGGATTACGTGTACGTTTCCAAGTGAGGATTGGGGGAAATAGATTGAAGACACAAATTTGCAGGCTGGGAAGGGAGCATGGTTATTAAAATGTATCAGGTGATGATCGTTGATGATGAGCACAAAAATGTCCTTTTACTGCAAAAGGCGGTAGCGTGGGGTGAATACGGTTTCTGTGTCTGCGCCACAGCAGAGGATGGAAAAGAAGCCATGGAAAAATATCACCAGTTTTATCCGGATGTGATATTGGTGGATATTCGGATGCCCATAATGGATGGGCTGGAATTGATAAGAGAGCTGAGAAAGATTGATCAGAAGGTTATCCTGTTGGTGATCAGTGCGTATGATGATTTCAAATATGCACAGGCAGCGATATCTCTGGGAGTTTCCGGTTACATATTAAAGCCAGTCAATCGCAGAGAGCTTAAAGCTACTCTGCTTAAGATATATGATGAGCTGAAACAGTCGAAAGTAGACAGCGCCGCATTTTCGCAGCTGCAGATCACCATCCGATACCAAAAGGTGGGTGCACAGCTGCAGGAACTGCTTGGCTCTTTGGGAACTTACAAAGAATGTCGGGAATTATCCGCTCTTTTCCAATCCGGACGGGAATTTCGTATGGCTTATGTGCTGGATCAGGGATTTTCCTTTGAACGATTGGAACTACACTCGGTAATAGAAGACTTTTTTTGTTATAAACAAAATGAGAAGTCAGTAGGACTTTTTCCAGCTGTCCAAAGCAAGGAGATCGCAGACGGATTCAGCAAATATACAGATTGGGAAGGCTTAAACCTGATTTTATACTTGAGCCTGCCAATTTGTTCAAAAGAAGAACTTCCTATGCGTTATCGGCAGATGCAGGAATTAGCAAAATCCTGCTTCTATGTAGAAGGTTCTGCTATTTTGGAGGAGGGCCGGCAGACGGACAGACTGCTGAGAGATATCAGACAGATCGCTACGCCGGAACAGATTGAAAGGTTTGTTTTTGATGGACAGGTAAACCCTCTGATTCTGGCAGTGGAAGATGCATTTGCCGAAGCCAGAGAAAATGATGTAAATCCCGATATACTGCGGGAAAAAAGTATTTATTTTTTGATCCAGATCAAACAGGATCTGACTAAGGTATACGGAGAAGCCACGTTTTCTATTCTACGCCATATTGATTATCCCAAGATAGCATCATTTCATTATTACCAGCCCCTGAAATGCTTTCTGCAAAAGGTATTGTCCGACTGTGAAAGCCAGCTTCACGAGCTTTGGGCCGAGAAGGGAAAGAACAGCCTCATTTTCCGGGCGATTAGTTATACGGATAATAATTGCTATTCTCCGGATTTTATGGTACAGCAGGTGGCAAGTCATGTAGGGCTTAGTAAGAACTATTTTCTGACTATCTTCCGTCAGGAGATGGGGCAGCGCTTCTGGGATTATGTGACAGGATTAAGGATGGAAAGGGCAAAACAGCTTCTTCGGGAGACAGATAAAACTGTATATGAGATCAGTATTATGGTGGGATACGAGAGCGAATATCATTTTAGCCGCAAGTTTAAACAGATTATTGGGATGAAAGCAAGTGAATACCGGAGAAACACGGTTAATTCTGATAATTGAGCAAATTATTGTAGTTTTTGTCATTTTTTGCGCCGCACCTAAGAGATATACTAATCATGTAATTATTAGATCAGTAGTTAATAAAGAAAGGAATCAAAGGTATGAAACGTGTTATTGCAATGTCACTAGCCTCAGTCCTGACCCTGGGCCTTCTGGCAGGATGCGGCGGGAACTCCAAGGATAATGCTCCGGCAACAGATAGCGCAGAGACAGAAGAGGAAAGCACCGCGCCTGCAGACAGTGGGCAGACAGCGGCAGCAGATGATGGGAACACAGATGGAAAAACAGTGGTTACAAATCTTTCCTGGTTTGACACAGAATCTATGAAGGAGCTGAAGGAAGGATTTGAACAGGCCTATCCCCAGTACGAGATGGATCTTCAGTACGCGCCCCCCCTTCAGCAGTATATGGAAAAATATTCTGTTTTGCTGGCGGCGGATGAACTTACGGATCTTTATATCATGGGACCGGATACAAGAGAAGAGGTAATCGCATATCAATGTGCAGAAGATCTTTCCGATCTCCCTATCATGGATCGCATCAGTGATATCTGTAAAAGGACAAATGGAGACGCGCAGGGACATGTCTATGGACTTTCTTTGAACGCATGGATTCGCGGCATTTGTTACAACATTGATCTTTTTGAGCAGGCTGGAATTCAGGAATTTCCTAAAACATGGGATGAATTCGTAGATGTCTGTAAGACATTGCAGGATAATGGAATTCAGCCGCTGGTATGTGGAAAGGACGATCTTTTTGACTTTGCATGGGGACTTTATACTTCCACAGAAATTGTAAAGGATATGTATACCGATGATGCGATCAACAATGGCACATCCACATTTGCGGAAAAGTACTCGGAAACATTTAATGCATGGTATGACGGAATCGTTGAACCGGGATATCTGCCCCAGAGCTGCCTTGGACTTACAGGAGAACAGGCAACGGATATGTTTGTAAACGGACAGGCAGCTATGATATGGGAATATGTAGGAAATATGCCGGATTATAATGTGAAGAATCCTGACCTTAAATGGGATCTGAAACCCCTTCCGGGATTAAACGGGGAGAGCATGCTGCAGGGCTGCCCGGGTGTAGGATACTGTGTTGCAGTAAATGCAAAGAATAAGGAAGGCGCTTATGCATATCTGGACTATGTCTGCACGGAGGAAGGGCTGGAACAGTATCAGAAAGCAACCAATATGATTATGCTGGTAGATGGTGTGGATTATGAATTGATTCCGCAAATAGAGCAATACCGGCAGGATACGATTGATGGTAAATATTTCTGGCAGACAATGGTTTGGGAGCACCCGGCAGCAATCTTGCAGGCCTGGACAGTGGGCGTACAGGATGTGATGGCCGGAACACTAACGCCGGATGAAGCATTGGAGTCGTTTGACAGGCAGTTTGCAGAACTGAAGGCTGCTGAATGATAAAAAGAGTGCCGCAGGCAGTATCTGCAGGCAGACGAGAGATCGCATTCGCGATCTTTCGTTGCAATAGCACAGAAAATGCGGCATGGAGACAATTCGGGAACCTGCACTATAGAAAATGAACGGGATTGATATGGAAAGGTTCCCCTTAAATAGTGGGCCGCCTATAGGCGGCAGAATGGTGGTTATAATGAAGATAAAAAAGGAATTGCCCTATCTGCTTTTAATCCTCCCGGCCTTTATAACATATACAATATTGACTTTTATTCCTTTGGCTATGACATTCGGGCTGTCTCTTAGCAATTGGAACGGGTCGGTAATCAAAGATCTTAAGTTTGCAGGTTTGACGAATTATATGAGTGCCTTTTCGGATGTGAGGATGACCACAGCACTGAAAAATACATTATTTTATGCTGTAATGAATCCTGTCTGTGTGACCATCCTCGCTATCCCTCTGGCACTGGCTTTAAATTCCAGGATGCCCACAAGGAATTTCCAGCGTGCAGCATTTTTTTTCCCATCGGTTCCCAGTATTTTGATTTTGGGGTATCTTTGGTCTTATATAATGTCGCCTATGGAATTCGGTATTCTAAATAAATTTTTTGGACTTTTTGGCCTGGATGCGATACCCTGGCTCTCCAGCCCTAAGATGGCGATTTGGTCTGTTCTGATCGTCAGCGTCTGGTCTATGGTGGGCTGGCACGCCTGCATTTATATAGCACAGATGCAGGGAATTTCCAGTGATTTTTACGAGGCGGCTTCCATTGATGGTGCAAGCAAAGCACAGCAATTTTTCCGGATTACACTCCCACTGTTGCGTCCGGCAGTGGCGAGCAGTACGCTGCTTCTTCTGACCAGTGCCCTTAAGGTATACGAGCTTCCTTATGCCCTGACCAAGGGTGGTCCGGGAAGTGCAACGACCATGCTGACCCAGATTGTCATACAGACAGGCTTTATCAATAAGAAGTATGGCGCGGCAACGGCGATGTCGATTATATTCTGTGCAATAGTGGCGGCGATTGGATTTATACAATATAAAGTCACTCATAAGAAGGAGATATAAATTTGTGAAAAGAAAGAAAAAACTTAATTCAAGACCTCTTTCCAGCTACTTTTTTGAAATATTTATGCTCTGTGTTTGTGTCTTTTTCATGATACCATTTTATTATTTGGTAGTGAATACTTTCAAGACGGCGCAGGAAGCTACCAAGGCTCCTATGGCTTTACCCCGGACCTTATTTCTTGAAAATTATCAGCGGGCTTTTGAAGGAATGAATTTTCTGAACAGTCTGACCAATACGGTGATAATTACTGTCTGTTCGGTAACGCTGATCATTATATTTGGTTCTATGGCGGCTTATGCAATTGAGCGCAGACAAAATCGTGTGACAAAAGCCTGCTTTTACTATTTTCTGATTGGCTTTATGATTCCGGTCCAGTCTATTATCATACCGTTGTTCCTTGTGCTTCAGACGCTGCATCTGCAAAATTCGATTTGGGGGCTTATTGTGTTATATACCAGCTGGAGCAATTTTGCCATGTTTATGTATCGCGGGTTTCTGTCAGGAGTTCCTGTGGATTTGGAGGATGCGGCCAGAATAGACGGGGGAAGCGTATGGAAAACCTTCTGGCTGGTTGTTTTTCCACTGCTAAAACCTATTACGGTTACAATTATGATATTTGATGTGATGTGGATTTGGAATGACTTCCTGTATCCGTTTCTGTTCCTGAGCTCCAGTAAAAAAGGAACACTGGTAATGGAAGTATATAAGGGAGTTGGAGAGTTCACAAGTGACTGGGCACGGATGATGGCCACAATGGTGATTGTTCTGATACCAATTGTTATTTTTTATATTGCTATGCAGAAACATATTATAGCTGGTATTACCAGTGGTGCGGTAAAGGGGTAGACTTATGAAAAAAGAGATTCACGTTCGGATGATACAGGAACCATGCACTTACTATGCACATATTCCATTTTCGAATGTCCCCGCGTGGTTTGATACAACGCAACGGGCACTTGTACTAAACTTAATTCTCCCAAAAGAGCGTACATTAGGAAAGCGACCATTGCTGATATGGTTATGTGGAGGCGCTTTTTCTCAGATGAATGTAGATGTATGGATGGCGGAATTGGCGTTTTATGCCTATCAGGGGTTTGCCGTAGCCAGTGTAGAATATCGCGTGGGACCGGAAGCGCCATTTCCGGCAGCGCTTATTGATGTGAAAACTGCCATACGTTTCCTTAGAGCACACGCAGAAGAATATGGCCTGGATGAATCCAGGTTTGTGATCATGGGAGAATCAGCGGGAGGACAGTTAGCTTCGCTGGCAGGACTTACAATGGGAGAAAGAGAATTTGAGCAGGGAGAATATTTGGGGATATCTTCAGCCGTACAGGGAGTGATAGATCTTTATGGACCATCTGACATCCGTGAGTTTGACGACCCAACGCCCTGGCATCCTTTTTGGCTGAGACAATTTTGTTTGGGAAAAACGGAGGAGGAAACTGCTCTGCTAAGGTATAAGGCCAGTCCTGTTACCTATATCAGGAAGCACGCAGAGGAGGAAAAAATCCCATTTTTGATATTTCATGGAGATGCGGATCCTCTGGTTCCATTTTCTCAAAGCAGTGAATTTTATGAACAGCTGTGTGCAAATGGATATTCTGTGGATTTTATGGTTATTTCAGGCGGCGGGCACGGGAGTGGGGAATTCTACCAGCCGGTAATTAAGGAACAGATCGCAGAGTTCAGTCGAAGGCTATAACCGCCATAAAAGGAGCTTACTGTCAGGAGATGATAACGGCCTGGCTGCCGTAGTCATTTTCTGTCTGCGTTCAGATTGCTGTATGACAGCCTGTAAAATAGTATTTTGCAGACATAAAAAAGCCAGAAGGTGTAAAGTGGCCTGCACTTTATACTTTCTAACTTTGCACAAACTCAAACAACGTGTATCCTTTCGTTCTAGAATCGCACAAATTCAAAAACAATATGATTATAAGACAATATATTGTATTGAGCAAATTATAAATATCTATATATGGTGATTTGTGGGAGCTTATAATGAAGGGATTGAAACGATAAAAAGAGCCATCCGGAAAAACCGAGCGGCTCAAATGATTGATGGTCTAAAACTGTTCAGAAAAGGAGAGTTAACAGATATGCTCTGATATTCCCAAGGTACGATACAGCCAGAGCTGTAATTTCAATATTATAGTGATGCATTTGTATATTTTTTCTCTAATCTGTCGCAGACGGTGTTAAAGTCTTTTATTTTCCCTTCTTTTCCCTGTTTTAATCCATCTATTACAAGCTGACGCACTTCGGCCTTGTTGTTTCAGAATTTTCGTATAATCCGAGGCAGCCTAACCGCAACACTTATGATTGGGACCTCCTGTTTTAGGTCAAACAAGGTGGCCGTTCAAGTGCACACATGGCACGGTAGATAAGAACGATTTTGTTATCTGTATCCGGAGCAGGAGCTATAAGAAAGCAGTGGATGCCATTATGGAGATGCATGAAGCGAGCTAAACCGTAGTACATAGCTATTCTGTTTTCGGAATATCGGAGGAACGGCAACAACGGATCAGCGAGGGGGAGTATATACAGCTCGATCTCCAGAAAATTGACTCTATCAGATTGAAGGGAGTCACTAATAGCATTAGAATGGATGAGAACATATTTTACTCTCTTGACCAGGAGTATTTCAACTTCTGTAGGAGACTTGCGGATGAATTATATAAGGAAAAAGACGATTCAGAGGGAAAGCCAGATTTTAAAATATATGATATCCTTGGAGACAGTGATTTTCGTATGATTGCTCGTATGGTTCCACTGGGAAATCAGTAAGGGACTGACGAAGGTACGCATTGCGCTTGTAACCTATGTCATGGAGCAATTGTCGAAAGAGGACAAACATGAGAATGCGAAAGATTTGGTGGAAAGTTGGCAGAATGTGTATAAGCAGGCGGTCTTGAACAGTAATCCTTCCGAGCCAATGGTGCGAGATCTGATACTTAAGGCATTCAAATGCGGAGAAAAAGGCATTGCTGGGTGTATAGACGAAAATCAAATAATTTGGGCAATAGCCTATTCAAGTGCATTTTCAAATAGTATAATAAAAAATATTAAATTATATTCAACAAGCAGGCGCAAAAAGAAAAAGGGCTTAGTATAATAAGCCGCCTAAATGATGCAGTAATGGAATGGATAAGGAGGATTTACTTATGAAGATACTTTTTATTGGTGGAACAGGTACAATTAGTATGGCAATCTCAAAATTACTTTTGTCAGAGGGACATACACTGTACCTTCTGAACCGGGGCAATCATAACAGTGGTCTTTCGGGAGATATTGTGGAAATAAGGGTGGATATAAAGGATGAGGATGCTGTCAGAGCGGCCATTGGGGATTTGAAATTTGATGTGGTTGCAGATTTTATTGCATTTTCCCCTGTGGAGCTGGAGCGGGATTACAGGCTGTTTGGAGGACGGACAAAGCAGTTTATTTATATCAGCTCGGCATCAGCCTACCAAAAACCTCTCGCTCATTATTATATCAATGAAAGTACGCCTCTTGCCAATCCTTATTGGGAATATTCCCGGAATAAGATTGCAGGGGAAGAATATTTGATGAAGCTGTATCGCGAGGAAGGCTTTCCGATTACGATTGTGCGTCCTAGTCACACATATGATGAGCGCTCTGTCCCTCTTGGCATGCATGGAGAAAATGGCAGCTATTCCGTTATAAAGCGCATGCTTGAAGGAAAAAAGGTCATCATACATGGAGATGGTACATCTCTTTGGACGCTGACCCATAATTCTGATTTTGCCAAAGGATTTGCGGGTCTTGTGGGAAACATCCATGCCATTGGAGAAGCAGTGCAGATTACTTCTGATGAATCAGTTACGTGGAACCAGATTTATCAAATGATTGCAGATGCCATTGGGGTTGAACTGAATGCCATTCATGTAGCCTCTGAGTTTTTGGATGCCTGTGGTCCCTATGATTTTGCAGGAAGCTTGCTAGGGGATAAAGCCAATACCGTTGTATTTGATAATAGCAAGCTTAAAAGGCTTGTGCCCGGGTTTACCGCTAAGATTCGGGCTGATCAGGGAATCAGGGATACCGTAGCGTATGTGCTCTCCCATCCGGAATGTCAGAGGGAAGATCCTGACTTTGACAAGTGGTGTGATAAGGTGATAAATGGTGTGGAGACTATGACCAAGACAATTAGAGAAAGCTAAGTTTATAATGAAATGTAAAGCCTGTAGGCATGATTTGCTTACAGGCTTTTGCGTGACCGGAACCGTATGTGGTTTTAGACAGAGCTTATATTGGTTTTAAGGCAATGCGGGATCGGTGTTAAGGAATGTCTTTATTGTAAACTCATAACAAATATAAGTTGATAATTAAAAGGCAAATATGTATATTAGAATATAGAAAATTCGTAAAAGGAGGAATCAAGTTTGGAAGTAAACTTCTAAACTTTTTACTAGAGCAGTATCGCAAAATAGACTGGAATATATGGAGGTATAAACATGAGAAAGCAAAAAGTTTATCGACTGACCACTTGTGCATTGATGGCGGCCTTAATGTGTGTTCTTGGGCCTATGTCTATTCCGATTGGACCTATCCCAGTATCTTTTACAAATTTTGTCATTTTTCTTTCGGTATATTTCCTTGGGATGAGAGGAACTACCATAAGTTATATTGTTTATTTGTTATTGGGTGTGATGGGAATGCCTGTTTTTTCTGGCTATCAGGGAGGTTTGGGGAAATTAGCAGGGCCTACCGGGGGATATTTGGTGGGATTTATTCTTACAGCATTGATTTCTGGTTTTGTCATGGAATATTCTCATGCTCATACGCTCACCACTATTTTGGGAATGATGGTGTCTATGGTATTTGCCTATTTTGTGGGGACAGCGTGGTTTGTTTTGGAAATGCAGTGTAAAGTATGGTATGCTTTAACGAGCTGTGTCTTTCCCTTTGTCCTTGGTGATATTATTAAAATTTTGGTTGCAACTGCATTAGGTAAAATAATTCGCAATGCATTAGTAAAAGCAAGCTTGCTGCCAGCACGTAATAAAGAGGATTATTCTTAGGGTTAATTTTAATATAAAGTATACAATACATGATGATTATGCAATAATGACAATGGTAGAAGCCGGCGAAAAACGGAGGGAGAAAGGCATGTGGATTTTATTTGCGTTTGCCGCAGCATTGTTTGCAGGAATAACATCAATTCTAGCTAAATGTGGAATTAAGAATACGGATTCCGATCTTGTGACGGCATTACGTACGATTGTAGTTTTGGTCTTTTCCTGGCTTATGGCATTTACCACCGGCGGCATTGTATCTATGGACTGTATTGATGCTAAAACAATGTTTTTTTTGATTTTGTCCGGTTTGGCAACAGGGGCCTCCTGGCTTTGCTATTTTAAGGCGTTACAGTTGGGGGATGTTAATAAAGTAACACCTATAGATAAATCAAGCACAATCCTTACCATGCTGATGGCCTTTTTATTTTTAAAGGAAGAAATCACTGTTACGAAAGTGGTGTCTATGATTTTCTTATCTATAGGTACCTATCTTATGATTCAGCAAAAGGCAGTGGAGCAGCAAAAGGAGAAGCATAGTTGGCTTTTATATGCTTGCGGTTCAGCAGTATTTGCCAGCTTGACCTCAGTTCTTGGGAAAGTGGGTATTATGAATATAGATTCTAACTTAGGCACGGCTATTCGGACATTTGTGGTATTGACCATGGCGTGGTTAATTGTTTTAGTCAAGGGAAAACAAGATGGCGTGAGAAGTATTGACAGAAAAAGCTGGCTGTTTATCGGATTGTCAGGATGCACAACGGGTGGGTCGTGGCTTTGCTATTATCGGGCTCTGCAGACAGGACCGGCAAGTGTTATTGTGCCGATTGATAAATTAAGTATTTTGGTAACGGTGGTATTTGCCAGAATCGTTTTTGATGAAAGGCTAAGCCCCAAGGCAGTCATAGGGCTGATAATGCTGGTTGGAGGTACGCTTATGCTGTTATTATAGTTCGTGATGATTTATAAATTTTCCTCTTGCCAAATGAACCTGATTATGATAAAATGGTTTTCATCAGGTTGCCAGTCGGCAGGAAAGCTGTCCTTTTAGGGATGTGAAAAGGGAGAAAGAATAAGGCTCCGTGGTCAAGCGGTTAAGACATCGCCCTTTCACGGCGGTAACACGGGTTCGATTCCCGTCGGAGTCATAAAATATGGTAAGTCACAGAAAATGAATTGACTGTGAGCCATTAATTTGATATATTACTATATATGGCGCAGTAGCCAAGTGGTAAGGCAATGGTCTGCAACACCAGTATCCACCGGTTCAAATCCGGTCTGCGCCTCTCAGAAAACCTCGAAAAATGTTGATTTTTCGGGGTTTTTGCTTTGGGGTGAATTTTTGGCTTGACACTTTTAGACCTTTGTCTCTGGTCAATTTTACCCACATTTTTTCATATTTCTTAAATTTTCAATGCTTCGTTTAAAACCGTTTAAAATCGAATAAAATCGGTTCATAAGGTGGTCACGGTAGTGCCCTTTGGTTACTCATTTAGCATATCTACCAAATTGAGATGGTCAAGTTTTTTTGTAACACTTACAAGGAAAAGTTTTGACATAATCATGCCTGCATTCTCTTTTCAAATGGTGTCATATATCCATTTG
>NZ_QZDT01000075.1 GCF_009917485.1 Parablautia muri
AGAAAAGCGAAAGTCAGCCAATGTTTCATGACGCATTGGTGCCTTTCGCAGAAAGGCGGATTATAAAAATGAATCAAAAACTATTTTCAAAGGATTTTACCTTAGTTGTCATTGGTCAGATTATTTCTTTGTTTGGCAATGCAACAATAAGATTTGCGTTACCACTATATTTATTAAATATGACAGGCTCATCCGCACTTTACGGAACTGTTACAGCGTGTGCTTTTCTTCCTGCTATTTTGCTGTCGCCTATTGGCGGCATTGTTGCAGACAGGGTAAACAAAAGAAATATTATGGTAATATTGGATTTCTTTACGGCAGCAGTTATCATAGCCTTTTCCCTGCTCATGCATAGCGTGAACCTTATTTTCCTTTTGACGGTTACGTTGATGCTTCTATATGGTATTGCAGGTGCGTATCAGCCGTCTGTACAGGCAAGTATCCCTGCGGTCACCCATCCGGATTATTTTATGGCGGCAAATTCTATTATCAATACTATCAGCTCATTTGCCTCTTTGCTGGGGCCCGTACTGGGGGGTGTTTTATATAGTTCATATGGATTAGAGCCTGTATTGTGGGTTTGCACGGTATGCTTTATTATGTCGGCAGTTATGGAAATTTTCATTCAGATACCATTCCGGAAACAGGCTTCAGACGGGAGCATTTTGAAGACAGCCAGAACTGATTTGGCGGAGAGTATCCGCTTTATCCGAAAGGTGAAGCCTGCAATTGGAAAAACCCTTCTTGTAATCTGCGGAATTAATTTGTTTCTGGCGGCAATGATTATTGTTGGATTGCCATATCTAATAACAGAGATATTAAACTTAGAGGCTTCGCAGGCAAACAGACTATATAGCTTTGCAGAGGGGGCATTGGCGGCAGGCGGATTGGCAGGAGGCATTGGCGCAGGTATTTTTGCAGACAAACTGGCGATTCATAAATCAGGCAATCTGGTAATCGCTTGTGCGGCATGTGTGTTTCCTATGGGTGTTTCATTGATACTGTTTTCATCTGCAATCATAAATTATATTGTTATAACCGTATGTTGCTTTTGTATTATGTTGTTTTCAAGCATTTTTACCGTGCAGATGCTGTCCTTTATGCAAACAGAAACCCCGCAAAATTTAATCGGAAAGGTGATTGCAGTCATTCTTACTGTCCCTATGTGTGCACAGCCACTGGGCAGTGTGCTTTATGGTGTCTTGTTTGAAATTTGTAAAGGATTTGAATATGCTGTCATTTTATTTTCAGGTACTGTATCGTTTATGATTGCCATTGGCACAAGAAATATTTTTAAAAGATTTTCAGCAAAATAAAAGACAGGATTTTGGCGAAGCGTTTTAGAAAGCTTTCGTAGCTCAGCATAAAATCACAAGATAGATGAAAAGAAGAATTTTATCCATTGCAGGTAAGATATGCTTTGCATGAAAATCCTGTAGAACTAGAAGGGGGAAACCTGCTGGCGGCAGAAGATTACCTATGCAACAGAGGCGGACATCCCGGCATGGATGGAACTGGGAGGGTGATAAAGCGGACATCGGATACCGGAAGATGATCAAGCGCATTGGTTTTGCCGAGGCGGAACTGCTGGTTGAGTTCGGCTGCTCAACACAGCGTTTCATACTGCAGGAATCAGTGTACCATATGAAAGTGTGCGGAAGGGTATTTTGGAGAAATGCTGCCCGGTACATGGAGATTGGAAATTCCTTTTGGGAGCTGGAAGATGACTGTACACTGAAAGACGGGACAGATATTGATATTCTGTATAGAAATATCGGGGATTTTTCACAGATGATTCGTTCCGTTGTTGAAGAACATACTGCATACAACGGTTATACAACCTGTATGTGGCATAACCTGTTACACAGCAGGATTCTCAATGATAAAAACGGGATACTGGAAGGCCTGCAAAACAAGTACCGGATTCCTTATCTGGAAGAATTGCGGGAGAATATTATCCGTAAAAATTTACGGCTGTTGACAGGAAATTTGCCCTTGTATGATACGCAAATGAAAAAGGCTTTGGACCGTAAGGATATGGTAAGTGTAAACCATAGGACTGCGGCTTTTCTGGAATCATACTTTGATATTATTTTTGCAATGAACAAGCTGACACATCCCGGAGAAAAGCGGATGGTGCAGTATGCGAAAGAGCAGGCGGAAATTCTTCCTGCCGATTTTGAAGAAAATCTGGACATCTTATTTCAAAGTATGTTTGTGGACTCGGAAAAAATGGTACAGACGTTTGGAGAGATGATTGACGAATTGGAGAAGGTTATAAAGAGCACTGGGTGTACCTGAAATGTGCGGCAGGTAAGGCATTACAAGTCCGGTATGGGCGGATAAAGCCTTGCAGGATGCTTCTGAATGACTAAGTTAGCGGTAGTGTTTTTAATTTTGTGTCTTTACCCTTCCACCTTATTCCAGAGGCCGGGTGTGGGCAGAGCCCACAAGCCCTTATAAATGCTAGGTTTCCGGCTAATTATAGTTGGTAAAAATCTGCTAAGGAAAAAATCCAAAGACACATAATTATTTACACCCTCAAGTTAGCTGTTTTCAATCGGAGAAATAACGGGTTTTCCATCTTTGTCTAATAGCAATGTTATTCCCCCTGCATTTGCAACCTTACGAAACACATAATTCACGCCCGTTTCTGTATCTACCAAAATTTGTGTTACATCTACAGTCCCTTGTGAATAAACCGTTTTAAATCGTTCATTCTTAGCCATTTTATTTTCCTCCAATCATTTCGATTTGTCGTTGCTTTATTATATATCCGTTTTATCAAAAATAAAAGCGATTTCTTAGGCTTTCTGTTTATCAAAGCGGAATCTGGTTACTTTTCACGGGTCAGGAATGCACATTTACTGCGCATTCCGCGAGAACGTGATTCAGGTGTGAGGGGCGATTTTTGCGAAGCGAAACTTGGAATATTGTCCCGAATGTTACTATGAGCGGCTCCCAGGCCGTGAATAGTAACAGAACCTGAACAGGGCAGCGGCAAGACGCAGTTTTATGCAGTCCCCGGTATCCCTGTCGATATGCCCTTTTCAATAGCGGAGATATGGATATGCCTGCTGTAATGCCATAAGACCTCGTCCACGGCTTCCGGGTCTCCGCATCACTTTCCAGTTCCCGGAGCTGCTTTGTCAGCGTGGACTGTGTGATACCATCTAGGCGGCGCATCAGTTCACCGAACCGTTGAACTTTGTAAAAGGATACATACCATGAAATCAGGATTTTCCATTTGCCTCCGATCACGGACTGGAGCTTGCTCATAGGGACGCAGCGGGCAAAAATCAAGATATGGTTATTTTTGATTTCTAGTATACTTTTTGTCAAAAATACTAAAAAGTGAACTGTCAACAATGGAATAGGAGCAGCAGGATATCCGGCATGGCAGGGAGCAAGAAAAGTACAGCAGAATGTCTGCCGCTCGCCGCTGGTGCAGGACTGGAAAATGCAACTTTTATGCCAGGTCTACATGACTGTAAAATCTCATTGACAGGAAAATTGATATAATTAAAATCCCCAGGCTCAAGAGGGCAATTCCCCCGTATACAAGAATCGGAGAAAACAAAGAAAATCCAAATTTACGCTTTCCATTTTCATAAGCTGCGGAAGAATGAACGGGAAAGCCATTATGACAACTACAAAAACAAATTTTGTTTTCTCGTACCCTAACTTGTATTGTACCGGCAAATAAACACCGATGAAAACAAAAGTGATAAGAAACATGAGTACAAATAACTTTATGTCACATGAACCTAATCCTGGAATAACAAAAGTTTCAATCCCATATATAATGCGCAGGTGTCATAAAGTAACAAACCAATACATACAGACAGCCATACCTCTATTCCGTATAAAATGGCATATGTGGCGTTTCAAATATGTGGTTCAGAAGTATTAGAAATCAGAAAAACGAAAACAGTATTCCACGATTTGAAAGGATAAGGTAAATGAACATGGAAAAAACAGTATATATCACAGAGAAAGAACGGGAAATGTGCTACAAAGTGATTGATGCGTTTGCGGAACTGTACGAAATGGAAGATGAAGATATTTTATTGGTTGATGCTGGCAGGTATGGTTTTGTTAAATTGCAGTGTTCTATGACGATATATTCAATAATCTGACAAAGGAAAAAGAGTCGGAACTTATCGGGAGAAAAGACAACTTTGCAAAAAAGGCGGGTATAACTCCGTAAAATGAATTTCACAGAAAGAAAACTCAAAGTCAAATTTTAGGTATTGCTTTTTAATTTGTTTTGGTATATAATATCGTACGGTAAACAACGTTGCTTTTTGCCACCGGGTAAAGAGATTATGCGTCAGACTTTCTATCGTTAGGTCAGAGAAGATAGAAAGTTCTGACGCTTTTATATTTTAAGGAGATCTCTATGGAAACCAAAACGCTACTGAAAGAATTTTCGCAATATGTAATATTAAATATATGCGGCATGATTGGCTTATCATGTTATATACTCGCTGATACCTTTTTCGTTTCAAACGGTTTAGGTGCAAATGGTCTGACCGCACTTAATTTAGCTATTCCGATATATAGCTTTGTTCATGGAAGCGGTCTGATGTTTGGAATGGGAGGTGCAACAAAATATTCCATTTACAGAGGGCAAAAAGAATATAAAAATGCAGATAAATCTTTTTCAAGCACAATATATATTATGTCTGCATTGGCTGTCATTTTTACGCTGACAGGTATTCTCTTTTCCAGACAACTGACAAGATTATTAGGCGCTGATAAAAATGTCTATCATATGACAAAAATATATTTACAGGTTATTTTACTTTTTGCTCCGGCATTTATGGCAAATGATACACTAATCTGCTTTGTAAGAAATGACGGAAATCCTAAATTGTCTATGATTGGTATGTTGACGGGAAGTTTCTCAAATATTATTTTAGATTATATATTTATTTTTCCTCTTAAAATGGGGATATTCGGTACAGTATTGGCAACAGGATTAGCACCTGTTATTAGTCTCATTGTTTTATCTAAGTATTGGCTTACAAAACAAAACCAGTTTCATTTCGTGTGGATAAAGCCTTCCTTTCGATTGATAGGAAATATCATTTCATTAGGTGTTCCAGCCTTTATCACTGAAATGGCTTCGGGAATTGTAATGATCGTTTTTAATACGATTATCCTACACTTGCAGGGGAATATCGGTGTGGCGGCTTATGGTGTAGTTGCAAATTTATCACTTGTGGTTATTTCAATTTATACCGGAATAGCACAGGGAACACAGCCAATATTAAGCAGGGTATACGGATATGGAGAGCATGAAAGTCAGAAACAGATTTTGAAATATGCCTTAAAAACCATGTTAGTTATATCATTTGGTATTTACCTGTTTTTTTTACTTACAGCCAATCCAATAGTAAGCATATTTAACAGTGAGCAAAATATGCATTTGAAGGAAATCGCAACAGCGGGATTAAAATTATATTTTACTGCTATTCCATTTGTTGGGTTTAACATCATTATATCTGCATATTTTGCATCAACAGAAAAAGCCCTGCCTGCACAAATCATTTCATTGTCAAGAGGATTTTTAATGATAATCCCTATGGCATTTTACCTGTCTTTTATATTAAAAATGACAGGCGTATGGCTCTCTTTTCCAGTTACAGAGTGTCTTGTCACTTTAGCGGGCATTGCATTATATATTAAATTAGAAAGAGGTAAGAAAAATGTTTAGAGAAATGCGTAGGAAAAAGCAAATATTATCCGAAAAGGAATGTGTTGAAATCTTAGAAAAAGGAACAGCCGGTGTATTAGCTTTATTAGGAGATAATGATTACCCGTATGCAGTTCCAATCAGTTATGTATATTACAATTCTAAGTTGTTTTTTCATGGTGCAAAAAGCGGGCATAAAATAGACGCAATCAAGAAATGCAGTAAAGCGTCTTTTTGCGTAATCGACCAAGACCATATTGTGCCGGAGGAATACACAACTTATTTCAGAAGCGTAATTGCTTTTGGCAAAATTCATATTATGGAAGATGAAACGGAAATGAAAAACGCAATAGAACGGTTGGCAGTAAAATACTATCCAACTGATACAGAAACAAATCGAAATACTGCAATTAACAGGGAATGGAAGCCTTTGTGCATGATAGAATTAGACATTGAACATTTATCCGGGAAAGAAGCAATAGAATTAGCCAAAACAAAACAATAGATTACATATCCTGTCTTACAGGGATAAAGTATCTAGTAATATTTATAAAGGCGGGAGCATGGGAAAATTACTACTGCTGACGCTTAATGAACACGAGGAAAAAGTGGAATCTTTCCAGAGTTAAGGGTTTGCCGGGTTAAAATCCTCTTTCAAGTATTTTGCCACGGTTGCCCTGTTGATGCCCACCAGCCCGGCAATCTCCCCTTTGTTGAATCCCTGTTTTCTTAGTTCCCGCACCTGTTTCACCACTTTCATCTTCTTTTCCACATTTGCATTATGTTCTGCGGTTGGGGAATCTTCCTGAATGGGTTTATCCCAGTAATCCCCGGTGAGCTTCCCGTCATAATGAGATGCTTGAATATTTCGCTCTGAGAGCTATCGATATTCATTTGAGATCCACCAGTCAGGTGAGGGGATCCAGTTTATAACCAGTATTCAGAATAGAACCACCTGTCACACGAATAGATCCAATCAAAAGTTTATGGTCTGTGCTTAGCGATTCGCAAGTGTCTCCTGTAGAATCGTGTTTGGAGAGATTGTCTCCGATTCTACGAAAGGAGGCCGAATATTATGGCCCCAAAAATCAATGTGAAGCTCATACTGGAGCTTCGGGGCAATGGAATGGGAAGAAATGCCATTGCCCGGACAAGACACATTTCTGTTAACTCTGTTGGTGATGTATTTCACAAAGCAGATGAAAATGGCATCTCCTACGAAGATGTCAGAGACATGGATGAAGACTCGGTTTACCACATGTTCTATCCTGACAAGTTCGTGCAGGAATCCATATATGCCCAGCCCGATTACGGATATGTGCATCAGGAACTGAAACGGGTGGGTGTCACCCTGAAGCTCCTCTGGCAGGAATATAAATAGTACAAGTTAAACATGGCAGATTCAGAAATAACTGTATAATAGAAATGGATACAGGAGGAAATTTTCCATGAGTAAACAGTACGATAAACAGTTTAAGGAAAATGCGGTACAGTATTACCTTGCCCATAAGGAGCTTGGATGGAATAAATGCGCGGAGAACCTCGGAGTAAGCCGCAATGCCATCCGCAGCTGGGTAAAGGCGGCAGCTGAGAATGCAGGGGAAGTACCCACACGGGGATCCGGGAACTACGCAAGCGATGGGGAGAAGGAAAATGCCCGGCTGAGAAAAGAACTCAGGGACACGAAGGATGCGCTTGAAATACTAAAAAAAGCCATCAGCATTCTGGAAAACTGACACAGGCCATCTTCCAGGCAGCCGAGAGCGAAGAAAAACGATTAAAGGAAGAAGGGAAACGCCGCCTGAATGTCAGCGGGGTGCTGCGGATTTTAGGCGTTTCGAGGAGCGGCTATAACGCTTTCAGGAAGCATACACCATCTGCCGGCCAGATGAAAAGGGAGCAGCGGATGGCAGAGATCGGGACAATCTATGAGGAATCGCACGAAATCTATGGGGCACCTAAAATAGCAGCAAAGATGCGGCAGAAAGGCGGCAACGTAAGTGGGAGGAGCGTTTGGAAGTACATGAGGGAGATGGAGATCCGGGCATGTTACAGGAAACACAAAACCCGCACGACAAGGGATTCTGATTTCAGCAGCGGGTTAAAAAACATACTGAACCGGGATTTCCAGCCCCAAAGGCCGGATGCGGCATGGTGTACGGATATCACTTACCTATGGACCTGTGAAGGCTTTGTATACCTGGCCAGCATCATGGACCTGTATTCGAGGAAGATTATTTCCTGGACACTGGGGGAGACGCTGGAGACGAAGTGGGTATTGGATGCGGTGGAAAAGGCGAAGGCGGAACGGCGTGTGACACAGCCGCTGGTCATCCACAGCGACCGCGGAGTGCAGTATACCTGCAGGGACTACGGGGAAGCAACCAAAGGAATGGAACGCCGTTATTCGGCGAAAGCCTGCCCATGGGACAACGCCTGTATAGAAAGCTTCCACTCCCTGATAAAGAGGGAATGGCTCAGCTGGTTCCGCATCACAGATTACAGCCATGCATACAGGCTTGTATTTGAATATATAGAGGCGTTCTACAATACAGTGAGGATTCACAGCCATTGTGGGTACCGTTCCCCCGGCAAATATGAATAACAATATCTGGACAGGCTGGAAGCGAAAATACAGGGAGCGGCTGAGAGTTGTAGTGAAAAGCGGATCCAGGGGGGCGGAACAGATAAAATGGGAGGAGGTACTGCAGGATGAAGCCCAAAAACGTGGAGGCACTGAGCTGGGAGAGAGAAGATTTGCGTGAACTGTTGGAAGACATCATGGACCGGATTCAGGAGTTCCGTGAAGAAATGTTAAACGAATTGGATGATCTGCAAGACATGATTGCAGAAAACGATGGAATAGGATTCCATTGATTTGGCAAAAAGTCCACGTTTCACTTGTACTTTTTCTTGACATAGTACCAATCACGCAAAAGTCGATACTCGCAGGCAAAACTCTTATACAAGCAGTTTCCGTGATGGTATACAGAGTTTCCGTGTTTGCATATGAGCAAAACGGTAAAAAAATGAATAAATGACAATGCGAGGAAAGGGCTGCTCAATGGCTCTTTTCCAGTATTTTTTGCAGACATATACATTAATCTATTTCAAAACAATTTTTCAAATCAGCAATCCATTTTTCAATCGCTTCCACCAAAACAAGCTGTTGGCGTAAGACAGCCATCCCCGTTTCGGGAATATTCGGGTTATTTTCTTTTTCATGGAAATTTTCTTCCAAATAAGCCTTCAATTTTATTACATTCTTTTCAATGTCTGTCACACATTCTTTTCGTGATTCAAAAGGCAGACTATCTAAATTTACGATTACGGCATTAAAGTCCAAAAAGATATGGATGGGATTGGATGCAATCTCTAACATAAGCCTTTCAAATTCTTTCTCGCCCGCATCTGTAAGAGAGTAGATGACTTTTTCAGGCATTTTTCCCTCTTTAACGGTACTGCCTTTGATAAAGCCCTTTTCCTCTAACTGTATCGCCTTTTTGTAGATGGAGGGGGTGCTGATCTTTACCCATTTAGAGATATTGCGGTATTCTACCAGCTTTTGAATATCGTAGGCACCCATAGGTTCTTTTTTTAACATTCCTAATACAATCAAATCAATCGCAGCCATAGCATCCTGCCTTTCTTTTATAGATGGGAAACGGTTAATAACCCTTATGCTGTAATTTATACTATTTTAATTTATAGCTTTTGTCAAGAAGGTGGAAAATTTTCTTGACAACCACTATAATTTATAGTAGGATTTCATTTGCAACTAAATACTATAAAATATAGTAGTATAAATTACATTTCTAGAGAGGAGTAATGAAAATGAGCGGAAAGAATAGTAAGATGGAATTATTAGGGAGTGCGCCAATCCCCCAGGCACTCATGGCTCTGGGTATTCCGATTATGATAGGTATGCTGATCAATGCCCTTTATAATCTGGTGGATGCCTATTTTGTGGGAGGTCTGGGCGAAAGCCCTATGGGGGCGATTTCCATCGTGTTCCCGTTAGGACAGGTAGTCGTTGGGTTAGGGCTGATGTTTGGCAACGGTGCGGCATCTTATCTTTCAAGGTTATTAGGGCAGGGCGACAGGGATACTGCAAACAGGGCGGCGAGCACAGCATTGTATAGCAGTGTGTTGATTGGCGGGGTTCTGATTGTCTTTGCCGCAGTCTTTCTCAGACCGGTCTTAGCGTTGCTTGGAGCCACGGACACCATTATGCCATATGCCCTCACTTATGGCAGGATTTATGTCATTTCCTGTATTTTTAATGTGTGCAATGTGACTATGAATAATATCGTGGCAAGTGAAGGTGCGGCTAAGACAACCATGACAGCCCTGCTTTTGGGGGCAGTATTGAACATTGGTTTAGACCCGGTGTTTATCTATGTATTGGATATGGGTGTTGCAGGTGCGGCAATTGCTACCGCTATTTCCCAATCATTCTCTACGCTTGTTTATCTCATCTATGTACTGCGAAAGAAAAGCGCATTTACTTTCCGCTTACAGGAATTTAAACCAACCAGGCAGATATATACAGAAATCTTGAAGATTGGTATTCCAACTTTGACATTCCAGCTTCTCACCAGCCTTTCTATTGCGCTGGTCAACCGGGCGGCAAACGGATATGGTGATGCGGTGATCGCCGGGATGGGAGTGGTTACAAGAGTCACTTCTATGGGCACTTTAGTTGTATTTGGTTTTTTGAAGGGGTTTCAGCCAATTGCGGGTTTCAGCTATGGAGCCAGGAAATTTGACCGCCTGCGGGAAGCAGTCAAAACTTCCATTTTGTGGTCATCCGTTTTCTGTATCCTTGTCGGACTTTTGATGGCTCTGTTTTCCACACAGATCATATCGCAGTTTGCAAATGGAAGTAGTGATATGATCGCTGTAGGCCGGAAATCCCTTTTTGCAAACGGGCTGTCCTTCTTCCTGTTTGGATTTTACACGGTATATTCCTCGCTGTTCCTTGCGCTTGGAAAAGGGACAAAGGGCTTTGTACTTGGAGCCTGCCGGCAGGGAATCTGCTTTGTGCCTGTCATTTTACTGCTTCCAAAAATCTGTGGTATCAATGGAATCCTTTATGCGCAGCCGATTGCGGATGCGTTTTCGGCTGTAATCACTATTTTTATGGCATGGCGGCTTCATAGAGAACTAAGGATAACAGAAGAACAAATCTGTCATGATAAGTAAGAATAGTATTTCTGATGAATGAATAAGCCGGATAGTTATTATTTCTGCGTATCGGCTATGTGCCGCCTTACTGGGCATCCTTCATAGTGGGTGAAAGCAACAGCGCTATCAAACGAAAGGAAAAAACTTTAGCCCTATTATCGAATTCCCGAAAAATAGTCGTTTCGTGCCATCGGATGAAAAACAGAAAATTTTTATGGTATAATTCGGTGGACGCTTTTACTTTAGAGGAAATGGTTTTCAGCCGAAGTTATAGGAAGCAGCAGAACAAGGAGGAAACGAAAAATGTATAATTGGTACAGGTCAGTGAGAAATGCTATTACATAAACTGCCCAGCGAAGATAGGCGTCTATGTGGCGGACAGGGAGAATGTCTATCTGGTTGACAGTGGGAATGTTAAGGATGCAGGGCGGAAAGTCCGGCAGATACTGGATAAGAATGGATGGCATCTGACCGCTCTGCTGAATACCCATTCCAATGCAGACCATATCGGCGGGAACAGATACCTGCAGGGACAGACAGGATGCAAAGTGTATTCCGGTGGCATAGAAGCGGATTTTACAGGAGGTGGTCAAGGGCTATGGGCTTACCATGAACTTTGAGCGGTATGTATTGGTTGGAAGCACGGTGCGCTCTTACCTTTCGTGGTTGAAAGATACCGGGAAACTGAAGGCTGAATTTCAGGACAGTATGCTTCTGTGGCAGAAAGCATAATTTTATGCTCCGGAAACAGTCCGGGAGGCATACAGGCAAAGCACGGAAAATCTGAAATCCTATATGCAGTGCCAGTGGAGCCTTGCCGGAGGAATGGCTGGTGTGTTCGGGGAGATGGAATGAAAAATTATGCAAAATCAAATGATTTCACATATCTTCCACATTGATATGGTAAACTCAAAATACCAGGAGGTGCATATATGGCGGCATTGCTTATTGTGGAAGATGACAGAAAAACAAATGAGGCAATATGTGAATATTTGAGATCAGCAGGGCATGAAATCATTCCCGCTTATGATGGCACGGAAGGCTTGCAGTTATTTGGAAAGGGTGGTATTGACCTTGTTGTACTTGATATCATGCTCCCCAAAGCATCGGGGCTTTCCGTCCTGCATGAGATACGGCAGAAAAGTTCAGTGCCCATCCTTATGCTCACGGCGCTTGAAGATGAATATACGCAGGTGACAAGTTTTGATGAACAGGCGGATGATTACATCACAAAGCCTTTTTCCATGATTCTGTTGGGGCGGCGCATCACAGCACTTTTACGGCGGTGCGGAAAAGGCGCGGTATCTGACATCATGACTTTTGGGGATGTAACGGTAAATTTCTCCGGCTACACGGCAAAGGACAAAAATGGCAGGATTGACATTACCCCGAGAGAAATAGACCTGCTAAGGCTGCTTGTGGAGCATAAAGGGCTGGTGCTTACCCGTTCACAGATATTGGATGAACTGTGGGGAGACAGCTACCCGATCATTGACCGGACGGTTGATACTTATATTAAAAACCTGCGGAAGAAGCTCCGGCTTGACTGTATTGTCACCGTCAAAGGCATAGGATACAAATACGAGGTGGAGCAATGAAAAAGATGAAGTTATTCCCTAAAACCTTTTTTTATACATTAGGGCTGATGCTCTTTATCGTCGGGATTGCCCATTTACTGCTCTATTTATTTACGAAACCGGAATGGCTTGTGATCTCAGTCAGCCCGCACTGTAGTGGTCAAGCATTTTTGTAACATTTGTGGCTAAAAATATATTGGATTGTTGCCTGGAGTCTATCGGG
>NZ_QZDT01000076.1 GCF_009917485.1 Parablautia muri
TTCTCTTTCTCTATGCTGATGTCATTATATCGGTTAATTCTGTGACAATCAATCAGATTTATTTGAAGCCAGAATAAATGGGCGGCAACAGTAATGTTTCACGAAAGGCAGCCGCTTTGTGGTCACCCGGATAGGAAAAGGCTCCACTTCCGCAGCAAATACCGGGCGGATTCCGGCAAGCAGACCGCCAAGCTCAAAAGCGCCGGAGCCTGAGAACAGGCTGCCCAGCGTCAGTTTCCCATTTTCATCCATCATCCTCACCCCCGTCCAGGTCGTCACAGGTGATGCCCGTCAGTTCCGTCAGCACATCCTCGCAGGAAGCCACCGCCGCATCCCATCCGCGGCTGAATGATTCCGATGCGTCACACCCGCCAAGACCATGTATCCTGCGGAATATCTCAATGAAAAGTTCCCTGTCACTCATTGCCCGCCGCCTCCCCCATCAGTTCTGAATATGGGATTTTCACCCCGTCCCTCTCAACAAATACATTCTCCGCAGAGCCAAAATCCTGATAATAGCGGTTCACAATCACATCCGCAAACTTCTCATCCAGTTCTATGGTGTAGCAGATGCGGTTCGTCTGCTCGCAGGCGATCAGCGTGGAGCCGGAGCCGCCGAAAGGGTCCAGTACAATGCAGTTGCTCATACTGGAATTCTTGATGGGGTATGCCACCAAGCCCACGGGCTTCATGGTCGGATGCTGCTCGCTCTTCTTCGGGCGGTCAAACTCCCATATGGTGGTCTGCTTCCTGTCGGAATACCAGTTGTGCTTGCCGCCCTTCTTCCATCCGAACAGGCACGGCTCGTGCTGCCACTGGTAGGGACTCCGCCCCAGCACAAGGCTCTGTTTCTTCCAGATGCAGCACCCGGAAAGGTAAAAGCCCGCCGCCTTGAATGCGCTGCGGAAATTCAGCCCTTCGGTGTCGGCATGGAACACATAAATGGATGCGTCCTGCTCCATGTTCTGCTCCATATTTACGAATGCGGCGAAAAGGAAGTTATAGAACTGCTCGTTTTCCATGTGGTCATTCCTGATCTTCCCGGCAGTCCCCTCATAATTTGCATTGTACGGAGGGTCCGTCACCACAAGGTTCGCTTTCGCCCCTGCCATCAGCACATCGTATGTCTCCGGCAGGGTGGAATCGCCTACCACCAGCCTGTGCCGCCCAAGCGTCCAGATGTCGCCCATCTTTGCCACGGCGGGCTTTTCCAGTTCCGCGTCAATGTCGAAATCATCCTCGGTCACTTTCTTATCGTGGACGGAATTGAATAGCTGCTCGATCTCCGGCGGCTCAAAGCCGGTGAAGGACACATCAAAGTCCGAATCCTGCAGGTCGGCGATAAGGTCTGCCAGCAGCTCCTTGTTCCATTCGCCCGTGATCTTATTGAGGGCGATGTTCAGCGCCTTCTCCTTCTGCTTGTCAATGTCAATGACGATGCAGTCGATCTCCTCATAGCCTAAGTCCGTGAGGACTGTGGCTCTCTGGTGTCCTGCCACAATGGTCATGTCTGAGTTGACGATCACCGGCTCCACATAGCCGAACTCCGTGATGGAGTTTCTGATCTTCTCATATTCCCTGTCACCCTTTTTCAGTTTTTTCCTCGGATTGTATGCCGCCGGAATAAGGTCGGCTATTTTCAGACGTCTAAACTCCATTTCAATCCCTCCAGAACCTTGCTTTGATGTAGCAGTCATGGCTGCAATACTTCGGATGCCTGCTGCCATAGAAGGAAAACTCCCTGCCGCAGCATTCACATTTCTTTGTGACAATGGCTTTCCTGTTCCCCTCCTGCGGGTGCGCTTTCCACCACTGCCGTCTACATTTTTCTGAGCAGAATTTCCTCGGCCTGCCCGTCCCCGCCTGTGCCGTTTCCTTCCCGCAGCAGATACAGATGCCGTTCTGCACCTCCCGCTCCTGCAGGTTCTTCACGGTTGCCGCCACATAGCCGCCCATCCCTTTTGCCTTGCAGTGGTTGCGGACGATGTCGCGGGAAAGCCCCAGCGCCTCCGCAATGGCACGGTAGCCCATGCCCTTTAGGCGCATTTCCTTCACCTGCGCCGCCTCAAAATCGGTCATTTTCCCTCCACCTCCATCAAAAAAAGGCCAAAAACCAGCGTTTTTTGATGGTTTTTAAGCCCAAAAACATGGGTTTTTCGGTACTTTCACGCAAAACTAAAGTGCCTGAAAGCCTTGAAAAATCAATGTTTATGTAAGATTTTGGGGCGATTTCCTATCCCCCCTGTGCGAATTTGCGAAAACGCGCGTCTGAGGGGGCGGCGGTCGCTATTTTTCGACAGTTGTGGAGATAACTCGACCCCCTTCCCCATGCAGATTTCCACGGGAAATGTTGTGCATTGTCGAAATATGAAAGAAAAAGAACCATCACGGAAACCGTCAGTAATGGAACACCTGATAGCGGTCCTCCGTCATGGTTTTATGGTCATGGCAGCTCTTACAAAGGCTCTGCCAGTTTGCCTCATCCCAGAACAGCTCTGCATCCCCTCTGTGTGGGATGATGTGGTCAACAACCGTTGCTTTCACCAGGCGTCCCTGCTCCATGCATTTCACGCAGAGGGGATGTGCTTTCAAGAATCGTTTCCGTGCTTTCTCCCACCGGCCATCGTATCCACGGACGGATGCGCTGGCACGGTCAGAGGCGTGCAGCCCTGCGTGGTCGGTGCAGTACATCCCGTCCGTCAGCTTCGGGCATCCCGGATGCCTGCATGGTTTCATCGGTTTCCTCGGCATGGCTGTACGCCTCCTTCCTGTTTACTCCTGCGGCAGCCTGCCGCACAGCGCCCTGTAGGTCTGCGCCATCATCCTGCCCCACTTCTCCTGCTCACCAGCCACAGCCTTTAGCTGCTCCGCCAGCGTGTGCATATGGAACCGCGGCGCGTAATTGTCCAGCGTCTCGTTGATGTCCGTCAGATCGAACCGCTCATGCAGGTTCTCCGCCATCACCGCGTTCATGCATTCCAAATCCTCTGCCAGCGTCCCTAAGATCAGTTCCTCCAGCTCCGCCGCCGTATGGAATGTGTGGAACACTTCAAAATATCCGTGTTCACGGTCATACACATAAAAGAAATGTGTGCCGCTCCTGCCAAGCGCGATGTCCGCATCCCGCTCCGAGAAATAATCCCGGTACCGCTCCGCCATCTCCAGCGCTTCCTCCCAGCCTTCCGGCATCATGCTAAAACCTCCCTTCCTTTCTTGGTGTGGGCATTTTAACTCTGAATCCCGTTTATGGCAAGGTGGTTTCACGCTTATCTTCCTAAGTGGCAGTATGCTTAAAATACCGCCGCTTTCTTTGTCACTATCTGGTATTGGCTGCTGCGCCCCTCCTGTTTTAAACTGTCTCCCGAAAGGAGGTGGCGCGCCATGACGGACGGGGAATTCCTCACCCAGACCATCATAGAACGGATGGACCTTATCTTCCGGCGCAATAACAAAGAGCCGACAGAAGAAGAAAAGGCAGAGAGGCAGGAAAGGGATGCACAGTTCCGGCGCATCCTTGACAGCCTCCCGGAAGATGACCGGGAACTGTTAAAGGGGATGCAGACGGAGGCATTCCGCAGGGCTGCCCGCGAAAACGAGTTTTATTACCGCGAGGGCCTTAAGGACGGCTTTTCCCTCTACCGCTTTGTGAACAGCGGGTAAAGCAGACGGGCGGCAGTGAAGGAAAACATCACCATTTCTTCACGCCGCCGTAATATTTATCAGCGATGGCCTCCTGCTGGTACTCCGGCAGGCTCCGTAATCTCTCGCTCACTTTCTCCAATGACTGCGCCTGTTCTTCCCTCGTCTTATGGAAGTGGCAGGTCCCGCCCTGGCACTTCCCACAGCGCAGAATGTTGCAGTTCCCGTTTTCATTCTTTGCAAAACAATCCATCAGTAACTCCTTTCCACCCTTTCCGCAAAAGAAAAGGACAGCGGTGAAAGGATAAAGCCCGCTGCCCTGTGCGGAGGCGTGAAAAAAGCCCCATGGCTTCTCCAACAGGGCTCCCTACACTTTTCCGCATCATAAAGATAACACATATTTTTTTCCTTTTCAAGAAACCAGTTCGGTACACTTACTTAACCATTACTTAACCTGTCAGCTTAAAAGGTATTCCTCCGTATGCTTCGCCCTGCCTTCATACAGCGCCGCCAGCTCTGACAGCGCCTTCCTCCTGTACTTGGTCAGCATGGCCTCGCTCACCGCATACTTTGCCGCCGCCTCTTTCCACTGCATCCCGTTGACCACCATGTCCCGGATGACTTCGGGCAGCCGCCCGCTCAGCCTGCTGACCGCATACTCAAAGAATTCTATCTCCTCCTTCACATACTGGTATTTGCGGAAAGTATAATCATACCAGTCATCATTCATGCTCTCCGCCACCTTACGGTAATAGACTGCCGTTTTCCCCGTCCTGTCAGATACCCCGCTGGTCTGCACCCGCTCGTCCTGGGGGCGGGAAAGGCACATGGACTCTATCACCTCATCCGTGGAAACCCCTTCAAACCTCGACAGTTCAAAGGCAAGCGTTATCCTGTCCTTTTTCCACTGATGGTATTTATCAAACAGATTTTCCCCTGCTTTCATTCCACGCCTCCAATCCTCGCTTTTACCGCATCCACAAGTGCCGACTGCCCGCAGTCCTTTTTCTCCAGCGCAGCCATCACCCGCTCATCCAGTGTGCCTTTGGAGATCAGATGGTGGATCACAACCGTCTCCTCCTGCCCCTGCCGCCACAGCCTTGCGTTCATCTGCTGATATAATTCCAATGACCATGTCAGCCCGAACCACACCAGCGTGGAGCCGCCCGCCTGCAGGTTCAGCCCATGCCCCGCCGATGCCGGATGGATCGCCGCAACCGGGATTTCCCCGGCATTCCATCTTTGCATATCCTCCGCCGTGTCCAGTTCCACAGCCCCGGTTTGCTTTTTCAGCCTGTCAAGGTCATGCTTATACCAGTAGGCAATCAGCACAGGCTTGCCATTCGCCGCCTCGACCAAATCCTCCAATGCTTCCAGCTTGCGGTCATGGATGTGTTTTACATTCCCGTTCTCATCGTAGACCGCGCCGTCCGCCATCTGTAAAAGTTTGTTGGAGAGAGCCGCCGCGTTCACCGCGTCAATGTCGCCGTCCGAAAAGGGAAGGAGCATATCCCGTTCCAACTGTTCATAAAGCGCCATTTCCTTTTCGGTCAGAATGACCTCCACACGGTTGTAGACGCATTCCGGCATATCCAGATAATCCACAGCCTTCATGCTGATGCAGATGTCAGAGATCAGTTCATAGATCATATCCTCCGCACCCTCCCTGGGCTTATAGGAAAACACCATCTCCCGGCTGCGCTTGTCCGGCACGAAGAACCGCTCCCGGTAGCCGCCGATGAACCGCCCAAGCCGCTGCCCCATATCAAGGATGCCGATCTCCGCCCAAAGGTCAATTAATCCATTCGGCGCGGGCGTCCCTGTCAGCCCCACGATGCGCCGCACCATCGGGCGCACCTTCTTTAGTGCCTTGAACCGCTTCGCCTTGTGGGATTTGAAGGACGAAAGCTCATCGATCACCACCATGTCAAAATCAAAGGGGATGCCGCTCTCGTTTACAAGCCATTCCACGTTTTCCCTGTTGATGACGTACACCTGCGCTTTCCTGCCAAGCGCCGAGAGCCGCTCCTTCTCGGAACCAAGTGCCACGGACATCCCAACCCCGGAAAGGTGGTCCCATTTCTCCAGTTCCGCAGACCATGTATCCCTTGATACCCGGAGAGGGCCAATAATCAGTATTTTTCGGATGTCAAAATAGTCAAACAGTAATTCCCATATGGCGGTGAGAGTGATCACCGTTTTTCCAAGACCGCAATCCAAAAACAATGCGCTCACCTTATGGCTTATAATAAACTCTTTTGCATACTCCTGATATTCATGTGGCACATATCTCATCCAGCACACCTCCGATCTGCTCAACGCCATCAATCACAAAAACGGGAAATCCCAAACACTCCAACTGCCGCATTCTTTTTATCTGCAATGGCCTCGGCTTCTTCCCCGGAGCCTTCAACTCCACAAATGCTATTTTCTTCCCAGGCAGCAATACGATCCTGTCCGGCACCCCATCCAAACCGGGTGAGGTGAACTTCACCGCCATGCCTCCCATCTTTTTTACTGACACGGCTAACCGCCGCTCTATCCTGCTTTCCTCATCCATAAAACCGTCTTTCCTTTCCGCCTTTGCCGGAAAGCTGTCCTCGCGCGTATATAGCGCATTTGTGCGTTTACGCCTGCACACTACTATATATTTATACATTCCAATATATAAGTAAGTATCAGCAACATAAGCAACCAATGACTGCTAACGCCCTGTCTGACAGCTTTCCCGGCCGTTGCATATATTCCATTTTTCCGGCATCATTCAAAGCAACAGCAACTCCCTGTTCCGTTGCACTTTCATTTATGCGTTTCCGTTTTTTGCTTTTGCATCCCTGTCACGGCAATACCCGCGCACAATGCCATAGATCGGAAAGCGCACCTTATTGTCCGCTTTCTTCCACCCCTCGATGTTCGCCATGATGGCGCTGATCTCATTGGCGTCCTGCCGTTTCAGGTTCCCGCGCTCCTTGCCGAAGCACTCGCACCATATCTCCATGTTGCAGACGCGCTCCCGCTTACGCACGCCCGGCTCACGCTCCCCGCCGAACTCGGAGCCGCAGATATAGTTCCTGCGGTCAAAGATATCCATCTTATCCCACCGCTCCGGCAGGGGCATCTCAAGGTAGTCACGCACCATGCCTTCCCGCTCGTCCACCTCCATAGCGATCTGCTGCTCCTTAAGCGCCATGCCCGCCAGCTCGTTATCGAGGTGCAGGGGCTCCCCTTCCTTATAGCGGACTAACGCCTCCGCCCATATCTGCCGGATTTCCTCCTCCGTCATCTCCCATGAGGCGCGGGCGGCATCCCCCGGCGTCTTTACCGGCCAGAAACGGCGGTTCCCAGCGGTATCCCTCAGATACCCGTTCTCCGCGTTGGTGGTGCCGATGAACACGCACTGCCTGGGGTGCGGGGTAGCTCTGCGCCCAAAGGATGCGCGGTAGATGTCGTTCTGCCGGGAGAGGAAGCCACGGAGCGTCTCGATCTCCGTCTTCTTAAGCCCCGCCAGCTCCCCGATCTCCAGAATCCAGTAGCCCTGCAGCTTCTCCGCCGCCGTCTTGTCCTTCGTGTCATTTAAGAGCAGGGAGTCATTGAACCACTCGCCGCACAGCTTCGATATCAGCGTGGACTTGCCTTTCCCCTGCGGGCCATTCAAGACCAGCATGGTGTCAAACTTACAGCCGGGGTTCATCACCCTTGCGATTGCGCCGCAGAGGGTCTTGCGGGTCACCGCACGGACATAGGCGTTGTCGGACGCGCCGAGGAAGTCCACCAGTATGGTGTCCACCCGCGGCACCTTATCCCACTCCGGCAGGGAGGCGAGGAACTCCCGGATTGGGTGGTAGGAGCGGTCATCCGCCACCTTCGTCACCGCAATGTCATAGTTCCTTGCGGAGAACGTGCCATAGGTAAGGTCCACATAGGAGATAAGCTGTGCATCGTCCGCATCCCGCCAGAAGCGGCTCGGATGCTCCCACGGCACCTCCCCCTTTATCTCCATGCCGTCACTGAGCTGGTTGAACACGATGCCTTTCAGCTTTTCATCGTTATTTAAGATGAGCAGCAGATTCCGCAGGGTGTTTTTTACCACAGTGGAGCGTTTCTCATATTCAAGCTGTTTCAGCCAGTTCCCGTTTTCCCCAGAGAACTCCTTCTCCGCTATCTCCATCCGCTCCCCAGCAATGGTCATCTTCACGTTTTCATCATTTACGGCAAAATCGCACATTGCCTTAAAAGACGGCAGCTTTGCCGCCTCCGTGTCTTCCGGCACTTTCTCATCCAACCCGCCGAACTTATGGATGCGGACAAGATCAAAGGCATTCAGCAGCTTCCCGCAGGCCGGGTCGGTGGCATGATGGGAATAGGCGAACACATCGTCATAAACCACCACCCCGGCAGAAGAATCCGCAGGGATATAGTCAAAACGTCCCTGCAATTCGCTTTCCTGGTATATATCCTTTAAAAACACATGGACGGCCTCATTTATCCCGTAAGTCCTGCAGAACGCCCCGATCACGCCTTGTTTCCCCAGCGGGTCCTCCTGTTGCTTCCTGCCCCTCTCCACGATGCCTCCCTCACGGACGGAATGCGGAAGCCCGGCGCAGTCACGCCACCCCGGATGCGCCGCAAGGTACCTGTCCGGGTCGAGCCACTCCCCGTCACAGCGTTTAAACACATATTCCCCGTCCGCAGGCGTGGTCGGCCAGTACATCAACTGGTGCGGGCGGTGGGAGCATTCATCGAACTGGTCTATCCCCCATTCCGCCGCAAAGAACCGTGATATGGCGGCATATTCATCCGGCGTCACGTCCCTTGTGAGCGGGACCACCACCCTCACCCTCGGAGCCTCCGGCGTATGCCCGTGGGTCGTGTACAGGCATGAGGCATAAGGGCAGAGCATCTCATAGCTGTCTATGAAACCAATGCCCGCATGGTCGGCATCCTGCGTCAGCATGGAGCGCCCTTCCACCATGTCCCTTTTGCGCCGCCCGCCTTTCAGCTTTCCCCCTACAAAGCCGCCCTTGTCCTTTGCCCGGTCACGCTCGGACTTCGGCAGCTTCGGGTATTCCTCCACTGTTTCCGGCGTCCGCACCGTTTGTGAAAGGCGCTCGCACAGCTCGTCAAAGGTGACCTGCTGGTTCACCCATCTTTTTGCATGGCAGCTACTGCCATAGGCGATTGATAATTTACGCATTCCCCGTCCCTCCGATCTCATATTCCTTCGCGGCATACTGCCCCGGATTGTTCCGCTCGCGCCCCTTCCGGTAAGGGTGTATCCATACCTTCCTGCCCGATTTACAGTTCCGCCAATGCCCGATGACTCCCCAGCTTGGGCAGCTCATCTTCCTGCTCTCTGCACAGTATTTTGCCATTTCCTCTTTGGACAGCCGGATCATGCGGACAGCTTTCACCTTGCGGAATTCCTCTTTCTTCCTGCCCTTCCCCCGGCCCTCATGCCTGACAGCCGGCCTCCCCTGCCCGGTGACGAACACGGACGGGCGGTCATACAGGGCTTTCTGCACAGCCATGTACAGCAGCTTTACATTCCTGCTGAATTCCGCATTGGCCTGCCCGTCCGCAAGCATGGAATTGTCGTACCGGGTCCATACAATATGGGAATAGGTCGATGTGACTTTTTCCCCGCCCTTTGAGAAGATGAACTGCCCTATTGATATGATCTCGTCCGCATGGCTTCCCCCGTTGTTGATATGGACGTATGCGTCAATAGCATGGCGGGAATAAGCCTTTGTGCCGCCCTGTTCATAGGACGGTCCTTCGGGCGGCAGGATCGTTTTCTTGAAAGCCACCAGCGTCTCCTCCTGTCTGCCCTCCTTCCGCACAATGCACGTAAATTCAGGCAGCGCCGGGTTCATGACCAGCTCCGAGCCTTCATAGGGCATCCCTTCCAACTGCCCTACAAGCGCGTCAGCCTCATCCTCGTCCACGACAATACGGTCCAGGTTCTCCCAGCCGCAGGGTTTTTTCCATACTTCTGACCACATATCCGCACCTGGGTCATCCAGGTCAAGCACCTCAAGGTCTGATGTGCAAACACATTTACTTAAATCCATAAATTTCTCCTCCTACATTTTCTGATAAAAACTACACTGGTAACCGTCCGCCCTCAATGGCAGCCCCTCCGCCCACTCCGGCTGTACCGCCATAACCTCACACATCTCATCCACAGAGCCGGTGCCCTCCGGCATTTCCGCTATGATCTCATCATGGCAGTGCATCACGATGGGGTATCCCTTTTCCTCCACACGGAGCATCGCCTCCGCCAGTAAATCCCGCGCTGTCCCCTGCACGATGTTCTCCACCAGCTTGGGGCCGTAGGTCTCTATCCGGCTCCACTTCTTATTTTCAGAAATACCCTCATAGGTCAGCCCGTCCCTGCCGAACTTGTTTACAGCCATCCGTGGTTTCACATAGGACAGCTTTCTCCCAGAAGGAAGTGTGATAAATAAAATCCCACTCTTATATTCAAAAATGATTTTTCCGACTTTCGTTTTCTGCTTTTCCCTGACCGCTTTTATTGCGGCGGCATCCACATCCCACCAGAACTGTGTGATATGGGGATTGGCTTTCCGCCACGCTGCCACGAGCGGAGGAAGTTCCTCTTCTGTCAGCCCCATATCCAATGCCCCCATTGAGATGAGAGCCCCAGCCGCCCCGCCGAAGCCCAGGCCAAGCTCCGCTAGTTTCCCTTTCTGCCGGAGCGGGGAGGTTTTGGTAATCTCCTCCATCGGCACATGGAACATGGAGGATGCCGATGCTTCATAAATCTTCCCGTGGGAAGTGAACACATCCAGACGCCACTGCTCCCCGGAAAGCCATGCCAGCACCCTTGCCTCGATTGCGGAAAAGTCCGCCACCACAAAGCGGCATCCCGGCTTCGGGATAAAGGCTGTGCGGATTAATTCTGATAAAACATTCGGTGTGGAATCGTATAATAATTCGATATCTTCAAAACGCCCCTGCTTCACAAGGTCTCTTGCCAGTTCCAGATCGGGGAGATAGTTTTTTGGAAGATTTTGGATTTGTACGATTTTGCCGGACCATCGGGCCGTTCTATTTGCGCCGCAGAACATCAACATCCCGTGTACCCTGCCATCTGAGCAGACGCTCCTCTCCATAGCCTCATATTTCTTCACGGATGTTTTCGCCATCAGCAGCCGGAGTCTGAGCAGTTCCTCCACTTCCCCGTCCGTTTCCGCTATCATCTCCGCCACCGCTTTCTTGGAAAGGCTCTCCGCCTCCATCCCCATATCCCCAAGCCAGCCTTTTAGCTGCGCCACGGAATTGGGGTTCTCCAAGCCCGTCAGTTCATAAGCGCGTTTCGTCACCACCTCCTTATGGAGATGCTCGCAGGAAACCGCATTCCTTACCAGCCCCATATCCACCAGCACGCCCCGGTCATTGATGCGCTGGTCTAAGCGGTACAGTTCCATCTCGCTCTCCGGGATGGGGAAATTGTGCAGTTTCCTGCGGATGGATTTCTCCACGTCCACATCCCTTTTGCAGTAGGTCTTGAACAGCTCCCACTTCTCCGGCGCATGGCGGGGGAGGTTCCGTATCCTGCCGCCGTTTGCTTTCGTGGGCTTACAGGGAACACAGAAATACCGGATCAGTTCTTTCCCTTCCTTCATCTTCTGCTCGTCCAGGCCAAGCACCCTGCCAACATCCTCCAAAGACCGGGGCAGGGCGAGCATGGCCGCCTGTACCGCGCTGCAATGCCAGGACTCCGGGGGAATGTACCTCCCGAAATGCTTTGATAAACAGGTGCGCTCAAAGTTGGCGTTGTATGCCGTCTTGGTCACTGACACGTCAAAGATGGCTTCCTCCACCTCTGCCGGGAGCTTCTCCCCCTGTGCCAGATCTATGATCTGCGTTTCCCCTCCGTCAAAGGAATAGGCAAACAATAAAATCTCAAAAGCAGGGCTGTCCGCATAAGCGTATACCCCGCATTTGACCAAATCCACATCCGAAAATGACTCTATGTCGGCTGCTAAGATTCGTCCCATTTCATGGCTCCTTCCTGTGTAGATATTTTGGATGGAGGGCGGCAGTCACCCGCCGCCCCGGTTCCCTTATCCAAGAAAATCTTCCTCGTCATCCACTTCCACCGCGTCAAAGTCATCCTCCGCATTCGTCCTGCCGCCCAGCGACTCCCCGTCACGCAGCTTCTGGATATTGCCAAGACCTGCGGCGATGCCCTTATTGCCGTTGGTGGAAAATCCGTAGAAGTTCACGCTGATCCTGCCGTAGCACCCGGAATATACCTCCGACTGGTCAAGGATGGGCTGCACGTTTTTATCCACCACCTGCGGAGCCTGCTTGCTGTTGGCGTTGAAGAAGTAGCTGTCCGCATACGCCTCATCCTCCGGGCGGTCAATGTCACCGTCACGGAGCGGCAGTTTCAGGTTCGCCGGGACCTTGCCGCCCCACTTGGAGACGGAATCCTTCTTCGCCTGCTCAATCGCCCTTTTTATTTTCTCAATGGTCTCCGTGTCCGACTTCGGTATGATGGCCGATACGGAATACTTCGGGTCCCCGTCGCTCACGGCATTGGGTTCCCAGCAGTGCAGATAGGAAAACCTGCACGGTACGATCACTTTTGTCAAATTTGCATTTTCATTACTCAT
>NZ_QZDT01000077.1 GCF_009917485.1 Parablautia muri
CTAAAAACTCTAACCCCAAGTTTACAGGAGAACGCCATATATTTCACTACACGTTCTTATTTGACGCTTACTTTTTATCTGATATTGCTCCTAAAATCGGCTGATTTTTTTGAGAATCAGAAATTTTAGAAGCATTTTAGAAGCACGAGCTTGGATATGATGTGTATAATTTCAGAGAAATTCACTCCAATCTATATCGCCAGCCGTTGGCTGGCGAATTGCTATCAGCATCATTAACTTCAACATAACGATATGATGCATTTCTATTGATTATGTTTTACCAGTCTGCTACGTTATATTTTTCTAAAAGCTCTTTTGCTTTTACCTCGCCCTCTTTGGTGATATACATGGATTTTGCTCGATGTGAGCCCTGCCTTATGTAATCTTTCTCATCAAGTTTGTTAAGCACATCAAAATTATAACCTTTCCACGCATACTTATCATCTTTATTTGCAAATCTGTCCTGTTCCGTAAAATGCGACAGATAAATCAACATCATTGTCAGTTCTTCCATTGCTATCTTTGCATCTGTTTTATCCATGCTGTTCTCCCTCCACTTTTAATCTTTTTATTTCCTGATATGCAATTGTCCATTCATAAGTCATAGTGTAGATTACCATTTGATTTTGCTGCCAAATAGGTCTGTTTGGACTGTTCGGACATATTTCTGCCCAAACACACGCCATACGGGGCAACGATTCCGTCATGAATAATAACATCCCTGAATGGCATCAATGTAGCTTCCACAATCTGCGGCATGGGATAACCTCCCAGTATTTCTTTCCACGAAGAGTAAATTCCTTTCACAACATATACCTCATTGTTATCAACAGAAATCAACACAGATCCTTTTCTTAAATGTCTGTCCACTATAAATTTCCCATGTATTGCTCTCTTCCAGCTACTGACAATAGCTATTTCTTCTTCATCCATCTTTTTAAAGCCTGACAGCACAAATTCATCAATTATATCTTTATCTTCCCATAATTTAGAAGATATAAACGCTACTGATTTTAGCGGCAAACCTTTAGGCGATGTCATCCCATAAAGTTCCTTTATCAGCTTATATTTTTGATTTACAAAATCCAATAGAGCTATCCATAGATCATAAAATTGTTCCGCTTCCTCATCTGTTAAAACCATACAAATACACCTTCATCCTTTTTATATTATCCATCAGCAACATTCTATATAATATCATTTACCCCTATATGCTCAAAACTTCCGTAGACAAACACAATTTTGACCTTATCAATTGCTGATTCCGACTTGATCGTTTTAGCATAAGCTACTCATCTTGGATAATTCTTGTTTAAATCTTGGATAAACCTTGTTTAAATTACACCTTTATTACAAAATATTTAACCAACTATTCTTTGACTTATTGCAAGGAATAATACATTAACTTAGTCCAAGATTTAGCTCAACTTTAGTCCAAAACAAGTCCAATTTAGTCCAAGCTCTGAAAGTAAGTCCCAAAACGATCTAATTCCATTGAAAATAAACTCAACTTCTCATTCATCAGCCAAAGTCTCATATCTCATAACCAATTGATTCTGACCATTCTATTTCTATATAAATCGCCACCTTGAATAATTCTTGTTTAAATCTTGGATAAACCTTGTTTAATTTACAATTTTAAAACAAGATCTCACTTTAATATCCAATTAGATTTTTGCTGGTTTTCTGAGTCAGTATCAATAATGCCTTGTTTTCTCAGCGCTGTAAGCATATTTCGGATTTTATTTTCTTTTTGGGCATCACTCAACACATTTGGCAGCTTATCCCATAACAATTCCCGAATATCCTTCTTTTTGGCTTTTTTATACTGTTTCAGATATTCAACAATTAAATCCTTATAATACTTATCATCAAACCCCTTATTTTTAATATAGTTTGTACTCTCATCAATGCTCTTAGCCGCTGATGCCGATAAATATAAACTTGTTATCCTGCCTTCTACCAGTTTCAATGCCCGCAGTCTGTCTACATCCTCTTTTTCTATCGACAAGCCTTTTTGGACCCTATCAAGCAAAAACACTGTCTGTAAATCTAAATCCTGATGATCATACAATATGTGCATATAATTATCATTCAAGGTTTTACCATATACCGTCACTTCAACCTGTGTCCCTGAAGATACATTGTAGTCCGGCAGTGGAAAATACTTCGCCTTTTGAATATTATATGCTCGGCGGATTCCCAATGTTGCGGTATCAATCATATGAAATGCCATCATAGAATCTGCTAAAAGTTTATTTCTATAAAATGGCGGACTGTAACTTACTTCCAACACGTTCTCTATTTTCTGTGGAATAAAGTCCCCCGGATTCGTAAATTTAATTTTGTCCTCAAATTCATTCACATAAATCCTTCCACCTAACTGATAATTCGTATGCGCAATACAGTTGTTAAGCAACTCCCGAATTAGCCAGCTATTATATTGCTCTGTTTCCATCGGAAACAGCGTCAACTGATTAGGCATATAACGGTAAGTCAGATTTCGTACTTTCGCAAACACTTTATCCACTACATTGATAAATGGAATCTTAAAAATTGCATAATCTTTATCCATTCCATCCGCGCCATACAACCTCCACATAATGCTCGGCGCAGTCTGAAACATATAATCAAAATCCGAATTCCCCAACAGAAGCATTCCTGCTTGTGTAATTTTGCCATCTATCATAAGCTTAATCTTTGTAAGAAACTGCTCATCACTCATAGCATCCACTTCTGCCGAAATGTGCTCCTGATTCATTTTTTCTTTATATTTTTCTCTTGCCAAATCTATTGCCGTCTTATCCAAGTGCTCTATTGTTGCCTTTTCTAATACCTGTTTTGACCAGTCCTTACGTTCCTGTGAACGAATCGCGTCTATCTTATACTGTTTTAATGCAACAAGACTTTCTCCTGCCCGTTCATAGTAATTCGTTTTCCAATCTGTTGGAATGCCAGTTGCTGCCGCAGGAATTTTGAACATAAGCACTCGGTATTCTTTGCCATTCACAATCGGAAATATTTCCATAATATCATAAAATGTCATTCCATTGGCGGTATCTCTGGAAATCTCATATTTGAAACGCTCAAGCAGACTTTTATCCCCCCTTTTAAATGAGGTTCCTACTAC
Source organism: Parablautia muri (assembly GCF_009917485.1). GTDB lineage: Bacteria > Bacillota > Clostridia > Lachnospirales > Lachnospiraceae > Suilimivivens > Suilimivivens muri. Next base: position 3,131 of record NZ_QZDT01000077.1, read on the forward strand.
CTGTTTTGTCTTGTTCTGCTCTCCAACTCCAAAAACAAGCCATCCATATTGCTGTTGACGCAGGTTTGCTTCATTACTTATTGCAGAAAAATATCTTCCAATTTTATCTGTATCATACCCACCTTTAGCTTCTTTAAACTCAACAATTTCAAATTCCCAACGCTCCATGAGCATTTCTAAGATTTCATAATATTCAATATCTTTTTCGGATTTGCTATATTCAAAATAAAGCATAATTTACCACCTTGTATAAAACTATTATAATATCTCCTGCATTATTATAATTACTTAAATTTGTATTTCCTCTGTACTCTATATTACCACATGTGTATTAACTCCTATTTATGACTTTTACTTATTATCTTCTTTCTCTAGACCATCTTCCAAAACACCGTGAAAATTTGAAGTAAAAATTCTTCCATCCTTTATATACTGAAAATATGCGCTATAATCAGATGGACATAAAAAGTTAAAATAATATTTCTCCTGTATTCCTACTTTTGCTAACTCTGCATTAAGCAATTCAAAATGTTTTTTCGCAGCTCGATACTTAGCACAATTTTCTTCCGAAATATCGCCATCAGATTTTGTTTCTGCCACTAAAATATTTTCTCCAATTTTAATAAAAAAGTCAGGATTGAAACCTTTAAACACAGCTCCCTTATTCTTCTGATAGTCAATTGAATAAAATCCGATATCTCTAGCTTTTATCCATGCATCTATCTTTTGAGCCACATCATCTGACACTAAATAAGATACAAATTTCTTTTCAGGTTCTTGCATAGTAAATACAACATCTACAGGCGTTTTATAATTGTACTTATTTACTTCTTTCACCTGTTTTCCCATAATTTCATCGCGTATATTTTCTAATCTCTCCTTCTTAGCATCATCCATATCAGAAGCATATGTGCTTGAAAAAAACATAGTAATATACTGTTTAATATGGCTATATCTCTCTGTTAATGCTCTCATAGAGCACGTTTGAATTTCAATTACATCATCTACTTTTTTATTAAAAACAGGTGTTGCTGGTTTTCTACGAAGTAATCCCGAAAATTTACCATAAATTTTATTAGCATTTTCAATTGTTAATTCGTTCCCCTGAATGCCACAATCTTGCATAGACTTTTCGATAAAGTTTTTTATTTCAGAAATAGGTGGAAGTTTTTCTTTTTCATATTGTCTGCTTTCAAAAATGAGTTTAGCCTCCAATGCCCTTCCCTTAAAACTCTCTGATATTTTTCTCACAACCTCATCTACAGTAATTGTTTCCTTTCTAACCTTTGTAGCTTTCGATACAATACTTCCTCTAATATTTTCATATTCTGTTTCTTGAATTTCTTCTTCCACTTGAGAAACTAACTTCATTCCATTTGTCAAGTCAAAAATCTCTTGAGTGTTTGTAGATGATTTCTTCGTTGTTCGTTCCTCTTTAGTATAGTCAATGGAATGAATGACAAAATTATATTTATTTCTTTCATCAGAACTTGAAATATCACTCGTAAGTGTCAATTCCATCTCAAGAATTTCATCTACCAAAGATTGAATATTCCTACTCCAATTCGCATGATTATAAACTCTAACTTTAGGCTGACCATTCAATCCCTCTGGTATTCTTAATCCCCTTCCAAGAACTTGTGCAATTAAAAGCTCTATCCTCCCACGGCACAATCTGAAATACATTCTTAACGTCCCAACCTTCGGTCAACATTGACACAGAAAAAATCCATTGAACTTTACTTTCCTTCTCATCAACCCTACTTAATAGCGCAAGATTCTTTTTATGTTTTGAAGCAGATGTAACAACTATAGCTTTCCCTTCTGCAACCTCTTTGTTAATATTCTCCTTCCTCATAAGAAATTCTATAAAATCCTCGCATAAATTACTCACAGATTTTATATCTTTACCAACAATTAGAGTTATTGGCTTCATAGCACTATACATTCTACAAAATTCCTCGTGATTATCATATATCTTTTGGAATTTAGCATTTTGGTCTAAACCTTCATCCTTTGCAACATACTCAACCATTTTTACAACACCATCATCTATTGCTTTTCTCAATGAATATCTATATAAAACATCTGTGAAATATTCATTTTCAATATACGCTGTTCCTGTTGTACCTATAATATATTTAAAATTATTTTTCCCAAGCAAAAACTGTTTCCATTTCTTAATGTCTTTGTCAGATGACACATTGTAAGCATGATGAATCTCATCATTTAATACTAATGTATCGCTTCCACCATTTTTAAAACTGTCATTTATAGATGATCCTGTATTCTCATATACTGCATGGATATTTTCTATACAAATATCTCCAGATTTAATTGTGACATTAGCATCAATTATTCTAGGATTCTTTATCACACACCACAATGGAATATATTCCTTTAAATCTACTCTACTCGCTAATAAAATGAATTTATTCCTTAATTCTCTTTCGATAGTAACAGATGGACATAAAAGCAACACTCTTTTTACCAAACCTATTGCGAGCAGTATTTGAGCTATGCCATATAAAACAAAACTTTTTCCGCTGCCTGTTGCCAAATCAATTACTCCAGAAAGTTTATTAGGTAATTGAATTGCATGAATTAAGTTTATTTCTTTTGAATATTTTTGTTGCAGCACAGTGTTAGTAGCATAATTCTCCTGGGCTAACTGATTTATAGATTCATATTCACCTGACGCCATGTATATTATAGCCACTTTAATGGCTTCTTTTTGATATTCTCGACTCCCACAAAGACAATCCAGATATTTATCCCATTCATTTAGATTTAATTTACTTGGATCATAATTCGTTTTAACCTTAAGGACAATATTTGATTCTTCTATTTTTAAAATGCCTTCCATATTTGTTACTCCTCTAAAACTTTGGTTTCCATAAACTCATTTCCATAGATATCTATATAAACAACTTTAATCATATTAGTCTTTGAACTTATAGGAACAACAATCTGCTTACATTTCTTAAGCATCGTTCTTACTGATTCATCTTCCTTTATGCTATTCTTTTTTTCATCTATTAAATCTTCCGCAAAATAGTATTCAGACATATTAAAAGACACATCTCCCTCTTTATTGCAATTGTCTATTAATACCATAGATAAGCTTTCAAAGTTCTTTAGAATTTCTCCATTTTCATCATAGTCATAATCAGATAAAAATTTTGTTATCTTCAAAAAATACTCATTTTTCTTTTTTACTATTGAAGATTCAACTTCGGGCTGTCTAATAAAGTGAAAACCAATTGCATTTTCCAAATCATTGATTTCCTTCTCATTTTGTGGTTGTTTAAGCTTTTTAAATGAATTGGAGTGGAGTTCTTTTATTACTTGATACGGAATTTTCAAAAAATAATATTTAATGCCATCTATTTCATAGTAATCATTTATAAATGCTACACATGTTGCTGGCGCTACAATATAAAATCTCTCTTGTAGTGAACTACCAATATGCTTATGCAGTTCTTCTACATACTCCTCATCTATATCAGCATTTCTAAACTTTTCATCCCAATATGGATAAACTTTTACATAATATCCTCTTTTTTCACCATCAATACTAATTCCATGAATATCTTTCTGTCCAATATCCTCAATATCAAACAAAGACATTACAAACTTTTTATATTTTCCCTCATCCATCGAAAATACTTTAGACAAATCATACAACCCGGCCGTTAACACGGAAAAATGCTTAACTACCTTTCCATACAAAGAATTCACAGATATATTTTCTAAGGACGTATATGCCTTGCTTTTTTTTTATCTCTAATAAACGTTTCTGAATTGTATATATTGAAAGTTTACCAATATCACATCCAATCCATTTCCTGTTTAGTTTTTCAGCGGTTACCAATGTAGTACCTGATCCTGCAAAGCAATCTAATACAATATCCCCTGGATTTGTTACTGATAAAATTATTCTTTCGATTAGTTCTTCTGGTTTTTGAGTTGGATAGTTTACCCTCTCTTTCGACTGAGAATTAACTGGATCAATATCATCCCATAAACACTGTAACGGAGTTCCTTTTAGTTCATCCAAATACTTCTTAATTCGAATTCCACCTGTCTTAGTTATGTATAATAAGCCTTTTTCATCATATTCTTTCATCGTAGATTCTGGACATCTCCAAAGACCTTCTACTCCTTTATATGTATATGTATATCCTCCACCTGAAAGTCCCTTTGCAGTTAATGGACTATCCGTCCAATGACGTCCATCTTTATCTTTACGATGATATCTTTTCAAATGTTTCTCTGAATATTCCGCATATTGTTGATGCCAAATATAGTTCTCAGCATTTTTAGCATAAAACAATATATATTCTGTATTTATTCCAAATTTTCCTGCGTCATTATGAGCGCTCGTTCTTTTTCAAGTTATCTCATTTATAAAGTTGGTTTCACCGAATACTTCATCCATTACAACTTTGATGTAATGAATCTTTCTATAATCTAAATGAATAAAAATAGAACCATCCTCAGCTAAAAGTTCTTTAAGAATAATTAATCTTCTTCTCAAAAACTCTACAAATTCAGCCCCTTTCACCTTATCAGCATAAGCCTTTTCACCTTTTTTCCCTTTAAATTCTTGTTTTAACGAAAATGGCGGATCTATATAAACAAGTTTAACCTTTCCTTTTACTTTATCTGTAATTAAAGGATCTTGGTTAAAATATAAAGATTTGAGAATTTGTAAATTATCTCCAAAGATAAGTAAATTTCTCCACTCATCATCTACCGCATCTCCTATTGTTCTTTCCAATTGAAAAGGAATACTATTTACTTCATCAGTATCTGACAAAATATCTTCTTTCCTCATTTTTCCCAAATAGTTTAATTCATACTCTTTATTATTTATAGGAAATAAGAGTGTTTTATATTCCTCTGGAATTTCCTCCCCATTTTCAAGGCAAGCAACTATTTGATCTTTTACTCCTCTATCTAACATCTATTCTTCCTCCTCAATTGTTGAATCTATCTAACCAACAAATATATTATCGTACACATATCGTTTTTCTTGTCGTGAATAACCAGACAATCTATCATGCATAATCTTCCAAGTTAAGTTTACTACAAAATATCCAAATTGTCATTTAGATTCTCTTATATATTGTACCTAATTGAGGAATGGGACAGATATCCTCTGCCCCATTCCAATCCTTATAATATGCATATTATTTCTTCCCTCACGATCTCCTCCGCTCTCGCCCTAATGCTATTCATTCTCTGCACCCAAAGCATCTGATCCTGTTCCTTTAACTGCTCTGTCACTTCCTCCCTCTCTGCCATCTGCTCCACCAGCAAATCAAACCTTTCCTCTGCCCGAATCTGTATTATAAGCAGGTGTTTCTTTAATTCGCCTGATAGCAACAAACCCGCATAAATACCTCTCTTGTAATTTTTCAAATAAGATTTCCGCATCAGTCCAAATTTCCTTAACTCTCCTTCTGGCTCCGAATCGGGAATTAAGTTTGGTATTAAATAATCTCCACATTTTTCATAGGTTATGTTCATTGTCTGTTCCTCTCTTTGCATAAAAATCTACATTTCCTGCTGCCACCGCTTATTCTTTTCCGGCAATACCTGCGGATTTTTTCTCTGACGGTTGTGTTCAGTCGCATCCGCTTTTGCATCTTCCAGCTTTTGTTTCATCGTCTTTGGGGCAAGCGATCTTACAAATTCCACAAACGCCTCTCCAAGTCCCATTGATGCTACAAACCGTTTTAATTTTTCGACTTGCTCAGTAAGCACAGCTATCTTCTTCTCCAAATTTGATATCTTCTTCTCATACTTTTCCAAAAGATGATTTCTTGATACTGCCTTATTAAAAGCATCCAGTATTTTATTCCAGTCGCTTTTCTTCACCTTTACATATTCCTCGCTACTGAAAAGATTGGCTACCGGAACGGCAGCGCTTTTCATATTTTTTGTTTCCGCCGCCACTTCCTTTGAAATCAATTGAAATGTGTCTGCCCTTAAATCATGTTTGGCAAGGACCTCCTGCGCCGCCTTTTCTTTTGCCTCTGCTTCCTCAATCTGTTCCGTAAGCTCCTGCGCCTGCAAAAACAATTCATTGTTATGTACTTCCATTTCCAGCACCTGACCATGTAGGTCAGATGCCCGCTTCTGCAAACTTTCATTACACTGCTCCAAAGTTTCATTCTGCTTATCCAGCTTTTCCGCCTCTGCCTCAAGGCACTCTACTTTCCTCATTACCGCTTTGTACTCCGGCAGAGTAAGATTATCGCGCTTATCTCCTTTGATTTCTACCTCTATTCCACGCTCTCGGCATAAATCCATTAAATAATTACGCTCTCTTGCCTCCCAGTCGATAACCTCATTATCATACCTGCCTTTACCCTTTTGAAATCCCATCTGCTGAAGAACCTTGGAAATGCTGTTCCTCGTTTTCATGCCTTTCTTATATCCGTCCGCCACAGGGATATAATCTATATGCAGATGCGGCGTTGCCTCATCCAAATGCAGGACACAGTTGAATAAATATAAATTGGGATTGCGTTCCTGAAAAGTTCTTGCATACTCATCCAATAAATCAACCGCCTCTTTTGCCGCTTCTGTGAGATTTCCGTTTTCATCCACAACAGCCGTATCGTACTTTGTGCCAAGCTGTACGATATTTTCATAAAATACATTTTCCCCATTATCAGAATTTTCTATCTTTTTCACATAATTACTGATTTTTCTGTCGTTGCGCTTCTGTCCTGCATTATATTCCCTGACCGCTTCACCGAAACACTTTTCATAAGCATCCGCTATGGATTCCCTGATATATGCTCTGTTCCAGCCTGTTCTTTCCGGGCAGACATTGTTGGCTTTAAATTCCCTGTTGTTATGCGCCAGACTTCCATCGCCTTTTGGAAAAGATATGGTTCTTCCCACCATTCCCTGCCTCCTTCCTGTCTTTTCTGTGTATATCTGCTAACTACGGTTTTGTTATTTTTGTCAAAAGTAAGCCTTATTACTTCTGACGCATACGCATCAGAAGTAACGGCGCCCTGCGGGGCTGATGCCGCAGATACAGCGGCATAGTCTGCCATGAAACCCATCTGGCAGACTGCTCATTCCGGCAAAAACCGCCTATTCGCCCATTGCAAATGCAAATGCCATCATATCCTCGGACAATTCCGGCTCCTGCGTCTGCTCCATTCCGTCTGCATTAGTCTTTTCTATCAGCTCTTCTGCATCAAAATGAACTGCGGAAACATATTCACTGAAACTGTTACGGATCTGCTCTGTCAAAACTTTCTGCAACTCTTGAATGATTTCATGAAATTTTTGTTCCAATGCCCTATCCAGCATCTTCCAAAGAATATCATTATCGTACTCCAGTAAAATAGCAGAATCGTTCACCGCCTTATCGGTTTTATCCCCTATTTTTCCATCAAGAACCGCCACAAACGCATCAGAAAGCGCCTTCCCATAAGAACCGTCTTTTCGTGTAATACTCTGCAAATATTCCCAAGTCCTGCGCTGGTTTTCATCTTCCATGCAGAATTTTATATTGCTGCATTTATAGGTCTTTCTCATTCTAAAGCCTCATTTCTACAATGACTGTCTGCGCTGCTTCTGTGCTGCAAGGTACTCATATCCTTTTGCATTGGCACAAATATCAGTAATAAAAGTAACTTCCGCTTTATCTGCCAACTCTGTGTAATTCCGAAGCAGACATCCGCCTCCGCCAATCACATATAAATGCACCAAACCTTCTTTATAACCATAATCCACCAAACGCTTTCTAATATTTTCTGCATACTGTTTTGCTATACGCTCCACTTTTACAGCCGTAACATCCGTTCTTCCCTGTATACCATTCCAGAGAAGCGGTTCAATCAGCATTTCGGGTATATCTTCACCATTTTCTTTTGACAGCTCTTTCTGTATCTCCTTCATGCAGATACCCACACCAAATTTATCTGTCACAAGACTCTTTTCCAATGGCTTGTTATCAATAATCTGCATCACGTTCATGGTTCCGTTTCCAATATCTGCCAGCATATTTATCCCTGTCATTGCACCCAAATTCACAATCGCGGCAAATCCCTGCGGAAACACCTCTACACTGCACAAATGCACATGATATCTCTCTTTTCGGAACTCAAAGTGCAGCTCCTGTTCTTTCAACAGATAATGTTTAAAATCTGCCCCCTGATTTTTCATCCACGCAAGCGGAAGTCCTACCGCCAATGTTACATTCGCTTCATGCAGCCCTCTAAACTTCAATTCTTCTGCCAATGCCGCAAGCGTCAAAATATGAAAATCCTCAGATTCCGTTTTGTTGCCCTGATACACTAAATGCGACTCTCCTATCACATAAAACTTATCCTTGTATTTTACAAAATTCCTGCTTACAATCGGTTCTTCCTCCATACACTCCACACCCGTCTTAAATATTCTGTGTGCTGTCTTCATATTTAATGCTAACATTAGCATTAAATATGTTATGCAAAGGAAAATATAATCCTGACACTTTTTAGTGATCAGCAGAATAACAGCATTTTGCCATAAA
>NZ_QZDT01000078.1 GCF_009917485.1 Parablautia muri
CTCTGTACTGTGGGTAGTCCATGTAGGGGCGTTTACCGTTCATTTTCCCGCCCCTTTCCCCGTTCCGGCTCCCGGCGCAATATTTTGTCAAGATTGCTTTTCACGGTCTGCAATTCCCGGACGTTCGCTTTCTTCTCCCGGTACTCGTTGTAAAGGGCGTTTTTCTCTCTGGTAAGCTGCTCAATCTCCGTTTGTAGGGCTTTGGACGCTGGCAGCTTGGAGATTCCCTGTGCCTTGAAATACCGGGCGGCAGATTCGGAAATGATAAACTCGCTTTCGTGCTGCTCCCGGTAAGCTCTCCGGGCTTTCTCCGTTTTCTGCGCCCGCAATCCGTCACGGGCTGGCTTGGTCTTGATGTACGCCAATAGCTGTTTCTGCAAGTCCTTTTTCTCCCGCAAAGTGCTTTCCACGGCTTTTAGTTCCGCATGGACGTTTGACAGCTCTGCGCTGGCGGCGGCAAGGGCGGCTTCCAGTTCTTCCGGGGAAGAAAAGCCGGATTCCTCGTAAATGCTCATGGTCGCCGCCATTTGCTTCAGATTGTGCAAACTCGCCCACTTCTCGTAGCCTTTCCCTTTGCCCTCGGCTCTCTTGGCGGCTATGTCTACCATGCGTTGTACTCCGTCATTTTTCGGGGCGTTTATGGCGGCTCTGTTACGCTGTAAGCGGTCTTTTATGCTGCGGGGGTATCTCTGTTGGGGTAGGGGCGTTTCGGCGGCTCTGGCGGCGTTCTGTGCGTTTATGGTAAGTGCTTCCAGTACGGCGGCACGGTCAAAATCATCACCCAGCTTCCGGGCAGTGATGGGCTTCGTCCTGTCCGGCGTGAGATACGATAATCTCCCCCGGCTCTCCTTGACAGTTACGCCTTGCTGTAACAGCTTCCCGGAGAAGTCCTCAAAAGAGATAGCAGAGGACAGGGCGGCTCGGATTGTGCGCCTTAATTTCTCCTTGTCGGTTTCAAATTTTGTAAGTTTGGGCGGTTCTCCTGTGGCGGCAAGGAAAGCGTTCTCTTTATCCAGTGCGGCTTGTCCTTTCCGTTTCGCCCAATACTCACGCTCGGTAATGCGGTTCTTGCTCCCATGCAATAAGTCAATCTGATAGAGGTTTTCCCGGTGGCACATCTCCATGATTTCCGCTTTGAAATACTCCATAGCTGCGTCCGTACAGCGGTGCTTGCAGCCCTCCCTTGTGTCCGCTAGTCTTTCCATGTAGGGCAGTAGCGGCACTTCCGCAATCCGTAGGGAATTGATTACGATATGCACATGAATGTTGCCGCTGTGGTTATGCCCGTCTGGGTGGGTGCATACAAGGGCTTGGTGTCCGGGAAAATGTTCTTTACAAAACTGCTCGCCCAACTCCTGCGCCCGGTCAACCGTCAAGCCGTTGTCTGGTGCGTCACGGGGGTCAAAGGAAATAATATAGTGGTGGCTCTTTACGTCCTCTTTTCTTTGGTTCTTGCCAAATTTCAGATTGGAGCGCATACACGCTATGGCGAAATCTTCCCCGCCGCAATTAAGGGAAGATATGCGATAATCGTCACGGAGAACAAGCCGCCCGTTCCCGTCCAGCGTGGGTTTCATGGTAAACTCGTCATGCTCAAAAGTTAGGTACTGCTCGGCAGCTCCATAGTCGGCATTTTTAGAGCTGATATGTTTGAATGTTGCCAACGGCTTCACCTACTTTCTGCAAGACTTCAAACTTCAAGGCGGCAAGCTCCGCTGTGGCGGCTCGTACCTCTTGGGAGAGGGCGTTATAGGGTGCGCCGTACTCGTTCAGACAGCGGGCAATCTGGTTCAAGTTGCCGCCGATTTTCCCGTACTCGGCTGTGAGTTTCCCAACGGCAGATAATAATTCATCATTGACCGGGGAAACGGTGATAACCGGGCGTATGCTTGACTTGATAAGGGCTTGCCGGATAAACTCGGCTTGGCTCATTTTGCAGAGGGTGACACGCTCGGAAAACTCGGCGTATTCTTCCTCGGTCAAGCGTGTTTTGATTACCCGGTGGCGGTGGGGCGTGTTGTATTTTCTCATGGGCTTTAACTCCTTTCTTTTTATGTTTTGCCCTCTCACCAATAGGAGAAAAACAGGGGCATAAGCGGAAGTGTTTTTTGAAAAATCCGAAAAATTTTTTCGGAGATTTTTCAAGCGGCGCAAGCCGCAAAAAGGCGGGCTTGGGGTGGCAACCCCAACAAGATTCCCATAGGACAAAATGAGCGATTAGCGAAATTTGGTACTGTGGTAGAATCTTGCTCTAAGAAACTGCGCTGTGTGGTCTGTTCACTTACTATCCGGCTATTGGCGGCTGGTTTGTTGCGTTCCGGCGAAACTTTCTCTCTCAATACCTTTAGTGCCGCACGGAGAGATTTTGCCAAAGCTGCGGAAACTTTCTCTCCAATACCTACAAACCAGCAAAAGGCAAAATGGACGTTGATTTGCGTAAACTTCCCCTTAATCCTTACAACACCGCACTTTGCGATTTTGCCAAAGATTTCATAAAATCTTAATATTTTTTTGTTTCCACGCCACATAAAAAGAGAAAACCGCCAGACAAAGCGGCAGTTGTTTTCTCTTTTCCCTTGTTACGCACGGCGGGCGTGAAATGGAAAAGTTCTCTATCTTTTGTTGAAAATTTTTTTCGCTGAAATATATGGGCGGTCATTTGCCCCTCTATAACTTACTACGGGAAAAAATGAAATTTTGGCAACATTATCTGAAACTTTTTGAAGTTTTTCAGCCCGGCGCAAACTCTGGCTCGGTTTTGGGCGCAAAAAAACAGGAAACCTTTTCTTGATTTCCTGTCTTGGTGTGCCGCTGTGATGGGCGGCGGTTATTCTGTTGTCATTCCCCGGAAGCAAACTTGTAGCCTATGCCTAAAACCGTCTTTATGTAGGTGGGGTTTTTATTGTCCGGCTCTATCTTTTTCCGCAAGTTGCATATCACACTGGCAACGCTTGATTGGCAGCTTTCGCTTTCCATGCTCCACACGGATTCAAAGATTTGCGCTTTTGTAAATACCCGCCCTGGACTGGCGGCAAGGTAGCAGAGTGCGCCGTATTCCAAACGGGTTAGATAGATGTCTGCACCGTCTTTCAGTACCCGGCGTTGGTGTAATCTGATTTCCAATCCCGGAAAAACCAGTGCGGGGGAATGGGGCGGCTGTATGGCTTCCAGCGGTATCATATCGGCAAGAGCGGCTATGGCTTTCTCAACCGCTTTTTCTTCTGTGTCGTTGAATATAAGCATGACTATTTTCCCGACAAATCTCACCTCCCGTTATGTCGCCTGTTCGTCAAAGCGAAACTGTAACAGGGCAGCGATAAGCCGCCGTTTGATGTTGTCCTCGGTGTCCTTGTTGACCTGTCCGTTTTCAAGGGAAGCAAGCCGGATTCGTTTGCCATAATGCCGTAAAACCTCGTCCACGGCTTCCGGCTCTCCGCTGGTTGCTCTGACAATGGTTTCATACGGCACAAGTTTAGGATTCCTCACGGAAAATCACCTCCATTTCTTCATTTAACATTTGCAAGGCACTATGTATGTGATGCCATGCTGTACTCCGGCAGCGTCCATATAGTTCCCCGATTTCCTGCTGTGTGTAACGCCCGAAAAAATAAAGGTAGATGATTTCCCTCTTTTTCTCCGGCAGAGAGGACAGGGCTTCGGCAAGTTCCCCATTGGTGAGGATAACCCTCTGACCGCATATCGTAACCGGGTATTGCTTGCAAGGGTCTATAAAATATTTATCTGTTGTGCTTAACGGGTAAAACTTTTCTTCTGTGAGGTATTCAAAGGATATTTCCCTTTGCCGCCGCCTATCCCTATCACGCCATGCGTTGATAGCAGCATAGTGTATGACAACTCTGCAAAAGGCGTTAAATGTGTATTCGATATGCTCCTTGTATGCTTCTGTACAAGGCATAAATGATTCCCCCCTTCTCCCATATAGGACAGTGTATGGTTTACAGTTGCTTTTTATAATTCAGAGCAATAACAGCACGTAGTCTGTCATGTCTTGAATACCGCAAATAATATTTTGTATAATCCCATAACCCAAAGCAGACTTGAATTTACCAACAAAACAAGGAACAAGTCTTTTACAAAATACCATACTACCCATAATGGAATACTTACCATATAGGGCAAACAGAGTAACAGTAGTGGCAATATGCCATGCCTTATAATGTCAAAGAGTATCAATCTCGTTGTCTGTTTCTTTTTCTTCCATTTTCTTATTGTTGCTATTGGATATACCGCCGCTGCAACCAACACTAAATATGCCACATTCAGTAACAGGTGTTTTACAGTATACAGGCTGCCTGATACATCATATTGTTCTCTGCCCCAAAGAGCAAATATCACATTTTTGCTTATAAAGTTTAAAATAAACAGAAACTGTTAATATATTATTTTTGTAACTAATTTCCTTTATACCACCCTCTATTTTATTTAATAACTCTTTTACAATATATAACCCCAACCCTGTATTCCCGTTTGAACGTGATGTATCTACTGTATAAAATTTTTGAAATAGTATATTAACATCTATATTTTTTAATTCTGATGTAGTGTTTTTTACTGTAAAGATACCATCTGCGTCCATCACAATTTCAATATAATCATTAGAATACCGTATTGCGTTTGTAACCAGGTTATCAATAATTCTTTTGCAGGCAACAGCATTTCCGGTTATCCATACAGGAGCATTTTCTATTTTAATAGTGGGGGACAGTTCTTTTAATTCGTTATATTTGTTAATCAGACAGTCAGTTACAATTCTGTTTACATCTATTTTTTCAATTCCCAGAATATAATCATCACTTTCTATCAATGACAAATCATAAAATATTTGCACTAGTTCTGTTAAATAGTCTGTTTTTGCCTGAATAACAGAAAAGTAGTGTTCCTGTTCTTCTTTATCTTCACAATCTTTTAAAAGTGTTAGATATCCTTGGATTGATGTTAAAGGCGTTCTTAAATCATGGCTAATATTAGCAATAGAGTGTTTTAATTGCTCTTTTTCCTGTATAATCTGGATATTTGTTTTCTGTTCTAAATGTTTTTTTTCGTTGATGATACCTGCTAATTTTTCTATTTGCTTATTTGATAAGGAAATTCGCAGTTTTTTGTTTTCGCTAATCTGTTTTGTTATTTCACAAATTTGGCGTTTCCATGAAAAAAGAGAAAATGCCAATATTATATTTAATAAGACCAGTAATAAATACATCATTAACATTCTCTCCTTCGGTGAATTTCAGAAAATATTTTCTGCTGACTATTCGTTTTATAAAAATTACTTAAACTCCTGTTTTCTGACAAGTATAACAGACAGGGGCAGTAAAAATAATAAACTGAAAATAAAATATATGATTATTTCATTGATTAGCCCATATTCAAGCCGGAAAGTTCCCATGTTCATCCAATAGTATAATGGATTGAGCCAGACTAAATATTTTAATATTGCATGACTGTGAAAATCTTGCCATATCCCGGTATATATTACTGCGCCGCCCAAAGTAAATAAACACATGACAGTTGCAATAATACCGGTATTTTTCAAGCAGATGCATATAGTAAGGCAAAGTAAGATAAATGAAACCAATACTAAAAAATTTAATCCGACATAACTTAAATATTGTGCCAACTCAGTTGTGTCGGGGAGATACCCGGTCTGCAAACAAGTAAACAAAAGTGTAATGGTATTGAATATAAAATAGCAGACTGCATTATATAAAACAATAACAATAGTCTTTGCAAAGTAAACTTTTACTCTATCTATTCCATAGGCAACAGGGAGTTTGATTGTACCCGTAGAGTAATCATAGCAGAAAAATTGTATGGTTAAAATGAGGGTAACAATCCAGAGAAATACATTGCAGGATATACAGGATTGCATAATTTCGCTAAATTTAGGTGTATCAATGTTTTCAAATGTAAATGCAAAAAAGCCAATAATTCCTTGTATGGCAGCATTTGTTTCTTCATCTCCCTCTGAAACGAAGAGCTGTGTTCCCCCTGCGGACAGGCTGAAACTCCCATACAAAATCAGCCCTGCCAAAAAAAGAATTGGAACCGCTATAAACAGTTTGGAATATTTCAGTTTCAGAAATTCAGATTTCAACTGATTATACATATCTGCGCCCTCCTATTAGATTTTCAAAATAGGTTTCTAATTCTTCCCCTTGTACAGACATTTCTTCAACAACAATGCCATTAGAAGAAAGCGTTTTTGAAATAGTATGTGTTTCTTCCAGTTTCTCATATATCCTTATAAAATTGTCTGGATATACAGAAAAATTTTTGATTTTTAGCTGTTCTTCCAAAACAGTAACAGTTTTTTTCGTATCGTCTGTTTTCAGTTTAATATGCCGCTTACATTCTTCATTTAATTCTTCTGCCGTAATTTGTTTCAGCAGCTTACCATGATGTAAAAAGCCATAACAAGTTGCAAGCTGGTTAAGCTCACTTAAAATATGGCTTGAAATCAATATTGTTACATGGTTTTCCTGGGCTAACTTTTTAAGCAGCTCTCTAAGTTCAATAATACCTGTTGGGTCTAATCCATTGACAGGTTCATCTAAGATTAGAAATTCCGGCTCACCCAAAAGAGCAACAGCCAATGCCAAACGCTGTTTCATACCCAAAGAAAAGTTATTTACTTTCTTTTTTTCCGTATTATTCAGTCCGACAAGTTCCAATGTTTTTGAGATACATTTTTGGTCTGGAATGCCCCTTTGTACCCGCTGAATCTCTAAATTTTGTTTTGCAGTCATATCTTTATACAATGCAGGCATTTCAATCGTACAGCCAATTTTAGTACGTTCATGCTGCAAATAATCTGTTTTTCCGAACAGAGTAATGATACCGCTGCTTTTAAATGCTAATCCCGTCAATATACGGATTAGGGTAGACTTTCCAGCGCCGTTTTCACCGACTAACCCATATATTTCTCCCCGGTTAATTGAAAAATTAACATTTTGTAATACATGGAAATTTTTGTAATTTTTACAAAGTTCTGTTGTTTGACAAATAATCTCTGACATTTTACCAACTCCTTTCCATGCTAATTTACAATCCAAATCTAAAAAAAATCTAAAGAAATAAAAATTATTTCAGTTTATACCCAATCCCCCATACAGTTTCTATATAATCAGTATCCGTATGCTTTTTTATTTTTTTCCGAATGTTACTGATATGCGTGTTGATTGTATCATTATCGTAGGCATATTCTTCCTGCCAGATTGATTCATAAATATTTTGTTTTGAAAAAATTTTTTGCGGATATTGTAACAGAAGGATTAAAATTGATAATTCTGTTGATGTAAATTGTACGATTGCTCCTTTTATATAGGCATTACAGTTTTCGATTTTAATATCCTTATACTTTAAGTGAATATCCGCTTTCATGGGAGCAGTTACACTTCTTTTTAAGTTAGCCTCAATCCTTGCAAGTAACTCAAAAAGGTTAAAAGGTTTTGTCATATAGTCATCTGCTCCCAAACGCAGTAAATCTATTTTGGATTGTACCATTGTTTTTGCAGACACAACAATTACAGGAATATCTGTATATGTTCTTAATTGCTTTATCACACTATCGCCATTTAGAATTGGAAGCATTAAATCCAAAATGATAAGGTCTGGTAAAAATTTCTGGCATAGGTCTATTCCCTCTCTTCCATTAGGGGCAGAATACACTTCATAATTGTGATTTATCAGAAACTTTGTTATCATGTTGCAAATATCGGTATCATCTTCAATGATTGCTATTTTTTTCAATTTTATATCCTCCATATAAAGTAGGGTATACTTTAATTTTGATTGCTTAAAATATGCTTTCATTATACGGCATAATAGAAATGAACTCAAGGCAGAGCATGGAGTATCAATAAAATGTATTTGTAACTTTGATTGGGAAAATAAAAAATACTGGGGAATGGCACTGTATAAGATAGCTTGCTTTCTGCTTTTTGGTTTCTTTGGTTCGGAATAGTGTGGTGCTGGCAGTCTATCTCTTGTTTTCGGTTGCTTGCTTCTTTACCGTACATGAGCATTCGCGCCAGGGTTGTCGTTGCCGTAACCTTCCAGCAGGTTGATAACGCCCCACACGCCAAGGCCAGCGCCCAGCGCGATAACCAGTACCTTCAAAGTGTCGATTGCGCTTGTAAAAAATTCCATACATTTTCCTCCTTAAATTTGTTGTGATTGGTTGGATAGGGACAAAAAAAGCCCGCCGGTTGAAAAGTCAATCGGCGGGCGCATCAGACGCGGGCGGCGCTTCGAGTTCACAGCTTTCAAAAACGTCGTCCGGTCGGACGGTCAATCTCCGGCTCAGATATTTTGCAATATCAAAAGCGTTCTTCTTGCTGGAATCCAGCAGGTATTTATATTGCGGATGTTTGGTAATGTCAAATTTGTCGCTGAAAAACGGCCTTACGCCCTGCACCTGCAAGATGCACTTGCCGCCGTCCATCACCGCCAATTCATCGGTTGACATCAGTTCTTTTCCGAGTTTCTGGTAATTTACCCCCATGCTGCGCTGGCTTCCCCGCGTGTCGGAGGTGTTGAAAAGGTCGATGGTTTCCTTTCCCAGCGTTTCCGAAATCTCTTTCAGGGTGCTGCGCTCCTTGCCGCCCAAAAACAGGACGCAGGAGCAGTTGCCGATGATGGTTTCCGCATGGTCTTTGTAGACGGCCTTTAACTGGCTCTGCGTCTGCACCACGATATGGGCGGAAATCTCGCGGCTTCGGATAACGGAAATCAGGTGCTGGAAGTTGGGGATTTTCTGGTTGGCAAACTCGTCCAGCAGGCAGGTAACATGGGTTTTCAGTGCGCCGCCGTTTTCCAGCGCCTTGTCGCACAGGACGTTGAACATCTGTGTATAAACCATCGCAGAAATGAAATTGAATGTCATATCCGTGTCGGACACGATACAGAACAGCGCCGTCTTGCGGTCGCCAATCTTTTCAAGTTCCAGTTCGTCGCCCTCCATCAGTTCCCGCACCTCCCGGATGTCAAAGGGAGCCATTCTTGCGCCGCAGCTAATCAGGATCGATTTTGCTGTTTTGCCCGCCGCCATTTTGTATTTCTTATACTGGCGCACCGCAAAATGTTGTGGGTCGCGTTTTTCCAGCGCGTCAAACATCAGGTCAACGGCGTTTTTGAAGTTTTCATCATCCTCCCGCACCTCGGACGCATTGAGCATTTCCAGCAGGGTGGTCATGTTTTTTTCTTCCTCCGGCGCTTCGTACCAGATGTAGGCGATCAGCGCCTGATAGTAGAGGGCTTCGGCTTTTGCCCAAAAATCTTCGCCGCCCTTGCTGTCCTCGCCCTTGGTGTTCTCCATGATGCAGTTGACCAGCTTCAAAATGTCGTTCTCGCAGTAGATATAGCGGAATGGGTTGTACTTCATGGACTGCTTAAAATCAATCGTATTGAGTATTTTTATCTCATACCCGCCGCGCTGAAGCATTTTCCCACATTCCAGAACGACCGTGCCTTTTGGGTCAGTCACGATATAGCTGGCGTTCATCTGCATGAGGTTGGGCTTAATGTGGAAGCGGGTCTTGCCGGAGCCGGAACCGCCGATCACCAGCACATTTTTGTTGATATTGTACTTGGGGATTTTGTTCCTCCCCACCATGACGCGCTCTGTCTGCGTCAGGAGAATGTTCTGGTCGAATTGGGGATTGATGAAAGGCTTAATATCGTCGGAATTTCCCCAACGCGCCGAACCATACTCAACTCCGTGGCGGTATTTCTTGGCGTTTTTCGCCTTGAAATAAACCACGGCCCGGATAATGACCGCGCCGGCAGCGCCAAACAGCAGATCGCGTGGGTGGAAGCTGGGCAGCGGGTTTTTGGAAATCAGCGTCCCCAGACCCGATACCGCGCCCATTGCCTTTGTCACCATATCCGCGCCCTCTGCCAGACGGCAGCCCTCCGCCACGCGGTTGAAAAACCAGAAGATGAACACATAAGGCAGGTTAGGGAGCAGGATTTTCTTTACATCCAGTTTCACAGTTCAACGCCCCCTTTCTCCCGGTTTTTGGCGGTATCCCGCGTCAGGTTCTTTGCAATCTCCTTGAAATGGGAAAGCTGGCCTAACAGCGACGGCTTTTTCTGCGCGGAGCGGTTCAGGCTTTTCCCGGCATACTCGGCAAAGGCGGCGTTCAGTGCATCCGCGTCCCGTGCCTTGAAAAAGACAAGGTATTTCCCCTGCGCGGGGTCTTTTTTCAGCGCAAAGTCCACCCCGTATTTCCGCGCCACACGCTCAAAGGACTTAATATTTTTGCCGGTGATCTCAATGTTCTGCACACCTGCGCCCTGGCTTACAAGCTGCTTCACGGTCTGCTTGCCGTGGTGGATTTTGGGGTTTTGGGCCTGCGCCAGATACTTCCGAATGGCCCATTTCAGCAGGCCGGCGGTCAGCCTGCCGCCTGCTTTGCCGACCTTGATGGTGAGAGCCACCGATTTTTCGCGTACTTCATCCTGCATGGTAAAACCTCCTCTCTTTGCAGGCTGGGACTAAACAGGTGCGCGCTAAGGCGGAACCAGCAGGCGGCGGAGCAGGTATTTCATGCGCCGGCCTCCTTTCCGCCCCACTTGGTCAGCACCACGGACTCGCCGCTTGCCATGCCGCCCCAAAGCCTGCCAGCGGTTTCGGCAAACTCGGCAGGCGAAGCGCAGATGTGGTCTGCCCCCAGCATCATAAACTCGCCGGAGCTGGCAAAAAGGCGCTGAAACTCGGCTTGCTGGGCAGGGGAAAGGGAGCAGAAGCCCTCCCCATCGGAAAGCCCGCACAGCAAGAATGTACCGCTGATGCACTCATTCACAAACGGATTGCAGCGGTTGGGCGGCAGTCCCTGACGGCTGGCGTCCTCGTTGTAAAGCAGCATGACCCGCTGGGGCAGGAAACAGCCCATCGCCAATTCGCCGCCGACAATCTGCGAAAGGTTTTCCAGAGAGTAGTCCACCCGCGCCGGCCTGGGCACTTTGCCCGGTTCCACCACCAGAATGTTGATTTCATGTTCCATGCAAAAGTCCTCCTTTGGTTTGATTGGTATATTTTTAAGCGCTGGGCGGCTTAACCGTCCAGCAGCCCATGCGCCATATCGTGGCTGACAAGGGATGTGTAATATTGCCCCATCGTGACAGGGGCGTTGTAGAGCGCCGCCAGCGTGTACGCCTTGATGTTGCCGATCTTGGCGGTGTTGCTTTTCAGGCTATCCATGACATAGCCGATATGTTCACTGTTCAGTTTCAGGAACCGGCTTTTGACAACCTCGGTGGGTATTTCCTGCCCGCAGATACGGACAGATTTCCGTGTGGAGCAGCAGATTTCAAGCATCAGTTCCACATAGCCGTCCAGCAAGTCCTTGTCCCAGGGGTTCCGTTCCAGAAGAATGTCATAGTCAATATTTTCTAAAATCAGTTCGCGGTAGCTTTCCATCTCA
>NZ_QZDT01000079.1 GCF_009917485.1 Parablautia muri
AAATGGTGGTTTTGTCAATAAAATTCAGGGAATTCGGCTAAGTGTGGCGAAAATTCATCGTCACGTTTTCGAGAATCCGGGATGGATAGCAAATAAATATAAAAATGATGATAGGGTTGTAATACTGCGGTTTCGAGATTTTAAAAAAGTAATTTTAGAGAAAACGCTTTTAGATGCTATATGTAATGAACTTGGGTGCGAAGATGTAAATTTAGATAATAAAATTTTGATTTTAGATGGGTTTGATGAAATGAAAGCGTTAAATGTCCGTGACGTATTGCTTGATACATTATTTAACGATATTAAGGATTTTGATAATTTTAAATGTATAATAACGTCAAGATTAGGCTATATTAACGCATATCAGTTCCATAGTATTTTAAAACTGAAGGAATTTGATATCAAAAGGGTAGAGGATTTTGTTAAAATAATTACAGGTGATGTCTTACAAAAACGAGAAAGAATAGAGCCTAATTTAGAGGTTCTAGGTATACCAGTAATTCTATATATGGCAATAATGTCTAATATAGATATCAGCGAGAATCCTACAAAGCCAGAATTATATAATCGTATTTTTGCGGAGAAGGGAGGTATATTTGATAGATTTTACGATGGTGAAGTTGAATATAGCAAAGGAAAACAAATTTTAAGGAAACCAGCTAATATTATAAAATATTTGGAATTTTTACAAGAAGTTGCATTTAAAATGTTTGAAAAGGGTGATTTATCTTTAAAGGAAGAAGAGTATCAAGTACCAGAGTTAGAATTTCAAGGGGATTTGGTCAGTATTTTAGAATTTCCCATTAAATATTTGTTTGAAAAAACAGTATATAATATAGAATTTATACATAAATCTATATATGAGTATTTTGTAGCAGAATATATTTTTACATCTTTATTTAAAGTAATAAACGAATCAAAGCAGTCAGTTGCCGGAGTTTTAGGAAAGATATTACCGAAAAGATTAATATCATCAGAGGTTCTTGAATTTTTGGCATATAAAATTAAAAAGACAGAATTAAACTATAAATTTGATATTATAATAAATGCATTTCAATTAATGCTACAAGATGGAATGACATATTATACCAGTGAATGTTATAAAAACGCAATTGAATGTGAAATGCAAGTTTTTGCTAATATGTTGGAAATATTACACTTGTGGAATAATGAGCCATTGGAGTTTATATCTCCAATTATTAACTATATAGAATATAATAAAAAATTGCATTTGAATTTAGCGTATGTTAATCTTAAAAATAAAAATTTAGTAGGAGTAAATTTGAATGAGGCTAATTTGAAAAATGCAAATCTAGGAAGTAGTGAACTAAATGAAATAAAATTGTGCAAATCAAATTTAGTAGGTACAAATTTAAAAATGGCGAAATTAAATAATTCAAAATTAAGTAATGCAAATTTGAAAAATGCTGATTTGTGTGGGGCATCTTTATGTGATGTAGACTTTGAAAACGCAGATTTAAGTGATGCAGATTTAACATATACAAATCTTAAAAGGGCAAATTTGAAAAATGCAAATTTATCTAATGCTGATTTGAGTGCAGCGGTGTTAACTGCCGCAAATTTAAGTGGTATAAACTTATGCAATGCAAAGCTAAGAGGAGCAGAATTAGATGAAAAGCAAGTCATTTCTTTAGAAAAAATATATAATTTGCAAGGTGTGAAAATATATTTGAATGAAACAAAAGAAAAAATAGATTATAAAGAATTTTGTAACAGAAGAATATTAGTAAAATAATTATTATAAGGCATCATCTAAAACCGATTTAAGTTATATTTAGGTGAGATTGACGAGGGCCTTATTTGAAAAGCAAGTTTTTATTCGATATAATCATTTTTTTCTGATTTTATCAAATTTCAAATAGATATTGAAAACCATTAATTTTAGAAACATTATATGATTTCTTGCATTCGTTAGGATGCTATATATCCCCAAAGCTGTACGTTCCTTATACTTATTGGGATGCGATGATAATGTTCGGTAAGAATGGAAGTTCTGTATAGGATATATAGTCATATTAGGTGATAAAATATATGGGAGATTTAAATATATCCTCTGTATATTTGTTTTATCATAGATATTGTGTTCTTGTTCTAAAATCAATGGTGTATCTTTAAATTTAGTTAGAAGAGCTACAGACGGCAAGTTGGTAGAGAAATGGTGTTGTGTCTGAAAATTAAAGATATACATTAGATTATTGGCAATATTAAATGGCGTATTTTTATATAGGGGTATACCCTTATATATGAGATTTTATATTTTTGGATGGAAACATACCCCCTACCCCATATACGCTAATCCATGTACCAGCCTATTCCTGCCCGATAATCAATCATATATCTTTAATTTCTAAATGAAGATAATAAAGCTGATAAATTGGTAGGGTAAAAATAAAACATCTGAAATTCTAAGCTGTACATTAGAATACGAAGAAAGGAACGGATCATTTTAGCTGCAAGTAACCCGTTCCTTTTTTCTTGGATTTTATCTGCTTTTCAAAACTATCAGGAAACTGTAAAGTATGCAAAATAGTTAGCTTTATTTACTACTGCTTTTACCGCCGAAAAAGATAGTATCATTTCCTGTAAGAATTTCCACAATAAGCAGCGCGCCTAATTTCAGAGCATATGTAAATGTGCCATATTGGGTAATATCATCAACGTCTGCCTGAGCGTTACAATAGTTGTTAAATAATTCCTTTGAAGTAACATCCAGTTTTGCTGTTAATTCTTCCATGCATTTACCCTTATGTTTTATTGCTTCATTGAGAGATGAATTATCCGAATACAGAAATGAATCCGGACGGACGTTTCCAAGGTATAATTGTTCTATTATGCTTGACATATTCGGTTCCTTTCTTTGATTTATTTGTTAGTTACTGGTTTTTAAAGCTCCAACAATTCCTTGTATGGATTTGTTACGCATGATATAATATTTACGCTCGAAATGCCATCAGGCAGTTGTTGGGTGGGAAAGTGGCTGGTTACTTGGCAGGTAGGCTGCCGCTTTCTCTTTTTTTGTTTGGTTTGCGGATTCAATTTATCACCTCGTTTCATATCCGTGAAGTAAATATATATCCTGTATCAGAAAAAATCAATAGGTTTGAAAGGGATTTTCGGTTTGGGGAGAAGGGGTTATAGTTCGGGAGGTCAAAAAAATTAAGTTGGTGTTGATGTGGAACAGCTGTGGGCTTTACCAGAATAAAGTCAGAAAAATAAAATGTAAACCTACCGGCATACACCCTTAACACCTGCTCCCCTATGCCACCCATACAATCCCCAAATAAGCATGCTACACGCCTATTTAGCCACGTTTCACCTATACCCTAACTTCCTCTACCCTAACACCATTACAAGCCCAAATTGAGCCTATAATCATAACGTGACCATACAATTACAGCCAAACAGACCGCACAAAAAAGGCTATGAGCAATCAACACTCATAGCCTTTATCATATATCGTTAATTATCTGTTTATCATGTTGTTATCGTTCCCAATAATACCCTGTGCCATCCTCAAAGTACAGTTGTAAGCCATATTCAGTAGCCGAAAAGTCAACGATTACATCCATATCTATAATACTATCACCAACCTGTATATATCCAGCTGGTATAACTTCTTTTATTTCTGTTACTGTCTGAATCTCTGTTATTGTTTCCGCTTGTGTAGTACCTAACAGATAAGACAACATCATTGTAATTCCTATAGCAGCGATAACTCCAATTATTCTAAATGATTTTCCCATAGTGTGTGTTCTCCTTCTTTTTAATTGTGACTGCCAGTAGCTAGAGCAAAGGCTTTTAATGATTGCTTTGCACTTTCATGCGCTGCTCTTAGTGCTTCATTTTCTTTATTTTGGCATAGTGCATAAAACAATTTCTCCTCATTATCTGCTAATATATCAAATATCTGTTGATTCGTCATAATATTCATACCATCCTTTCTTTTTATATTCAGGGTGTAGCCGTGTATTGGTTACACCCATTTTTTACGTTTGTTCATGCTTATGCGAATGTTTCACCTAAAATATAATCAACTGCTTTCTCCGCTTTACTTGAAGCTGATACAATGAATTTAACATCATTCTTGAGCACCGATAACCAACCCTGAATATATGCTGCACTATTACGAAAGCTCTTATCCGATTCAATTCCAAGTATATTCATCAGGTTTGCACTTCCAATCTCTGCAACAAGTTCCTCTTTGCTGTATTCATTGCTGCCGAAAGCGACAAGCTTGCCTTTTCTATCTTCAGCACGGTTGCATCTGCTTTCCTTCATTGTGCTATGTACTGACTCATGAAATGCTGTGCTGTAATACTCGTTTGCATCTTTGAATTGTTCAAATAATGGTAAGTGTATCAGATCACGGCTGGGCGAGTAGTAAGCATCATCACTTGCGGTATGTTCTATTTCAATACCTTCCCGATTCCAATAATCATGTAGTATGCTTTCCGCTTTTTCTATTGGTTCAATATTGTTTAATTCTTCTTTCGGTAAAGGCTCTACACCATCAACCTGTGAGATATGAAATACATTGAAGTATCTCAATAAAGGTATCTGCTTTATTTCCTTTGTGCCGTCTTCCCTTTCTTCTTCTACAGGCTGTATCTTCCAGAATACAATTATCTCTGACTTTTCACCTTTACGGACATGGCCGCCAAGGCTTTCCCATTGCTTAAAAGTTGCATATTCTCCATCGAATTTTAAAAGCATCTGGTTTAATAAGGAATAGCTTTTCTTGCTGATACGGTTATATGCTCCGCTTCTAACGCCTGTCCAGGGCTTTTCCCACGGGATAACGCCTTGTTCTAACTGGCTGATGATTCTATCTGTTACCATCTCATATACTGATTTTGCCATACCTCATAACCTCCTAAATAAAAAAGTGCAAAGCCCTTGATAATTCAATAGACTTTACACTTTGATTTGTGATATTTATTTAGTTATGCTTATGCTAATTTCTGTAGCTTTTCGCTGTGTTCTGCTACAACCTTTTTTATAATAGATATATCTTGCTTCATTGACTCATAATCGTCAACGCTATCTTTATATCTGTCATAAGTTGATGTATAACAAGATTGTATCGTGTTTAATTGTGGCAAAATCACGTTTTCTTGCGTTAGTTCAATCTTTTTTACTCTAGTTTTAATGTCAGCCAAATTGTCTTTGATTTCTTGGAAATTTTTATCTATATGTTCTAATTTGGCATCCATCATATTCGACATTGCAAGCAATAATTCATTATCTGTCATATTCTCACGCTCCTTTGTGTGATTCCTCCATTAGGTGTAATAAGTATATCACAGTCAAAGTGCAAAGTCTATTCAATTATCAAGGTGCTTTGTGTTGTGGTGTTGTTTGATTTGATAAGTCAATGATAACACGATAGCGTGTTAGTGTAAACTGGCATTATAGACAAAAATAACACGATAGCGTTATTGAAGATTAACAAAAAAATAGAGTATGTGTATACTCTATCTCTTTAAATTATTATTCTCGTTCTAATTTTTCATTAACAGCCGATACTATGAAACCATTTAATGATTTTCCAGTATTTGTGATTTTTTCTTTTGTTCCTTTAGGAAAACGAACTAGTACTTTATCATAGTTTTCTTTTTCCCATTTTGCAGTAGCTCTCATATGGGCTTCAGTTGCCTTCTTTTTTTCTTCCATATAATTTCCCTCATATATAAATTGTAGATACAGTAACACGATATCATTTTTTGGGGGCATTGTCAATAACACGATATCGTTTTATGCATAATAAACAAAATATGCCACACGATAGCGTGTTATTTTTAGCAAGTATTCCGATATTGAAATAACACGATATCGTGTTATAATGTCCTTACAAGGTCAAACAAAGCACCAAACAAAACAGACCAACACAAGCAACCGAGCTGACAATACTCATAAATCTGTATCACGTACCTGTGAGTGAGCAATTGAGCAATACCAATAGACACGCAAGTGGTACAGAGGTTGCAATAACAATTAAATAAGGAAAAGGAGAGCGAAAAATATGTGTATGACAATAACAGAAATGAATGAAGCAATGGAGCAGATTCAGGAGTGGAAGAGGATAAAGGAAGAGGCAGAAGACAATATTTCTGCATTGAATGTAAAAGTGATTGAGTTCTTACAGGAAACGGATGAATGTGAAGCTGTTGACAAAAAGGGCAATCCAATCCGCAAATTTATCGGTAATATCTTTAAAGCAACTCTATCTAAAGGGGAGAGAGAAACGGTTGATAAGGCAGAAGTAAAGAAGCTGCTAAATGAAGAAGACTACCAAAAAGTAAGTAAGGTAAGCATTTATCCAGTTTTACGAATCAGCTAATTATAAAGTTGTCAGGGCAACTATAAACAGGCTTTAGGCCCTGAGCGTTCCCACTGGTAACGGTGGGAGGTAGCAACCAAACAACCCAAACGAAAGGCAGGTAACAAAAAATGACAATGAAAAGATTTATGGTTTATTTAGACGATGGCGACAACGTTTACAAATTAGCAATTCCAGCAAAAGACGAAAAAACAGCACGTGAGTATGTACAGGGCAACGGTGAAGTAATAGCAGTTAAAGAGGTAGAGGCTAAAGATTTAATATCAGCTGAAAGAGTAGCGCAAGCATTAAAAAATGCAAATTTTGGTAAATACGAAATTGATTTTATTACTAGAGCATTACAAGAAATTAACATTTGCGAATAAAATCCCCTGACGAGTCTTTGAAAATTAAGACGAAACTACCCAGACAAGGGTAGTCGGGATAGTAATACAACCAAAAAACAATCTAATTCAGGAGGTAAACACCAATGCACAGACAAACAGTCGAATTTGCAGTCACACGCAATAAAGGCAATATTACCAGAATCGGCAGGACAAGTATTTTACAGCCGAAAACCAATTTCAAAGGCGGTTCCATTAAGTGGTATGGGGACAAGCCAAAACAGGAAAGCAGATAAGCCATGACAGGCAGCAGGGCGGATGGTTCTAAACTTTGTAGAGTCCGATTCTCTACGCGCCCATTTCAATAGGCCGTTGAAAGCAATAAGCAAATTTTTATGAGACATTCAGATTAAAGAAAGGAGCCAGTGCAGCAATGACAAGTACAGATTTAGCGGTATCACAGTCAGATATATTAAATACCTACTATGCCGACAACGCAAAGAAGCTTCATAAAGCAGTTGACAGGATATTATGCAGGTTTGGGGGACTGTCGGGAAAAGATACGGATGATTTTTATTCCCTTGCAAATGAGGTTTTTACAGATGTTATAAAAAGATACGACTATAAGCAGCCCTTTGACGGATTCTTATATTCCTGCCTGTCAAATAAGATTATGTCTGAAATCACAAAAAGGAACCGCGAGAAGCGCAAAGCGGACAGGATGGCGGTATCATTGGATGCGGCTAATGGTGAAGAGGAAGAACTTAGCTTGCTGGATTTTTTACCATCTGATTTTGACACTTTTGAGGAAGCAGCCAAAAGGCAGGAAAGTGGAAAATATCAGGATAAAGTGGAGAGGTATATTTCAAAACTGTCTAACCGGCAGGTAAGTATCCTAAATCTTTTGATTGACGGTTATGAGCCGTATGAGATACGGAAGATTTTGAAAATATCGCCCAAGGAATATGCGGACAGTATGCAAATCATGAGAAGCTACGAAAATGTGAAAATATTATTTTGATTATTAGATGTGGAGGGAAATTCTTATGAAGATCAGGAAACAGACATTTAGTTTAGACCAGTATTTAAAATTAATGAAAGCTGAAACAATCCGCACTGACCAGGAATGTCAAAGGTTATCGGGACAATGGAAACCTAACATGGTTGGGGAACTGATAGCAACGGTTTTAACGGACAATTATATACCGCCCATTATCTTAGGGGAGGAAATTGTAAACGGAATTACAAGACAGTGGATCATTGATGGGTTACAAAGGAGCTCAGCCCTTTCACTGTTCAAATATGCCAATACCAAAATCACAAAAAGCCTGGACGAATATTTGATTACATACCAGCGGAAAGTATTGGACGAAAACGGAAACGTTAAAAGGGATGGAAAAGGCGAAATCATTTGGGAGTCTGTAGAGTGTGATATCCGAAACAAAACATATAACCAGCTGCCAGAAGAACTGAAAGAAAGGTTTGACGGCTATCAGATAGAAACAGCGATCCATCAGGACTGCAGTACAACGGAAATTTCCAAACTGGTGAGGAGATATAATAACCATGTCGCTATGAATGCAGCGCAAAAATCATTTACCTATGTAGATACCTTTGCAAGGGAAATCAGGGAGATAACAGAAAACAGGTTCTTTCTTGATACATATACATGCAGCCGTAACGATAAGAAAAATGGAACGCTGGAAAGAGTTGTCGGGGATATGGTGCTCCTTTGTAATTATCCAGAGCAGTACCGGAAAGAAACGGTACAGGGCTTTAAATGGCTGAATGAAAATGCATCAATTTATGATTTTGAGAGTGTCAATGACCTGCTCACGAGGCTTGCTTTATTAGTGGGAAATACAAAGGAGATCAGAGAATTATTTAACAGTAAACATGCACATATCTTTGTGGCGGCATTTAAAGCGTTTATGGAATCAGGGTATGAAGACAGGATGTTTGGAAAATTTCTTGAATGGTTTGTAAATGGCGGAAATGAGACAGAGCTTGACGGAAAATCATGGAATGTATTAGGTATAGACCGTTCCACAAGAGATGCAAACACCGTACATGGAAAACTTCATTATCTTGTGGCACTGATAGAGCAGTATTTCAAGGAAATCAGAAAAGCAGCATAACGGAAATTGGGGAGGGCAAGTCTCTCCCCATACACAAAGGAAGTGAGGAAAATTATGTTCACAATATCGGATATCATTGCAGATATAAGCCGTGGATGTATGGCTAACAACATGATAGAAGACTGCTTTTCATACAGGATTGTATTTTTCATAAATGAAGGGAACAAGGGGAAAAAGGGTTACATTGATACCTCATTTGGAGAGATGCATCAATCCTTGGAAAACATTATAAGAAGCAATCTTTCAGTGACAAACAGTGTTGCCATAGCACAAACAACGGCGTTAAAGAATGGAAAATGCGTATATTTACAAAGCAGGTCATATTCATTCAGTTTGGACGGATATTTCAGGCAGATAAATGGAGAAAGTAAAGACAGAGCCAGAAATGGGACTGTAATGTATAGCAGATATGCAGTGAGATAAAGCGGAAAATTCTGGCCGTTATGTGGAAAGGGTGGGATTAGAAAATGACAGAAAGGGACTATGAAACATATAAGTTTATCATTGATTATATCAAAGAGAATGGACATTCCCCGTCTTACAGGGAAATTGCTGATGGCGTAGGTGTCAGGGCTGTATCTACCATAGCGGAGAGGGTTCACAAGCTTGAGAGTATGGGGAAGATTAAAACGAAAATGGACATACCACGGACGATCAGCGTTGTTGGGTATAAGTATATGAAAGTAAGAGAATAGCTATAGATTATAGCTGTGGCAGGTGGATATTATGGCGATTGTACTGACAAATGGGAAATATTATATAGCTACTAATAAAAAAGGCGGGATTATTAAAACGGAGGCAATAGAAGGTGCACAAACATTTTGCAGTGTGAATGCTGCAATGCGGAAAATATTTAGGTCACCTGGGAAGTGCAAAGGCTATTATCCGTATGATATGGAAAATACTGCTTATGAAGGCAGTACAAAGATAAGGCGAAGAAGATTTTCAGATGAAGAACGGGAAATTATATACAATAAATCGGGTGGACACTGTGAGCTATGCGGCCAGCAATTATTACTGGAAAATATGACGTTGGATCATATCGTACCTTTATCAATGGGCGGTGGGGATTCCATGGAAAATCTGCAAGCGGCTTGTTATGCCTGTAATCAGTTTAAGAGTAATATTCTCCCTGATTTTATGGACAGGATTATAAAGATATTCTTGTATCAGACGGAAAAGAAGTGTAGTAAGGATATGAAGCTAAAAATCATACATAAATTGGTGGAAGCATTATAATAAATTAGTCAGCACTGGTGGAAAATTTCTGTCAGTGCTGATTGTATCAAGCGGTAAGGGATGTTATACTATGTATATATAGAAATGATTATAGTGTTGGACAAATCTAAGGAGTGATGCTCTATGCGGAAATTAAAGGTATACTTAGACACATCGGTTATAAGCCATTTGTTACAAGAGGATGTGCCTGAGAAAATGGCAGATACAAGGCAGTTGTGGGAAATGTTTAAGGATGGAAAATATGATGTGTATTTGTCTACGGTGACATTGAGGGAAATGCAAAAGTGTTCAGAGCCGAAGAAAACACAACTTATAGATTGTCTGAATGAAATACAATTCACAACATTAGATATTACAGATGACGTTGTGGCAATGGCAGAAAAAATTATTGATATGGGAATACTGACACAAAAAAGTTTTGATGATTGCCAGCACATAGGAGCGGCGGTTATAAATGAATGTGATTGCATTATTTCATGGAATTTCAAGCATATTGTTAATGTGAAGACAATTAGAGGTGTAAGAGCAATTACAAATCTGGAAGGATATAAAATGATTGAGATATGGAACCCTTCTGTACTATTGGAAAGTGAGGAATGATTATGATTGCAAAACCAGTTATCAGCCCAGATTTTACCATTGAAGATATTCATAAGATTAGGGAATATCACTATGAGCTTACAAAAGATATGACGACACAGGAAAAAATCAATTTCTATAATGAAGGAGGGAGAGCCTTTTTAAAAGAAATGGAAGAAAGAAAGTTACAGAAAGCACAACTTTAAAAACTTAGCATTTTGAAATCTTGTTTAGTCGGAAAATAGAAATGTTAAATTTGAGAAGCGCCAACGGATGAATTAATCATCTGAAGGTGCTTTTTTGGTGTCTTGCTGCCGGGAATGGATATCGTCAACGGCTTCCTGGAGATACATATTCTGCCATGTCATTTTGATGGATTGTTGTTTTAATTCATTGATACGTTTATCCAGATATCGGGAAAGCCAGTTC
>NZ_QZDT01000080.1 GCF_009917485.1 Parablautia muri
TGACAGGAAAATGAGCAGATTTGTGACAGCGGATAAGATTGAATCTGTGACAGCTCATGAAGTTATTAACATGGATGACACGGCGAGCATCATGGTCCGCTGGGACAACGGCAGCCGCCTCCATGTGGTCTACGGCGAGGATGCCTGCCGTAAACTGCCATAAAATACACAAATCCCGGTCAAAATCATTGTGTAATATATGCTCCGAATTGACTTGCTATTATCCCCTTTTAGAGCGAATATGTGTACTACCGAAAGGGAAAACACACAAAGAAAACGGAGGAAAACAGCATGAACGCAAAGTTAGCAAGACAGGTTGAGGAAATGAAAAAGCAGACCATCGGGGTTGAGGTGGAGATGAACAGCATCGCAAGGAGCAGGGCGGCGAAGGTCGCAGCGGACTTCTTCGGAACAGGGCGCTACGAGGATACGGCAAGACGGAACGGCTACTACACCTGGAGCGCATGGGACGCGCAGGGCAGGGAATGGAAATTCCAGAGGGACGTGAGCATCGCAGGACCGGACAGCGAAAAGTGTGAACTGGTGACGCCGATCCTTACCTACGCGGACATGGAAACCCTGCAGGAGCTCATCCGGCAGCTCAGACACGCCGGAGCGAAGAGCGACGCGGGAAGGGGCTGCGGGGTACACATCCACATCGGTGCGAAAGGCCACACGCCGCAGAGCCTGAGAAACCTCGCCAACATCATGGCAGGCCACGAGAGCCTCATTGCGGACGCCTTAAACCTTGACCGGTGGAGGATGAACCGCTACTGCCGCACGGTAGACCCACGGTTTTTGGAGCAGGTCAACAGGAAGAAGCCCTCCACGATGGCGGCCCTTGCGGACATCTGGTACACGAGCCACGGCGCAAGCTACGGCAGGGACCAGCACTACAACGACAGCCGCTACCATATGCTGAACTACCACGCAACTTTCACCAAAGGCACGGTCGAGTTCCGGCTCTTCCAGTTCGACGAACCGGGCGACGGGCGCAGGGGCGGCCTCCACGCAGGGCAGTTAAAAAGCTACATCCAGCTCTGCCTCGCACTCAGCCAGATGGCGAAGGAAGTGAAGACCGCAAGCCCGAAGCCGCAGCAGAACGAAAACCCGAAATACGCCATGCGGACCTGGCTCCTCCGGCTCGGATTCATCGGGGACGAATTCAAGACCGCAAGGGACATCCTCACAAAGAGGCTTGCAGGGGACGCATCCTTCCGCAACGGAAGGGCCGCTTGAAGGGAACGCGGGAGGTAGCCTCCTGCCACCTTGCCTGCCACGGAAAGGGCAGGGGACCGCTACGGCGGTCTTAAGGTGGTAGAAGGGTGCCCCCTTCGGAAAGGATGGATTTCAAAATGGAAAAAAGATACTACATTGCTTACGGCTCAAACTTAAACATCCGGCAGATGCGGATGCGTTGCCCTGGGGCGAGGATCATCGGCACTTCGGTGGTAGAAGGGTACCGGCTGCTGTTCAAGGGGAGCAAGACCGGCTCCTACCTCACCATCGAGCCGCAGGAGGGCGCAAGCGTACCCGTGGCGGCATGGGCGGTGACGGAGGAGGATGAGGCGGCCCTGGACCGCTACGAGGGTTTCCCGTCCTTTTACTACAAAAAGGAGATGGAACTGCCCCTAAAGGGAATCAAAACCGGAAAGGTCCGCAGGCGGAAGGTTTTCGTCTACATCATGCATGAGGACCGCCCGCTTGGGCTGCCGAGTGAATTCTACATGGAGACCTGCCTGCAGGGGTACCGGAGCTTCGGGTTCGATGAGGCATTCCTGGAACAGGCGTATGCCGACAGCAGCGGGGAGGCACAGGAATTTCCGGGCGGGTGGAAGACCGGGGATGCCTGCTTCATGGTGACCAACCGGAAGAACGGCTGCACGGGCAATTACACCGTGCTGGGGTTCGATGGAAAATATTTCTGGCTCCAGAACAGCAGGGGCAGCCGTTACCGCGCATCCGCAGGGAGGATGTTCCGCAGCAGGGAGGAGGCGCTTGGCATCCGGGAGCCTGCAGCAAAGGAGGGATTGGAATGAAAGAAACAGATAATATTGCGAGGATTTCGGTCTGCCCAAGGTGCGGGCAGACCTACCACGGGAGGCCGGCGGTTTCGCGGGCGGACGGCAGAACGCCGCTCTGCCCGGACTGCGGCACCAGGGAGGCGTTGGAGAGCATCGGGGTGGACGGGAAGGAGCAGGAACAGATTCTGGAAGCCATCCACAGGTGCTACGGCAGGGGATGAAAATTACAAAGAAGGAGCGTACAGCTATGGAAAAAAGGACAGAGGTCATCCAGGAGTGGATTGACGCAAGAAGGGAACGGGGCGAGGCTGCAACAAAGTGTATGTTTTACATCACCGTCTCGAAAGACACCGACCTTTACAAGGATGAAACCATCAAGAAAATCGAGGGCATCCTTGATAAGAACCATGTCAGCCACGGCCATGTGGATACGGTCTGCGGCGCATGGAACCTGAACCGGGACTGGATTGAGACCAGCGAGATCGACTGCATTGTGGAATTCTGCGGGGTGTACCCGGTCAATTGGGACATGGACGATGTGGCGGAGCTTGAACGGATGGAAACCGAAGGGGAGATCATCGTGCTGGTTGTCTGGATAGAGGATGGGAAGCACATCCCCAACCATTGAAAATTACACAATTCCCGCTATGGATGTTTGTGCAGTTTTTGCTCCGAATTAACTTGATAAAATGTGGTTTTAGAGCGAATATGTGTACTACCGAAAGGGAAAACAAAGCCGCAGGCTTGGAAAACGGAGGAAAACAGAATGCTGAACAGGAAATTTGAAGGGGCCACACTTTTTGAGATCGACTACACACCGAAGGGGACAAAAACCATGAAGACCGTTTCGGTCTGGGCAAAAAACCGGCTGGATGCATCAAACTACATGATACTGAACCACATCTGGGGGAAGCAGCATGAGATCAGGGTTGCGACGGTGAACTTACTGAAATAAAGATTTTGAAACTGGAAATTCCAAGGTACGGAGCCGGAAGGCTCTGTATCTTGTACTGATAGATTGGGGCTTGCCGATGGCAGGCCATTTTTCATGCCATCTTCTGGAGGTGATGCTGATGGCGATGCGGAAGCTGAAAAAATACAGGCCAACGAAGTTCAGGGCGAAGGACAGCCGTTACGATAAGGATGCCGCCGATTTTGCCGTGATGTTCATTGAAAGCCTGTGCCACACCAAAGGCACATGGGCGGGGAAGCCCTTTGAACTGATTGACTGGCAGGAGCAGATCATCCGGGATATTTTCGGAACATTAAAGCCCAACGGGTACCGCCAGTTCAACACGGCATATGTGGAGATACCAAAGAAGCAGGGGAAGTCGGAGCTGGCGGCGGCCGTGGCGCTGCTCCTGACCTGCGGGGATGGGGAGGAGCGGGCAGAGGTGTACGGGTGTGCAGCCGACCGGCAGCAGGCCACCATCGTTTTTGATGTGGCGGCGGACATGGTGCGGATGTGTCCGGCATTATCCAAACGGGTGAAGATACTCGCCTCGCAGAAACGGATCATATACACGCCTACCAATTCCTTCTACCAGGTGCTTTCGGCGGAGGCGTACTCCAAGCACGGCTTCAACATCCACGGCGTGGTGTTCGACGAGCTGCACACGCAACCGAACAGGAAATTATTTGATGTTATGACCAAGGGCTCCGGGGACGCCAGGATGCAGCCGCTGTATTTCCTCATCACCACGGCGGGGACGGACACCCATTCCATCTGCTACGAGACGCACCAGAAGGCAAAGGATATTTTAGAGGGCAGGAAGATTGACCCGACCTTTTACCCGGTAATCTACGGCGCAGATGAGGCGGACGACTGGACGGATCCGAAGGTGTGGAAGAAAGCGAACCCCTCGCTGAACATTACGGTGGGGATTGACAAGGTGGAGGCTGCCTGTGAGTCGGCAAAGCAGAATCCGGGAGAAGAGAATAGTTTCCGGCAACTCCGCTTAAACCAGTGGGTGAAACAGGCGGTGCGGTGGATGCCCATGGATAAATGGGATGCCTGTGCCTTCCCGGTTTCGGAGGACGACCTGGAGGGGCGCGTGTGCTACGGCGGGCTGGACTTGTCCTCCACCACGGATATCACGGCGTTCGTGCTGGTGTTCCCACCGCTGGATGAAGAGGATAAATACTGCATCCTTCCGTACTTCTGGGTGCCGGAGGAAACGCTGGAGCTGCGTGTGCGGCGTGACCATGTCCCCTATGATGTGTGGGAGCGGCAGGGGAAGCTGATGACCACGGAGGGGAACGTGGTGCATTACGGATTTATTGAGAAATACATCGAGCGGCTTGGGGAGTGGTTCAACATCCGGGAGATCGCCTTTGACCGGTGGGGCGCGGTGCAGATGGTGCAGAACCTGGAGGGCATGGGCTTCACGGTGGTCCCGTTCGGCCAGGGCTTCAAGGATATGTCCCCGCCGACCAAGGAACTGATGAAGCTGGTGCTGGAGCAGATGGTTGCCCACG
The DNA here is from genome assembly GCF_009917485.1 of Parablautia muri. Classification (GTDB taxonomy): domain Bacteria; phylum Bacillota; class Clostridia; order Lachnospirales; family Lachnospiraceae; genus Suilimivivens; species Suilimivivens muri. Next base: position 4,503 of record NZ_QZDT01000080.1, read on the forward strand.
GCGGGCATCCGGTCCTCAGGTGGATGATGGACAATATCTTCATCCGCACCGATCCGGCAGGCAACATCAAGGCGGACAAGGAAAAGTCCACGGAGAAGATCGACGGTGCTGTAGCCACGATCATGGGGCTTGACCGTGCCATCCGCTGCGGAAACGAAACCTCAGAGAGCGTCTATGATTCCCGCGGTTTGTTGGTATTTTAACATTTTACAGAGTTGTATGCGGAATCCTTGGTGGTTCCTTGTATGGCTATTATTCCCACATTCCTTTATGCTGTCTGGCGAAGGAGGTGGAATGGATGGATGAGAAGGATTTCCTTGAGCTTATCATTTCGGAACGGATGGGGATGCACTATGACAGGTTTAAAAAGGATTGCCCCCTTACGGCGGAGCAGGCTGCGGAAGCGGAGAAGGCTGACCAGGCACATGAACTGCTGTACGGACAGCTTACCCCGGAGAAGAGGGAACTGCTGGAGCTGTGCGAGGATGGCGAAAATTCGAGGGTTGTCATAAAGAATGAATTTTACTACCGTGCAGGCTTCAGGGATGGGATAAACCTGGATCGGCTGATAAAGGAAATTAAGGAAAAAGGGTAACAAGGCATCGGCAGATGGGCATCGCTTCGGCGGTGCCTTTCTGCTGTCCGTATTTTTGAAAGGAGAGTGGTTCCTATGGGATTGTTCAGTGGGTTGTTCAGGGCAAGGGACGCGCCCCAGAACCGTACGTCGGGCAGCGCCTACAGCTTTTTCATGGGCGGGAGTACAAGTGGGAAAAGGGTAAACGAGCGTTCCTCCATGCAGATGACGGCGGTGTACTCGTGCGTCCGTATTTTGTCCGAGGCGGTGGCGGGGCTCCCGCTGCATTTCTATAGGTATACGAATAACGGCGGGAAGGAAAAAGCGGTGGACCACCCGCTGTATTTCCTGCTGCATGACGAGCCGAACCCGGAGATGACTTCCTTCGTGTTCCGGGAAACGCTGATGACGCACCTGCTCCTTTGGGGGAATGCCTACTCACAGATCATCCGCAACGGCAAGGGGGAGGTCATCGCGCTGTACCCGCTGATGCCGGACAGGATGAATGTGGAGCGGGATTCCAAGGGGCAGCTTTATTACGAATATACGGTGAGCATGGATGACGCACCGACCGTGAAGGGCAGCACGGTCGTCCTGCCGCCCTCGGAGGTGCTGCACATCCCCGGCCTGGGCTTTGACGGGCTGGTGGGCTATTCCCCCATTGCCATGGCAAAGAATGCCATCGGCATGGCGATAGCCTGCGAGGAATACGGGGCGAAGTTCTTCGCCAACGGCGCACAGCCAAGTGGCGTGCTGGAGCATCCAGGGACTTTGAAAGACCCCACAAGGGTGAGGGAGAGCTGGCAGTCCACCTTCGGCGGCAGCCACAATGCCAACAAGGTGGCTGTTTTGGAGGAGGGGATGAAGTATACTCCGATTTCCATCTCGCCGGAACAGGCGCAGTTTTTGGAAACGAGGAAGTTCCAGATCAATGAAATAGCAAGGATTTTCCGTGTGCCTCCGCACATGGTGGGCGACCTGGAAAAGAGCAGCTTCTCCAATATCGAGCAGCAGAGCCTTGAGTTCGTGAAATACACCCTCGACCCGTGGGTGTCAAGGTGGGAGCAGTCCATGGCGAGATCTCTTTTGACACCGGAGGAAAAGAAACAGTATTTTGTGAAATTCAACGTGGACGGCCTGCTCCGGGGCGACTACCAGAGCCGCATGAACGGGTACGCCGTGGGGCGGCAGAACGGGTGGATGTCCGCAAACGACATCCGGGAGCTGGAGAACCTTGACCGCATCCCGGAGGAATTAGGAGGCGACTTATACCTTATCAATGGGAACATGATGCCGCTTTCAATGTCAGGGGCGGCATACCAGAAAGGGAAGGAGGAATCCGATGAAAACGAAGAAGTTCTGGAAGTGGAGGAACCAGGCGGAGGCGGGGACGGCTCCGGAGGAGAGGACTCTGTTTCTGAACGGCACCATCGCAGAGGAAAGCTGGTTTGACGATGACATCACGCCGCAGCTTTTTAAGGAGGAGCTGAACAGCGGCACGGGCGACATTACCGTGTGGATAAATTCGCCGGGCGGTGACTGCGTGGCAGCGGCACAGATTTACAATATGCTCTCCAACTACAAGGGCAAGGTGACTGTGAAAATTGACGGCATTGCTGCGTCGGCGGCATCTGTCATTGCCATGGCGGGTGATACGGTTCTTGTATCCCCGGTTTCCATGCTGATGATACACAATCCCGCCACCATCGCCTGGGGCGACCATGTCGAAATGCAGAAGGCCATTGATATGCTTTCCGAAGTGAAGGAGTCCATCATCAACGCCTATGTGTTAAAGACGGGGCTTTCCCGTCCGAAGCTGTCGCACCTGATGGATGCGGAAACGTGGATGGACGCAAACAAGGCAGTGGAGCTTGGCTTTGCGGATGAGATCATGGCGCGGGCAAAGGAGGAGCCGGAAAAGGAGCCGGAGGAAGGCAAGGGGGATACGGATGGGGAGGAAGAAGAAAAGAAATTCCCTCCCGCTCCAAGCTCCATGCTGTTCTCCCGCAGGGCGGTCACTAATGCCCTGCTGAATAAAATGGCCGCCAGGTATGGCGGGGAAAAACCGAAGGCAGATATCCAGGCGCAGGCAAAAATCCCTGCTGCGGATACAGAAACCGGCCGTTGCGTGGACGCACTCATGGAGCGGCTTAATTTATTAAAGCGATAAGAAGGAGGATTTCATTATGACGATTCTTGAACTGCGTGAGAAACGCGCGAAGGCATGGGAGGCGGCAAAGGCATTCCTGGATTCCCACAGGAAGGAGAACGGAGTCCTTTCCGCAGAGGATGATGCCGCATACACGAAGATGGAGCAGGAGATCACCGACCTTGGGAAAGAGATCGCAAGGCTGGAGCGGCAGGAGGCTCTGGATGCGGAGCTGAACCGCCCGGTAAACAAGCCCCTCACGGGGAAGCCGGGTGGCAGGGCGGATGCGGATGATGCAGAGGATAAGACCGGGCGCGCCTCCGACGATTACCGGAAGAACTTCTGGAACGCCATGCGCTCCAAGGTGCCGATGCCGAATGTGACCAATGCCCTACAGGTTGGCACGGACTCCGAGGGCGGCTACCTGGTGCCGGATGAATACGAGAGGACGCTTGTGGAGGCACTGGAGGAGGAGAACATCTTCCGCCAGATGGCGAAGGTCATCAAGACTTCCAGCGGCGACCGCAAGATCCCTGTGGTGGCATCCAAGGGTACGGCGTCCTGGATTGACGAGGAGGGCGCATTTCCTGAGAGCGACGACTCCTTCGGGCAGGTATCCATCGGCGCTTACAAGCTGGGCACCATGATCAAGGTTTCCGAGGAGCTGTTGAACGACAGCGTCTTTGACCTGCAGTCCTATATCTCCCGCGAGTTTGCCCGCCGCATCGGGGCGAAGGAAGAGGAGGCGTTCTTCACGGGGGACGGCAAGGGCAAGCCCCTGGGCGTGCTTGCGGCCACAGGCGGCGCGGAAACGGGCGTGACCGCTGCGTCTGCAACGGCAGTGACGGCAGATGAGTTGATGGATTTATATTACTCGCTGAAATCCCCGTACCGCAAGAAATCCGTGTGGGTGCTGAATGATTCCACCATCAAGGCCATCCGCAAGCTGAAGGACAATAACGGGCAGTATTTATGGCAGCCTTCTTTGGTGGCAGGAACGCCGGACACCATCCTTGGCAGGCCGGTGAAGACTTCTGCGTATATGCCGTCCATTGCCGCAGGCGCAAAGACCATCGCCTTCGGTGACTTTTCCTATTACTGGATTGCCGACCGGCAGGGGCGCAGCTTCAAGCGCCTGAACGAGCTGTTCGCAGCCACCGGGCAGGTGGGATTCCTCGCCTCGCAGCGTGTGGACGGGAAGATGATCCTCGCGGAAGCGGTGAAGGTGCTGGTGCAGAAAGCGGCATCCGCAGGCTGATGGAAGGGGGCGGGCATGGTGGTGACGCTGGAAGAAATGAAAAATTACCTCCGTGTGGATTATGACGAGGACGATGCCCTGATCGAAGATACCATCAGGGCATCAGAGCGCCTCTGCATGGATGTGGCGCGGATGGATGACGCGGGGGAGTTTGCGGCAGTGGAAAACGCAAAAATAGCCGTGCAGTATACGGCCGCCTATCTGTATGAACACCGGGAGGATGCCGACCACCATGCCCTCACGCTCACCCTGCGCTCGCTCCTTTCCGGCAGCCGGAAGGAGGCGTTCTGATGGAGGTTTCCCTTTTGAATGTCTGCATCACCTTCCAGAAGAATGCCGTGGTGGTGGACGGCATCGGCAACCATAAGAACACATGGGCGGATTACTATTCCTGCCATGCCACGGCAGGCGGCGAGGCAGGGAAGCAGACCGGCGAAGCAAATGTGGCTGCCACAGTAGTGGATGAATCGGATATTTCTTTCACGGTAAGGTACTGTAAAAAGGCATCCATGATCGATTCCACGGGCTACCGCGTGGTGTTTGGCGGCGGGATTTACGACATCCTCGCCGTTGACCACATGAACTATAAAAAGAAATGCATCAAATTCAAGTGCAGGAAAGCGGGGCGGTGAGGATGGCAGGAAAAAGTGTGGGCATTGACAGCTTTGCGACCGTGCTGGAGCAGTCGCTCTCGGATTATGGGATATCCACGGCGGCAAATGTGAAGGCCGCAGTCACGAAGGCGGGGGAAGCTGTAAAAGACCAGATACAGTCCACGGCGCCGAGGGATACGGGGCGGTATGCAAAAAGCTGGTCCGCGGACACCGTGAAGGAGACGGCGTCCTCCAAGGCGGTGGTGGTGCATTCAAAGAAGCAGTACCGGCTGACGCACCTGCTGGAGTTCGGCCATGCAAAGCGGGGCGGCGGCAGGACGAAGGCACAGCCCCATATCGCGCCGGCGGAGAAAGCCGGGTTTGAACTGCTCCTGTCCGAGGTGGAAAAGGGGGTGAAGGGATGACGCACGGGGAAGTCATGGCCATGGTGGCGGAGATAGGGCTGCCTTATGCCTACCACCATTTTGCGGAAGGGGAATCCCCGGAGCCGCCCTTCCTTGTATTTTTATATCCGGGGGCTGACAATTTTTCGGCTGACGGCATCGTGTATTTCAGGATAAACAGGCTCCACATAGAGCTTTACACGGATTTGAAGAATCCGGACCTGGAAGAGTCCATAGAGGCAGTCCTGCTCAAATATGGCATCTTTTACGGGAAATCGGAAACATGGATAGAATCGGAAAAACTGTATGAAGTTTTGTATGGAATGGAGGTATGACATGAAGGACAACAAAGTGAAATTCAATATCTGCAACTGCCATTACGCATTGCAGAAGGCGCAGGAGAACGGGGAGATGGCATTTGAAAGCCCCGTGGCAATGCCCGGGGCGGTATCCCTCTCCTTGGACCCCAACGGCGAGCCGGAATCGTTCTATGCGGACGGCATCGAGTATTACATCATAGCCAACAACATGGGCTATGACGGCGACCTGGAACTGGCGCTGATCCCGGAGAGCTTCCGCACGGACGTGCTTAAGGAGGAAGCGGACAGCAATGAGGTGCTGGTGGAGAACGCCCATTCCGAGACTGCGGCCTTTGCGCTGCTCTTTGAGTTTGACGGCGACATCCGCAAGATACGCCATGTGCTGTATAACTGTTCCGCGAGCCGCCCCAAGATTGAGGGCAAGACCAATGAGGAGAGCCGGGAGGTGCAGACGGAGACGCTGACCATCAAAGCAAGGCCGCTGGCGAACGGCTATGTGAAAGCCAAGACGGGCAATAAGACATCTGCGGAGACCTATGCAAACTGGTATAAATCCGTATATCTGCCGGAACCCAAAGCGGTGGATGCAGGGACAGAAGGACAGGGATAAGGAGGCTGGAAAGATATGAGCATAGTCAGAAAAATAGAAATAGTGTTGCCGCCCATTTATTCTGGCTTCAAATAAATCTGATTGATTGTCACAGAATTAACCGATATAATGACATCAGCATAGAGAAAGAGAA